>NZ_JAKTIJ010000009.1:0-55851 GCF_027855275.1 Acinetobacter sp. AOR12_HL | reverse complement strand
GAATAATGAGCTGGCGATGACTTACTCTCACATGGGTAATCCCACACTACCATCAGCGCTAAGAGGTTTCACTTCTGAGTTCGGGAAGGGATCAGGTGGTTCACTCTTGCTATGGTCGCCAGCACAACTGTTTATGGATACTTGCTTGGGTCTTATTTGATGCCGAAGCGTTTTCCAAATCTGTAACAGACTGGGCTGATTGAATCTTACTTTACTTGTTCATTTTAGCTAGAGGTATAACTAAATCAAGTTGTCTTGCATATTTAAGAATCGATTGATGCTTCATATACAACTGCTTGGGTGTTGTATAGTCAAGCCTCACGAGCAATTAGTATTGGTCAGCTTCACATATCACTATGCTTCCACATCCAACCTATCAACGTCCTAGTCTCGAACGGCTCTTTAGAGGACATAAAGTCCTAGGGAAATCTTATCTTGAGGTAGGCTTCCCGCTTAGATGCTTTCAGCGGTTATCCCTTCCGAACATAGCTACCCGGCGATGCGACTGGCGTCACAACCGGTACACCAGAGGTTCGTCCACTCTGGTCCTCTCGTACTAGGAGCAGATCCTCTCAAATTTCCAGCGCCCACGGTAGATAGGGACCGAACTGTCTCACGACGTTCTAAACCCAGCTCGCGTACCTCTTTAAATGGCGAACAGCCATACCCTTGGGACCTGCTTCAGCCCCAGGATGAGATGAGCCGACATCGAGGTGCCAAACACCGCCGTCGATATGAACTCTTGGGCGGTATCAGCCTGTTATCCCCAGAGTACCTTTTATCCGTTGAGCGATGGCCCTTCCATACAGAACCACCGGATCACTAAGACCTACTTTCGTACCTGCTCGACTTGTGGGTCTCGCAGTTAAGCGCGCTTTTGCCTTTATACTCTACGCGTGATTTCCGACCACGCTGAGCGCACCTTCGTACTCCTCCGTTACTCTTTAGGAGGAGACCGCCCCAGTCAAACTACCCACCAGACACGGTCCTCGTCCCGGATCACGGGACAGAGTTAGAACCTCAACATTACCAGGGTGGTATTTCAAGGACGGCTCCACTGGAACTAGCGTTCCAGCTTCAAAGCCTCCCACCTATCCTACACAAGTAAGGTCAAAGTTCAGTGTCAAGCTGCAGTAAAGGTTCACGGGGTCTTTCCGTCTAGCCGCGGGTACACTGCATCTTCACAGCGATTTCGATTTCACTGAGCCTCTGCTGGAGACAGCGCCGCCATCATTATGCCATTCGTGCAGGTCGGAACTTACCCGACAAGGAATTTCGCTACCTTAGGACCGTTATAGTTACGGCCGCCGTTTACTGGGGCTTCGATCAAGAGCTTCGCTTACGCTAACCCCATCAATTAACCTTCCAGCACCGGGCAGGCATCACACCCTATACGTCCACTTTCGTGTTTGCAGAGTGCTATGTTTTTAATAAACAGTTGCAGCGGCCTGGTTTCTGCGGCTGTCGTCAGCTCAGGAAGCGAGTTCCATCACCAACAACAGCGTACCTTCTCCCGAAGTTACGGTACCATTTTGCCTAGTTCCTTCAGCAGAGTTCTCTCAAGCGCCTTGGTCTACTCGACCTGACCACCTGTGTCGGTTTCGGGTACGATTCCTGTGTAACTGAAGCTTAGAGACTTTTCCTGGAAGCATGGCATCAACCACTTCGCTGTACAAGTACAGCTTGCTATCAGATCTCAGCATAGAGTACCCCGGATTTGCCTAAGATACATGCCTACATCCTTTCACCTGGACAACCAACGCCAGGCTGATTTAGCCTTCTCCGTCCTCTCATCGCATTACACAGAAGTAATGGAATATTAACCATTTTCCCATCGACTACGCCTTTCGGCCTCGCCTTAGGGGTCGACTCACCCAGCCCCGATTAACGTTGGACTGGAACCCTTGGTCTTTCGGCGAACGGGTTTTTCACCCGTTTTGTCGTTACTCACGTCAGCATTCGCACTTCTGATACCTCCAGCATGCTTCTCAACACACCTTCATCGGCTTACAGAACGCTCCCCTACCACGTATACAAAGTATACATCCGCAGCTTCGGCACATAGTTTTAGCCCCGTTACATCTTCCGCGCAGGCCGACTCGACTAGTGAGCTATTACGCTTTCTTTAAAGGGTGGCTGCTTCTAAGCCAACCTCCTAGCTGTCTATGCCTTCCCACATCGTTTCCCACTTAACTATGATTTTGGGGCCTTAGCTGGCGGTCTGGATTGTTTTCCTCTTGACTACGGACGTTAGCACCCGCAGTCTGTCTCCCGGATAGTACTCATAGGTATTCGGAGTTTGCATCGGTTTGGTAAGTCGGGATGACCCCCTAGCCGAAACAGTGCTCTACCCCCTATGGTATTCGTCCGAGGCGCTACCTAAATAGCTTTCGGGGAGAACCAGCTATCACCAGGCTTGATTAGCCTTTCACCCCTATCCACAAGTCATCCCCTGGCTTTTCAACGACAGTGGGTTCGGTCCTCCAGTTAGTGTTACCCAACCTTCAACCTGCTCATGGATAGATCGCCTGGTTTCGGGTCTATACCCAGCAACTAAACGCCCTATTAAGACTCGATTTCTCTACGGCTCCCCTATACGGTTAACCTCGCTACTGAATATAAGTCGCTGACCCATTATACAAAAGGTACGCAGTCACACCACGAAGGTGCTCCCACTGCTTGTATGCATGCGGTTTCAGGATCTATTTCACTCCCCTCACAGGGGTTCTTTTCGCCTTTCCCTCACGGTACTGGTTCACTATCGGTCAGTCAGGAGTATTTAGCCTTGGAGGATGGTCCCCCCATATTCAGACAAGGTTTCACGTGCCTCGCCCTACTCGTCATCATTATGTGTGCCCTTTCGTGTACGGGAATATCACCCTCTACGTTCGCACTTCCCAGAGCGTTCCACTAAAACACACATAACTTAATGGGCTGATCCCCGTTCGCTCGCCGCTACTGAGGGAATCTCAATTGATTTCTTTTCCTAAGGGTACTGAGATGTTTCACTTCCCCTCGTTCGCCTTGCAACACTATGTATTCATGTTGCAATACCTACCTTAAAGTAGGTGGGTTCCCCCATTCAGACATCTCCGGATCAAAGGATATTTGCCGCCTCCCCGGAGCTTTTCGCAGGCTATCACGTCTTTCATCGCCTCTGACTGCCAAGGCATCCACCACATGCACTTAATTACTTGACTATACAACCCCAAACAGTCGATGTTACCTACAAGTTAGTAACTTCAACATTTCAGTTTAGAGCACTGTGCACTTAAGCACCGTACAGCTTCAATCTAAATTCACATACCAAAACGCTTGATTCAGTTAATTTGCTAGTTCTCAATTCATCTAGATTAATTGCTTAACCTAAACTCTTGAGTGAACAATTTATTTCAGACTCAATTTTGCCAATCTGTTAATGAGTTAATGTGTCTTCGTCAGATCACACTAATTACCGTGATAATGAAATCACAGAAGTTAATAAACCAAGATCTCAATCTTTATTTACTAATTTCTGTAATCCGAACTTATCTTAAGTTCTGGTGGAGACTAGGAGAGTCGAACTCCTGACCTCCTGCGTGCAAAGCAGGCGCTCTACCAACTAAGCTAAGTCCCCAGCTTACATCATCAATCATGTATCTTTTATCTATAACTTCAACCAGTCAAAGTCATGGTGGGTCTGACAAGACTTGAACTTGTGACCCCACGCTTATCAAGCGTGTGCTCTAACCAACTGAGCTACAGACCCTCAGATACATCTATGAAGAACAACTTGTTGTGGATTCTTACCAATCGTCAATCTTTCGTTAAGGAGGTGATCCAGCCGCAGGTTCCCCTACGGCTACCTTGTTACGACTTCACCCCAGTCATCGGCCACACCGTGGTAACCGCCCTCTTTGCAGTTAGGCTAGCTACTTCTGGTGCAACAAACTCCCATGGTGTGACGGGCGGTGTGTACAAGGCCCGGGAACGTATTCACCGCGGCATTCTGATCCGCGATTACTAGCGATTCCGACTTCATGGAGTCGAGTTGCAGACTCCAATCCGGACTACGATCGGCTTTTTGAGATTAGCATCACATCGCTGTGTAGCAACCCTTTGTACCGACCATTGTAGCACGTGTGTAGCCCTGGCCGTAAGGGCCATGATGACTTGACGTCGTCCCCGCCTTCCTCCAGTTTGTCACTGGCAGTATCCTTAAAGTTCCCATCCGAAATGCTGGCAAGTAAGGAAAAGGGTTGCGCTCGTTGCGGGACTTAACCCAACATCTCACGACACGAGCTGACGACAGCCATGCAGCACCTGTATCTAGATTCCCGAAGGCACCAATCCATCTCTGGAAAGTTTCTAGTATGTCAAGGCCAGGTAAGGTTCTTCGCGTTGCATCGAATTAAACCACATGCTCCACCGCTTGTGCGGGCCCCCGTCAATTCATTTGAGTTTTAGTCTTGCGACCGTACTCCCCAGGCGGTCTACTTATCGCGTTAGCTGCGCCACTAAAGCCTCAAAGGCCCCAACGGCTAGTAGACATCGTTTACGGCATGGACTACCAGGGTATCTAATCCTGTTTGCTCCCCATGCTTTCGTACCTCAGCGTCAGTATTAGGCCAGATGGCTGCCTTCGCCATCGGTATTCCTCCAGATCTCTACGCATTTCACCGCTACACCTGGAATTCTACCATCCTCTCCCATACTCTAGCTCACCAGTATCGAATGCAATTCCCAAGTTAAGCTCGGGGATTTCACATCCGACTTAATAAGCCGCCTACGCACGCTTTACGCCCAGTAAATCCGATTAACGCTCGCACCCTCTGTATTACCGCGGCTGCTGGCACAGAGTTAGCCGGTGCTTATTCTGCGAGTAACGTCCACTATCCCTAGGTATTAACTAGAGTAGCCTCCTCCTCGCTTAAAGTGCTTTACAACCATAAGGCCTTCTTCACACACGCGGCATGGCTGGATCAGGGTTCCCCCCATTGTCCAATATTCCCCACTGCTGCCTCCCGTAGGAGTCTGGGCCGTGTCTCAGTCCCAGTGTGGCGGATCATCCTCTCAGACCCGCTACAGATCGTCGCCTTGGTAGGCCTTTACCCCACCAACTAGCTAATCCGACTTAGGCTCATCTATTAGCGCAAGGTCCGAAGATCCCCTGCTTTCTCCCGTAGGACGTATGCGGTATTAGCATCCCTTTCGAGATGTTGTCCCCCACTAATAGGCAGATTCCTAAGCATTACTCACCCGTCCGCCGCTAGGTCCAGTAGCAAGCTACCTTCCCCCGCTCGACTTGCATGTGTTAAGCCTGCCGCCAGCGTTCAATCTGAGCCATGATCAAACTCTTCAGTTAAAATCATTTTGCACCTTATTTATAGACAAGGTGCCAATTCTGGCTCATCAATTACTGACTTAAATTTCGCTCAAATAAACTTCGAGTAATTTAAACCAATCAATCAATGAAAATTATTTCGATTAATCAATCAGTAAAAATCCACACAAGTTGTTCTTCAATTCTCTTAATGATTTTTCTGCTCCTCATCAGAGACAGAATTCAACGCAATACAAAACCTTCATCTTAACCCTGTAAGCTAAGATATTTTCGTGTATCGCGTCGGGATGAGTGCATTATAGGGAAAAAAAACCGGTACGCAAGCACTTTTATAAATATGCGCGCTCGACCGGTTCTTTTTCAGCCAAATAAAATCTTGAAAATAATTAAATAACTGATTTATATGGTTAATTTATTTTTTAGAATTTTTGATTTTTATATCTACTATCTTTATAGGCTGTTTTGGTACGTTTTGATGCATGCCATAGTTTGATGTAGGAGCCTGAACAATACGGTCAACTACATCCATTCCTTTGACCACTTTACCAAAAACGGCATATCCGGGATTTCCTGGTGAACGGTTAAGAAAGTTATTGTCTGCAACATTTATAAAAAACTGGCTAGTTGCTGAATCAGGATTTGAAGTACGGGCCATCGCCAAAGTACCCCGTGTATTTGCAATACCATTTCCTGCTTCGTTTTTAATAGGTGCTCGTGTTGTCTTTTCCTGCATGTTCGCAGTCATTCCGCCACCTTGAGCCATAAATCCTGGAATGACACGGTGAAAGATGGTCTCTTTATAAAAACCAGATTTTATATAGCCTTTAAAGTTATTCACACTCATTGGTGCTTTATCATCGTATAACTCTATTTCGATGTTGCCTAAATTTGTTTGCATCTCAACTAAGGTATTCGCCCACAGTGAGTGACTACTTACTCCTAAACACAACAACATCAGTAATTTTTTCATATTGCCCTACAACAACTTTATAAATAATTAACCGTTAAATCTAATCGCCTACGGCAAACAATTCTAGTGAGTATTTATTAATAGCTTTATATAGCTTTTATATTAATCCACGTTCCACGTGAAACATGGATTAATCAGCTTAGTTAACTATTTTTATCCCAAAACTTTCTAAAGTTTTTACTAATTTCGATCGTATAACGTTTTGCTTTTCTAGAAATCGGAGTCAGATTAATAAAGCCATGGGTCTGATCCGGAAATTCTTCATAATGCATTTTCACGCCATTTTGTCTTAACTTATGACTATATATTTTAGCTTCATCATGTAAGACATCATGCCCCGCTGTAATTACAAAAGCGGGCGGGTTTTTCTTTAAATTGCCATAGGTAGGTGAAATTATTGGATCATCAAGTTCTACATTATGATAAGTTGCATAATATTGTGTGACATAGTCAATATCAGTATTTGTTAAGACTAACCCTTCGTTATAAGCATAAAATGAAGGATGTCTACTTTTGAAGTCGACTGTAGGATAAATCAATAATTGTGCCTGCGGAGCATAAGCTTTATTTACTGATCTTTGCGCTACAACAGTACTAATATTTCCACCAGCACTATCCCCTGCGACAGCAATTCTACTTTTTAATATTTTTAATTGTCTGCGGTTTTGATAAACCCAAGCTAATGCATCTTCACACGATTGAATTAAATGTTGAGGTGAAACTTCAGGTGCTAAAGGATAGTCGATACTGAGCACTTGTACTTTTGCATATTTTGCTAATAAGCGACAAACCTCATCATGAGTATCTAAACCACCTACAACAAAACCACCTCCATGATAGAACACGATCAATGGCAATTTTTTGTTAGGGGCAGGATGATAATGTCTAGCAAAGATAGTCCCGCTTTGTAGAGGTAAGCGAATATCTTCTACTAACTCAATATCAGTTGGTTTTTGGCGTATGGCCTGCATTTGTGCATCGAATGCTCTTCTTGATTCAATTGGGTCTGAACCAATAAATCCCACTCTCCCCTGTTTAATTTGCACAGCCATCATGCATTTCGTAAATGAATCGAGATCTGGATATTGATAAGAGTATCCTAAAATTTTAGCGAGAGACTCTTGAGCTAGTCGAGGTAACCTATCAAGTGCTCGAGCAGCAGGACCTTGCCCCTTATCTAGCAATGTTTGAATTTTTTGATTAAATGCTGTCATGCCTGTCTCCTTGAATCCCTCTTATCCTTCATATTTTCTACAGAATTCTTTGTTGTTTGACTATATTCGCATACAACTCATGCAATCAAGATACAAAGGTAAAAACCAATCTACGCTAATCTGATTTATAGCAAATGTCATTAACAAATCTGTCGTTTAAAACAGGACTTTTTTGCCAATTATTGTTAACAGACAAAAAGAGGTACTGCTATGTCAGCAAAACTAGTTGTTACTTTGTTAGCAACCAGTCTTTTAACTGTAGGCTGTGTTGCTTATACAGATGATCCTTATTATCGCGGTGGTTATGGTTACCATGATCATGACGACGATCGTTATGACCGTAACGATGGACGTCGATATAGTGAGTGGGAACGCAAACGTTGGGAAGAGCGTAAAAGATTATATGAACAACAACGCAAAGATATTCGTGAACAGCAAAAGGACCGTCGTGAATGGGAAAAACGACACCGTGAATGGGAGAAGAAACGCTTAGAAGACCGAGATCATGATCATAGAGATTATCGTCATGATGACTAAACATACTACTTCTATATAAAAAGCCCCAAAGCAATAAGTCTCTTGGGGCTTTTTTGAGGAATATAAATTCTCTCTAATTTATAGAAAAATGAGTAGCAGCTCATTTCATATATGTATCGGCATCTTGAACATATACGTTCTATAAACTCATATCTCTTATTTTTAGCAGCAAATTACTGAGCAGTTGCAGAACCTGAAACTGAACCAGAAGCGCCAGCATCAACTTGACCTGGTTGAGCTTGACCAGAAACACCTGCATCTACACCAACACCAGCTTGTACGCCAGATGGGCTAGCACTTGTTTGAGCAGAACCAGAAGCGTTTAAACCAGCTTCTGATGCACAACCAACAGCTGTAAATGCAACACCAGCAAGTACTACAGAGATAAGACCTAATTTTTTCATGATAGCTTTCCTTTCATTACGACAAACATTTAAATGCAAAGTTCATCTTCGCGCTGCCTATAATTCACAATTTTTTTTCTCAACGTGCGTATCATTGGTTGTCTTTTGTAGTAATAGCGGTACAAATTCTGCAATTTTTTATTAAAATTACTTTCTTAAATCAACTATATTATTTTATAAATGAAACTATAGATAAGCATTTGTTTAATTTTATCAATTTTTTATTTTTTCTCTATTTGACAGATATATTCAAAATATTTCCCTTTATAGAAACGCAATACAAGTTGCGTAGATTGTTACAGAGCTTTTTGACTTTTAAAATCGATTTTTCTGTAAGAAAGCCGTGAATTGTCACGGCTTTCTTGAAAGTTAATAGGGCTTAAACGCTAGATTATGGCCACTGCATTTCACCTTTTACCACTTTAGCGCCGAGCTCTAAGCTATCAACACTTTGAAGCGTTGGGTATTGCTTCTGCATGAGCTTGCTCAGCTCAGTAGCATTTTTAGTTGCTTTAGCTGCTTTTTCATAACTATTTAAATAGTTAATCGAAAAGTTAACAGCATCTAAACCTTGTGGAGCTCCCTCAACCATATGAGCAGGTACAACAATTTTAGGTTGTAGTGCTTTGATGCTTTCTAAAGATTGAATGACTTCCACACGATCTTTGGTTTTAGGTGTATCTGCCATCCATAAATGAATACCTGAAGATACCGGAATACCACCCACAACTGCTTTTGCAGAAGGAACCCATAAATAAGTAAGCTCTTTTTTACCTTTAATCTCGATTGACTCATTCTCAAGTTTTAAAGTTTTAGCAGTGTAAGCTTGAGGCACAATAATCTGGCTAGGTGCATTTGCGCCCATTTGTGGCCCCCAATATTTAACTTTAAGCGCTTGAGTATCCTGAATATGCTTTACTGTTTCCGGCGTAGCAATGATCTGTACATTCGGGAAATACTGTTTAAATACATCTAAGCCGAAATAATAGTCCGGGTCGCCATAGCTTACGAAAATAGTTTTTAATGTTTTACCGCTATCGAGAATATTTGCAGTAATACGTAATGCTTCAGATTTTGAGAATTGTGCATTAACCAGTAAAACCTCTTTGTCGCCTTCTATTAAGGTTGAGGTGACACCAAAGTGCTCTGGTTTAGCCAGAAAACTCTGAATTTTCAGATCTTGAGCAAAAGCTGACTGAGCCATAGTTAATGCTGTAGCAGTAGCAAGTGCGGAAGCGGATAATTTAAATAATTTCATTAGGTATTCTCCTGTTTCATGAAGAACACTTTAAATTGCAATTTATGTAAGATAAACGCACTAATTTAAGATAAACTGTTGCATATATTGTAATAATAGCTAGACATATGGATACTTTAAAAGCCATTCAGGTCTTTGTTTCTATTGCACAACACGGTAATTTAACTAAAGCCGCAGAGCATCTTAATTATTCTCGTGCAATGGTTTCGCGTTATCTTGAGCACCTTGAACATACGTTCTCAACTCGACTATTTCAGAGAAATACCCGAAAAATATCTCTTACACCCGCAGGTGAAAAAGCCCTGCTCTACTGCGAAAATATTTTACAGCAGCAACAACTTTTACAAGAACTCGCAGCACCTGAACAACACAACGGTACAATCCGTTTTACATGCGGATTATTTCTATTTGAACTTGGGGTTGCGGAATGTATTCGGCAATTTAAGAGACAGCATCCTCATATTCAGTTTGATGTGTACCTGACTGAAAGCACGATGGATCTTATAGATGCACAAGTGGACTTGGCACTACGCATTACTCAAAAAGTCGCAGATGGTTTAATTGCACGGCCAGTTTGTCAAATCGAATCCGTTTTCTGTGCTCATCCTGATTATTTAAAACAGCACAGTCCCCTACTCCATCCTCGTCAACTCATTCAACATGAATGTATTGCACATCATAGCCAACATCAATTCTGGACACTTTTTGATAATGAGCAACAACCTCAGAACTATCCTCTAAATGTCACTTTTAAAAGTAATGATGTGAATGCACTTTACGATATGTGCTTACATGCACAGGGAGTCGCAATGTTGCCTACATTATTAGTTGAGAAAGATTTAAAAGAAAAACGCTTAAAAGCTTTATTTAAAAATTTTACGGCCCCCGAGTTAAGTTTGTCGGTCGTGTATGCTTCTAGACAACATTTACCCCGAATCACTCAAGAATTTATAGCTTTTATGATCGAAAATTTAGATTTTTACTTAAAACCGCAAAATTAAAAGCTTTAAATTGCCGTGTACGCTTGAATTTTTAGGCAATGCCCATACTTCATCCCTATTAATGAATTACAGCATATGCATGGCAGTTCAGGTTTTACACAGTAAATACTGATGCCAAAAAGGACTGTACATGTTTAAAAACCCATTTAAACGGAGATCATCAATGGCTAATGAGCAAAACGAGCAAGCTCAAGACATTCAAAATGAGCAAGTTGAGCAATCTAACGAGCAAACTCAGGCTGAAGGTGTAGAGCAAGCAAACGACGTTACCGTTGAATCTTTACAAGCGCAAATCACTAAACTAGAAGAAAATCTTAAGCTTGAAAAAGCTCGTACTGCCAATGCAGTTTACGAAGCACAAAAAAGTGTAGAGCGTATTCAGCGTGAGTCTGAGAAGCATAAAGAGACTGTGCTTGAGAAATTTGCAAAAGAATTGTTGGACTCTGTCGACAATTTAGAACGCGCAATTCAGGCAGCTGGCGATGAAGAAACGCCTGTACTTGAAGGTGTTAAGTTAACCTTAAAGTCACTTTTAACGACTCTTGAGAAATTTGGCGTTGTAGAAGCTGATACTCAAAATGGTTTCAACGCAGATTTACACCAAGCTGTTGGCATTGATCCAAATGCAAAAGCAAATGAAATCGGTACCGTTTTACAAAAAGGCTATACCTTAAATGGCCGCTTATTGCGCCCTGCTATGGTTATGGTTGGTCAATAAAATGAGCAAAAGCAAAGCATCTCTTTGCTAAAAGCCCAAGAATTTGAGAGTTTTTTGATTTTTTTTCATAAAAATGCTTGAAAAAAACCGATTGACTCTCATATCGAATAACAAGCAAAAACATTGCAACAGAATTTTAGAGGAACACACCAAATGGCAAAAATTATTGGTATTGACTTAGGTACTACCAACTCATGTGTTGCTGTACTTGAAGGCGATAAAGTAAAAGTAATCGAAAACGCAGAAGGCGCACGTACAACTCCATCGATCATTGCGTATAAAGATGGAGAGATCTTAGTGGGCCAAAGCGCTAAGCGTCAGGCAGTAACAAACCCTAAAAATACATTATTCGCGATCAAGCGTTTAATTGGTCGTCGTTATGAAGATCAAGCAGTACAAAAAGACATCGGTCTTGTACCTTATAAAATCATCAAAGCAGACAACGGTGATGCTTGGGTTGAAGTAAACGATAAAAAACTAGCACCTCAACAGATCTCTGCTGAAATCTTGAAAAAGATGAAAAAAACTGCAGAAGATTATTTAGGTGAAACAGTAACTGAAGCGGTAATTACCGTCCCTGCTTACTTTAACGATGCTCAACGTCAAGCAACTAAAGATGCGGGTAAAATCGCTGGTTTAGATGTTAAACGTATCATTAACGAACCAACTGCTGCTGCACTTGCGTTCGGTATGGACAAAAAAGAAGGCGACCGTAAAGTTGCAGTTTATGACTTAGGTGGTGGTACATTCGACGTATCTATCATTGAAATCGCGGACCTTGATGGTGACCAACAAATTGAAGTGTTATCAACTAACGGTGATACTTTCCTTGGTGGTGAAGACTTCGATAACGCGTTAATTGAATACTTGGTTGAAGAATTCAAGAAAGAACAAAACGTAAACTTGAAAAACGATCCACTTGCGTTACAACGTTTGAAAGAAGCTGCTGAAAAAGCAAAAATCGAGCTTTCTTCTTCGAATGCAACTGAAATCAACCTTCCATACATCACTGCTGATGCGACTGGTCCTAAACACTTAGTGATCAACGTAACTCGTGCAAAACTTGAAGGTTTAGTTGCTGATTTAGTTGCTCGTACTATCGAACCTTGTAAGATTGCTCTTAAAGATGCTGGTCTTTCGACTTCTGACATCTCTGACGTCATCTTAGTTGGTGGTCAGTCTCGTATGCCACTTGTACAACAAAAAGTACAAGAATTCTTCGGTAGAGAGCCACGTAAAGACGTGAACCCTGACGAAGCAGTTGCAATCGGTGCTGCAATTCAAGGTGCTGTATTGTCTGGTGACAAGAACGACGTATTGCTTCTTGACGTAACACCATTAACTTTAGGTATTGAAACAATGGGTGGTGTATTAACACCAATCATTGAGAAAAACACAACGATTCCTGCGAAGAAATCACAAGTGTTCTCTACTGCTGCTGATAACCAACCAGCGGTCGATATTTCAGTTTACCAAGGTGAACGTAAGATGGCTCAACAAAACAAATTGTTGGGTAACTTCCAGTTAGGTGACATCCCACCTGCTCCACGTGGTGTGCCACAAATTGAAGTATCTTTCGATATTAACGCTGACGGTATCTTGAAAGTGTCTGCAAAAGACAAGAGCACTGGTAAAGAGCAATCGATCCAGATTAAGGCAAACTCAGGTTTATCTGATGCTGAAATCGAAGCGATGATTAAAGATGCAGAAGCAAATGCTGAAGAAGACCGTAAGTTTGAAGAACTTGCAAAAGCTCGTAACGAAGCTGATGCATTAATTTCAAGCTCAAACAAAGCTGTTAAAGATCTTGGTGACAAAGTGACTGAAGATGAAAAAACAGCGGTAAATACAGCAGTTTCTGAACTTGAAGCAGCAACAAAAGAAAATGATGTTGAAGCAATCAAAGCGAAAACTGAAGCTTTACAAAACATCTTAATGCCGATCACTCAACGTGCTTATGAACAAGCGCAACAAGCTGGCGGTGCTGAAGGTTTCGACCCAAATGCATTCCAAGGTGGTGATGCTGGTCAACAAAAAGCAGACGATGGCGTTGTAGATGCTGAGTTCACTGAAGTAAAAGATGACAAAAAATAATTTGTCTCTTTAAAAAAGACCGCGCGAAGGCGCGGTCTTTTATTATTTACAAAAAATAACAATAATATTTTTTATATATTTTCATAAACTTAATGGGCAAAATAGCCAATCATAAAAATTAACTATTTATTATTTATAGATATTTTAAAAAATTAAAATCACTGTTATGAAATCCATTAATTTTTCCATTAATGCCAAACACATGTATTTATTTATTCTCTTTCTTTAGCAAGATCACAAAACAATCGCTATCTCTGGTCATTTTTATCACTTTGACGAATAAGGATTACATCCTAACAATAAGAATTTATTTATATTTTTATTTTTGCCATGAAAAAATTTCTATGGTGGGGAATAAGTTTATACTTCAGTATAAGCTTACAGGTAGCTGCTTTTGCTCAAAGCAATTTATCAAATATTTCTTTTAATCAGCCTTTAAAATATAGGATGGATTATATAGATCCACGTTTTAAATTAACGAAAGAACAATTTATTCAAATTGGTAAAGAAGCAGCTGAAATTTGGCAAAAAGAAACTGGGAAAACCTATTTTATTTATGATTCTCAAGCAGAGCTTACTATTAATTTAGTATTGGACAACCAACAAGCTACTCAAAATGAAAGAAAAAATAGTATAAATGAGCTATTAAAGCAGCAGGAAGAATGGAGAGAGAAAAATAAAGCTATTCTTTTATTTAAACAACAAATTGATCAGGAAACCTCTCTTTTGAATAAAGAAAAAGAGAATCTTAATTATAAATTCGAACAATATCAAAAAGATGTATCTCTTTTTAATCAAGGAAACTACGGGCAATTTACTCAAAGCAGTTTAAACAAACGCCGAGCTGAGTTAAGTCAGCTTTCGTTAGAATTACAAACAAAGTTTTCTCAACATAGCAATAAAATAGAAATGCTTAATAGACAAATTAAGCAAATAAATCAACAACAAAACCTGCTTAATCAATCTATTGAGCAATTTAATTTGAGCACGACTTCTGGCTCAAAGACTTTTCATAAAGGCTTGTTTAGTCAAAACCAAATTCAGATTTATGGCTTTACTTCATTCGATGATCTGCGCCTAACACTTGCTCATGAGTTTGGACATGCATTAGGTTTAAAACATACCGATGATCCTAAATCTTTGATGTATCCTCTTTTAAGAGAGCAGGATATTCATAACTTCAAATTAACAAATTCAGATTTAGATCTATTGGCTACATTATATGGTTCAGATGACGAAAATCATTAAAACTAACTGATTAAATAAACTAAATAAAATAAAAACTATTCAATTTTTACTAAAAAATAATTTGGCATTTGGTAAAAAATAATGAGACAAAAGTCTCATTATTTTGTCGAAATTGTATATTTTTTGATTGATTTTTCATTTTATATTCTTATAATACGTTTTTTTTCAAATCTCCCCCCTTTGATTATGCGTTTAACTTCTTTGTTATTAGGCATGGCCTTTGCTTTTTCTAATTTTCAGGCTAATGCTAATCTTGCGACTCCCCTACACACCCAAGTTCAGCAAAAAAATGTTCAACATTTGACATATAAAATTGCTGAAGTTGACCCTCGTTTTGGTTTAAGTCAAGAGCAATTGATCCAGATTACACAGCAAGCTGCTGATATTTGGAAAGAAGGTACAGGTAAAAATTACTTTACTTATGACCCAAATGCAAAGTTAGAAATTCGTCTTGTATACGATGACAGCCAAAATCGTTCAGCAGAGCGTCAAAAAATCGCTTCTCAGTTCAAACAAGACCAACAACGTGTAATTGATGAGCAACAACAAATTAAACAGTTGAAGCAAAATTTAAGTCAAACTCAATCGGATCTTGAAAATAAAAAACAGATCTTAAATGAGAAATTGAAGAATTTTGATCAACAGATGATGCAGTTTAAGGAAGGAAAATTAGCACCTGAATACACTGCAAAATCACTTTCGAAAACTCAGAAAGATTTACAGAAACAGACAGTTGCTTTAAAGAAAGATATTGCTGCTTATAATCAGCAAGCTGCAGACTTAAATAAAAAGGTTACTCACTTTAACCAGATTAATGATGAATTCAATCAATCATTAAATCAGTTTAAGCAAAATGCCCAAGCTGATGTATTTAAGAAAGGTATTTATAACGGTAAACAAATCATGATCTATGAATATAGTTCTATTGATGATTTACGTTTAACAATTGCTCATGAATTAGGCCATGCACTTGGCTTAAAACATAGTGATCAACCGGGTGCTTTAATGTACTCAGTTCGAAAAGATAGCGATAAAAAAAGTAATATTTTAACTGATGCTGATCGTGATCTATTAAGCGCTTTACCTCAATAATTAGATACTGAACTCATACGATGTATCTATTTTATAAATAGATACATCGAAATTCATGTCAAAGTCATGTTATTGTGGTTATAAGAGCCGTCTAAAATAGAATGGAGATCAAGATGAGTTATTATCATATCCTGATTGAAGTAAATGATCACATTAGTACGATTGAGCAAACTCGAGATATCGAACTATTTGATATTATTGAACTTAAACCTTATCTTCATTCTATTTTATTACCTTACTTCAATGAGCAAGAAATTGAGCTTGAAGATGAAAATATTGAATATAAAGATATTTTACATCTGGAAGTTAAGCAGACATTATTGCCTATCGAGCACCTAATTGAAGAAGAACAAAAGCAGCTACCAAGTGATACAGATGTCACAATTACTGCTTATGAAATCTTTAATGACCGTGATTTAAGCCAAGATGTCACCTCAGTTATTTTTGATATATTGGAAGCAGTTAAGTTAGATCAATCTATAGTTTAGCTGTTCAATAAAAAAGGTCTGCATATGCAGACCTTTTTTATTTAATATTTTATTGCATCATTTTTCGTGCTTGTTCTTGGCGGAATGCACGTAAAATTTGTTGCCCTGCCCGTCCTGTTGGATTTAAACCTAAACGGGTTTGCTCCTGACGAATAGCAACACGGGTTTTATCGCCAATCAATCCATCAACAGCACCAATATCATAGCCACGATTAATCAAAAATTGCTGAATTTCACGACGCTCTGCACGTGAAGTACCAGGATCATCAGTTGGCCAAGAGCTAACAAATGGACCTACTCCTCTTAAGCGATCAGACAAATGTGCAATTGCAAGCCCGTAACTTTCCGCAGCGTTGTAACTATAAATAGCATCAAAATTCTTAAATACTAAAAATACTGGTCCACTTGGTCCTGCTGGAGCCATTAAACCGGCTGGCGTACTACCAGACAAAGGACCTTGTATTAGTGGCGAACCATCAATCCGTGTTACTCCTCGCGCACTCCAACTGCTTAATGGTTTTTTCGAGCGTCGTCCTTCTCCATCAATTGACATGCCTGCTGGAATTTGAACTTCAAAACCCCAAGGCATACCCGTCTGCCAACCTGCTTTATTCAAGAAATTAGCCGTTGATGCCAATGCATCTGCAGTACTCGATACTAAATCGCGTCGGCCATCTCCATCAAAATCAACCGCTAAGCGTTCATAAGTTGATGGCATAAATTGAGTATGACCAAATGCTCCTGCCCATGAACCTTTAAGTTGATCTTCAGTTAAGTCACCACGCTGTAAAATACGCATTGTGGCAAAAAACTCGGTACGAAAATAACTTTGTCGGCGCCCTTCACAACTTAAAGTCCCAAGAGCTTGTAATAAAGGATATTTTCCAGAAATATCACCAAAATTACTTTCAACACCCCATACCGCTACAATGGTTTCAGCAGGCACACCGTACACTTGAGAAGCACGATTTAAAACATCCCGGTGTTGTGCAAGTTTTTGTTTTCCAAGTGCAACACGTTCTTCATCTACCAGACCAGACAAATAATCCCAAATCGGTGTCGAAAACTCTGGTTGGTAATTTAACTTATCAATCACCGAGTAATCTGGTGTTAAATTTTGCGTATAGCGATCATAAGTGCTACCTGAAACACCAGCAGCAATAGCCTGTGAACGTAAATTTGCCAAACAGCTCTGGAAATTATTATTAGGCGTATAAGTATCACTATTCGTTACTGGAACAGTCGCATTACTAGATATTGTAGAACCATTAATTACCAGCTCTGCTTGAGCCTGGGTCATCGCCAAAAATACAGACCCAACAATACAAGAAAAACGTCGCATATTATCCTAGTTCAATTTTTAAATTTAAATTTGTAAGTACCATACCATTATGGACTCAAATTTTTCAGAGAGAAATCGTAAATTTGAATTCATAATTACTTCTTTAAATTCATTTTCGGAGTTTTAAATTCAAATTTCTCTCTCTATTTTTGAATTTAAAACTTTCCTCACAAGATGAATTAATTTTTAAATTCAAAATCTGCCCTATAATTTAAATTCAAAAACTTCATTTTAAATTTAAAAATCCAAGCCCAACCCACTTGTGGATAACTCATAAAACCACACATCTAAAGCGCCTTACACACTATATTCTTTATGCTTTTCATAACTTTTGTGAAGTACAAGCCCTTGGCTACTCATGAATATACGTTTTAAATTTAAAAGTCAGGCACAGTTTTGAATTCAAAATATCATTCAGACGACATACATCTTTTTAAATTCAAAACAAACACAAGCTGGAGTACCAGATTTAAATTCAAACTTTAAGTATTGGGGATAACTTATTTTAAATTTAAAAACTCTCAAAACAACTTATTTCATTTTTAAATTCAAAATTAGGGCCTATACTTAAATTCAAAAGCTCAACAAAAGTTATCCACAGTGAACAAATAACAGGTTTTTAATATTTTTTTAAATTTAAAAGACAAAAAAAGCGATCCGAAGATCGCTTTTTAGAAAATTTAACTTATTTAAATGGTCATATCATCTGTTAAAGCGAGTGGTTCTGGCAAAATTTTCGCTAACTGACGGCATAAATTCGTCAATTCATTACTATCCACAGGCATTAACGTAATGTGACCTAACTTACGGCCAGCACGTTCCGATTTGTTATAAAGGTGCAGATGAGCGCCATTTAGTGCCAAAACATCTTCAGTTTTAGGATGCTGACCAATAATATTGATCATAACCGTTGGTCGAACAACGTCTGTTGAGCCTAATGGTAATCCTGCAACAGCTCGAATATGGTTTTCAAACTGTGAACATACAGCACCTTCAATTGACCAGTGACCTGAGTTATGCACACGTGGTGCCATCTCATTTGCACACAAGCCTTGTTCTGTCACAAATAGCTCGAGAGTTAGCACACCTACATAGTTGAGATGATTTAACAAACGCGTAATGTAGTCTTGAGCAACAGGTTGTAGAGCTTCACTATTCGGTGCAGGTACGATTGAGTGCGACAAAATACCGTTGTGATGGTGGTTTTCAGCCAATGGCCAAGTCTTCACTTCACCATTTTGACCACGTACTGCAATAATCGAAACTTCGCGAGAAAATTTCACAAAACTTTCAGCCACTAAGCTTTTTGCAGGACCAAGCTCTGCCCAAGCTGTATCAATTTGGTCTTCTGAACGAAGTACAAACTGACCTTTACCGTCATACCCGCCAGTTGCAGTCTTAAGTACAATTGGTAAACCAAGCTCAGCAACAGCTTTTTTCAAGCTTTCTAGGCTATCTACAGCACGATACGGCGCAACAGGAATCGCAAGTTCATCAAACAATGCTTTTTCTGACAACCGATTTTGCGCAGTTGCTAAAGCAATACGGGGAGGGTGCAGTGTTTTAGTTTGTGTTAACACATCTACATCTGCAACAGGTGTATTTTCAAACTCAAGACTGAAAACATCAGCGCTTTCAATAAACTGCTTTAAACCTTGTTCATCTTGACTAGAAAAAACTTGGCCTAAAACACCTGCTGGACAATCTGTATTTGCTTCAAAAAAAGTACATTGAATATTTAATGGTAAAGCTGCTTGCGCCATCATACGGCCCAATTGCCCACCACCAAAAATACCGATAGTTTTATCCATTTCAGCCTCTTAAACCTGTCCCGGAATATTGTTGCTTGCAACTTTATCAGTTTGTGCAGCACGGAAATCTGCAACATTTTTTGCGATTTCAGGACGAGTTAAACCTAAGATTTGAGCAGCCATAATCGCAGCATTGGTCGCACCAGCCGGACCAATTGCCAAAGTACCTACAGCGATACCTGCTGGCATTTGTACAATTGAAAGTAATGAATCTACGCCATTTAAAATTGATGATTTAACTGGTACACCCAACACAGGTAAATCAGTTTTTGCCGCACACATACCTGGTAAATGCGCAGCTCCACCAGCGCCTGCAATAATCACTTGAATACCACGATCACGCGCAGTTTCTGCATATTCAAACAAACGGTCCGGAGTACGGTGAGCAGATACCACTTCCGCTTCAAATGGGACACCAAGTTGTTTAAGCATATTGGCAGTATGTTCAAGCGTTGCCCAATCGGACTGGGAACCCATGATAATTCCGACTAAAGGTTGGGTATCTGTTGCGACCGCGTTCATTGGCATTTCCAAAGCGTAAAAATGGTAAAAACTCGACTTGTACCAAGCCAAGCATGAGAGAAAAAGATGAGGCCAATATTATAGCTGTTTTTTCACTCACCCCAAAGCCCAAGTTTATGTGGAAAAAGCATGATTCCGATGGATTTAACAACGATCTGTCTGAAAACCCAATTTCATATAATTTTACTGGCTTCTAAATACAAAATAGACACAACCAAACAAGCATAACATAGCCCAAACATAGTCTAGCTTGAACGGCTGCTTAAATAGCAACACCATAAATGGAACAAATACAATAAGCGTGACAACTTCTTGGGTAATTTTCATTTCACCCAAAGTCCAACCTTGGTCACTCAAGAGTCGAGTTGCCGGAATCATAAAACTATATTCAAGCAGGGCAATAGTCCAACCAAATAAAATCGCTTGCCAGAATGGTGCGTGGTGCAAAAACTTAAGATGCCCATACCATGCAAGTGTCATAAAACAGTTAGAAATAATTAACAGAACGAAAGCTAAAACCGTTGGGCTCAAAGGCACATCCTTCATCATCACGATGATGTAAGTATTAATATGGATCGAAAATATTATAAAAGATAAAACTGTAATTCAGCTTAAATCTAAAAAATAAAGCTGTACTTTTATGAACGCCTCAAACACATAGAACAACAACGAATTTTGACTATCTTTTCCAGTTGAGCCTTGCTATCGTTGCTGGCAAATTTATCAATAATGAAAACACAGTAATTCACATTAATACTGTGTACAAAAGCAGTGGAGAAGGCGAGCAATGCATCTGCATATCTTGGGTATTTGTGGCACTTTTATGGGCTCTTTAGCACTTTTAGCTCGTGATTTAGGACATAAAGTAACAGGTTCCGATTCAAACGTTTACCCACCAATGTCTACCCAGTTAGAAAATGCAGGTATTGAACTCATGCAAGGCTATGACCGTAGCCATTTACAGCCTCATCCGGACTTGGTTATTGTCGGCAATGCCATGAAACGTGGTATAGATGCTGTCGAATACATGTTAAATGAAGGCCTGCCATATATTTCTGGTCCACAGTTCCTTGCTGATCACGTTTTACAAGGTAAACATGTACTTGGTGTGGCGGGTACTCATGGAAAAACAACCACGACAACCATGCTCGCTTGGGTACTTGATCAGGCGGGTTTAAACCCGGGCTTTTTAATTGGCGGTGTTCCACTTGGTTTTAGTGAAAGCGCTCGTTTAGGCGGTGGCAAATACTTTGTGGTTGAAGCCGACGAATATGACTCAGCTTTCTTCGATAAACGTTCTAAGTTTGTTCATTATCATCCAAAAACGGCGATTTTAAATAACCTTGAATTTGACCATGCCGATATTTTTGATGACCTAGCAGCGATTCAAAAGCAATTCCATCATCTGGTTCGTACTATTCCAAGTGAAGGCCGTATTATTGCGCCAATTACTGAAACACATATTGATGAAGTACTTGAAATGGGTTGCTGGACACCAGTGATTCGTACAAGTTTAGAAGCAAATGAAAAAGCTACTTTGTCTGCCGAATTAATTTCAATTGATGGCAGCCATTTTAAAGTACTCGAAAATGGCAATGTTGTTGGCGAAGTGAAATGGAGCATGACAGGGCAGCACAGCGTAGCGAATGCATTAGCAACCATTGCAGCCGCTCAGCATGTGGGCGTTTCGCTTGAAAAGGCATGTGAAGCTTTGTCTAACTTTGGCGGTGTAAAACGCCGTATGGAGTTACTCGGCACGATCAATGGTATTGAGGTTTATGATGACTTCGCTCACCATCCAACAGCAATCGACACGACTTTAGATGGCGCACGTAAACGTTTAGGCGAACGTCGTTTATGGGCCATTATTGAGCCACGTTCAAATACCATGCGCATGGGTAGCCATAAAGATGGCTTGGCACATTCTGCACGTTTAGCAGACGAAGTGATTTGGTATCAGCCAGAAGGCCTAGATTGGGATTTACAACCTGTGATTGAAGCTGCGACTAACCATGCCCAAGTCAGCCGTTCACTTGATGAAATTATTGACCGTATTGTCAATGAAGCAGGTGAGGGTGATGCCGTTGTAATTATGTCGAATGGTGGTTTTGGTGGCTTACATCAAAAACTTATGAGCGCATTAAAAGCAAAAGCTGCTTAACTTTCGCTCCAGATGATTCAATAAAAAACGGGTTTCAAATTGAAACCCGTTTTTTAGTTTAATTATTTTTTAAACCTGTTTTGGCTCTATATTTTCCATAAATTTATTCGAGATGAATAAACGTAACGTATAGACAATACCCATCGCAAACACGCTATATCCCACGTTATTACAAATAAACGGAATACATAAAATAATGAGTGCAGTAATAGGATAAAACCATTTAGTAATTCCAGATAAGCACTGAAACTCGTAAAGTATCCATATGCAGCTGGTATAAAGCACCACACTCACCGCGACAATTACACCCATGTATAAATCAGAAATATGGGCATGGTGGGTGGTAACATCCACAGCAGCAGCAAGGGCAGCACCTACGGCAGCAACACTCACAAAAACAAAATAATGGCCATATCCCCAAACAAACGGACGTACACCTTTAACATGATGATGCTGTTCACTGCGGTCAAAGTAAGCCCACCACATTGCAAACATCAACATTAATCCGCCAATCATTAAAAAAACAGCCGGAATATTAATAGATTGAGCCGCAAGCGCATCACGAATGGCATTAAAGCTACCTACGATGGATTCCCCTAAAACGATAATAGTAAGAAGGGCATAGCGCTCTACAATATGGTGAGGATGCCACGGCGTAGGCGAATATTTTTCTGCATAGATAGGAACAAATAACTCGACCACAACTAGAAGTAAAAATAAAGGAATTGAAAGGGCATGAGCAAAGTTAGCAACAAGCCAACCAATTTGTACCAATACGATACCTACGGCATAACGATACGCCGTAATTCGCCGTTCAGGGTCATGTTTTGCTGCTCTCAGCCACTGGGTGACTAAAGCCAAACGCATAATCACATAGCCGACAATAATGATGTCAAAATCCTGACTATGGAACACATCAGGAATACCTGCGGCCATGACTAGTGACCCTACAATTTGTACAAAGGTAAGACACCGATACAATGCATCGTCATTATCGTAAGCCGAAGCAAACCATGAAAAATTCATCCATGCCCACCACAGCGCAAAAAATACCATCAGATAACTTGGTAATGCATGCCATAGATGATTTTCAATAATTGCATGATGTAGCTGCTGACCTGCTGTTGCAATCGCGACCACAAAAATTAAATCGAATAATAATTCGAGGGGAGTTGCTGCTCTATGCGGCTGTTCTGGATCTCTTGGAGATAGGGGCCTCAAACTTAATTTTTTCTGTTTTTCTTGAGTAGTCATAAAATAACGTTCTCGAATAAAGTGCCAACACGTTAACACTTTAATATTAACGCCCCGAACACGCATTAAAAATTATCTAGCCTTACTGTCTATTATTTACTCACAAATAAACTATATTTCATTTTTGTGACAATTCTTTATCAAGACCTTAAGCTTAATTCTTTATCATAGCTCACGTTTTTGTTCTTGTTTGGAATATGAATGTCTTTAGAAACACTCAACCTTAGCTTATTCCATGTCATTAATGGGGCTCAGGATGCGAGTCAATTTATCATTCGTCTTGCTATCTTTTTTGCTAATGATCTCCTCTATATTCTTTTATTCATACTTACATTTTTATGGTTTTATGGCGATCAAGATTTAAAAAATAGGGTCATTAAATCTGTCTTTCTAACCTGTGTATCGCTTTTAGTCGGTTACGTTATTTCTCTGTTTTACCATCACCCAAGACCGTTTGTGATGGGTGTGGGCACCACCTTTATTGAACATGCGCCAACAGCGTCTTTTCCAAGTAATCATATGCTAATTTTTAGCACCATTGCCCTGTCTTATTTATTTGCTCAGCGCAAAATGATTGGAATTATTCTTTTATTTTTGTCATTTGTGGTGGCGTGGTCACGTATTTATTTAGGTGTGCATTTCCCTTTAGATATGTTGGGTGCTTTTATTGTCGCGTTACTAGTCAACACAGCCGGTTATTACTTCTGGAATGTTTATGGTACGCCTTTAACTGCATTCTTTATTCACCTTTACCAGATTATATGCAAACCGCTTTTAGACCGTGGTTTGATTAAATAACCTCTAGAGCTTTTATGTAGTAAAACCACCACATGAAGTTCAGTTGCGTAATACAAAAAAATCTGCCATTCTATGTGGACTTGGATATGTTTTATCCAAAACAGAATTTAGTTTGACAAGGGGAGTAGCCTCCTCCAAACATAACAGCAATGTTATGTGTCAGATATCGTCAATACACTTTTATTAAAAAGTCGGTATCTGAGCATCGTGAAATTCATGGTGTAGGCAAGACCTTGATCATGTTGATACAGATGTTTAATTCATCTGGCAACTGGTCGAGGTTTTTTTATGCCCAATTGCCGGATGTATGGAGGATTTATGGAAACAATCGGCAATTTATGGCTGTACATAGCATTCTTTGGCATAGTCATTGTCATGCTTCTGATTGACTTCTTGGGCTTTAAGCAAAAACAAGGTCAAGATGTCTCAATTAAGCAAGCTGCTTACTGGAGTGTGGCGTGGGTAAGCGTTGCAGCCTTATTTGGTGGTGGTTTATGGCTTTACCTACAACAAACAGTTGGGGTGACCTTAGCAAACCAAAAAACCATGGAATACTTTGCAGGTTACTTACTCGAAAAGTCCCTCGCAATTGACAACGTTTTCGTCTGGTTAATGATTTTCGCAGCGTTTGCTATACCGGCTGCGCTACAACGTAAAATTTTGCTCTACGGCGTATTAGGCGCAATCGTACTGCGTACCCTCTTTATTTTTATTGGTGCATGGTTCGTTCAAGAGTTTTCTTGGGTACTTTATATCTTCGGTGCGTTCTTGGTATATACAGGCTTTAAGTTCTTAAAAGGCCAAGAAGAAGAAACCAACATTGAAGATATCAAGCTCTTAAAATGGTTACGTAACCATATGCGTATTACGCCACAGCTTGAAGGTGACAAATTTTTTGTACGCCAAAACGGTTTATTATGGGCAACGCCGTTATTTCTAGTTTTGATTTTGGTTGAAGCTTCAGACGTGATTTTCGCAGTAGACTCTATTCCTGCTATTTTCGCGGTAACTAGCGACCCGTTTATTGTTTTAACGGCGAACTTAATGGCAATTTTAGGTTTACGTGCAATGTTCTTTTTACTTGCTGGCGCTGCGACTAAATTGCATTACTTGTCATACGGCTTAGGTATTATCTTATTGTTCATTGGTGCAAAAATGTTATTGCTTGATGTATTCCACATGCCAATCTGGATCTCATTAAGCTTTATCGTCTTAGTGTTAGCAATCACTGCTTACCTTTCTTTACGACACAACAAAAAGCAATTGCAGTCCTAATTCATCACAACAAGGCATCTACATGTAAGATGCCTTGTTATCTAAATCTTCAAAAGAGACTGTACTTTAAAAAAACAGGTTAATATCATATGCCAACCTAAAATTTATCTTTCCTAATCAGAAACATAATAGATAACAGCTAATCGGTATTTTATGCCGAATATATTTATTAAAATGTGTGGAGTCTCATGCGTTCTAAAAAAATTAATCTTGTCGTTGTCCCGTTATTACTCACGGCATGTAGCCATAATGATGGTCCTTTAGTACAAGACGTATATAACAACCAATATGACTGTGCTCGCGACTGGAATAATGAAACATGTAAACAAGAAAATAGCTCAAGTGGACATGGTTCTAGTTATGTGGGTAGTCGCTATTTAGGGCCTGCGTATTATCAAAATAATCGGGAAGTTTCTTTTCGCGGAAATACTTTGCATCCTTACAGCAATTTGAGTGTAGGCCGACCAGTTATCTCAAGTACGGCAAAAAGCGCGTCTTCTTCATCCCCAATACGTGGGGGGTTTGGTCGTAGTGGTTTCTCTTTCGGCGGCTAAGTCTTTAGGCATTCACTTAATATGAAAAGAAAAATATTTACTCCACGTCCAGACTGGCAAGTGGAGCATCAAAATATTGGTTTTGATTATTTTAATTTACCTTCTCTCGATGGCTCAATTTACTGGTCTGAAGGGGTTGCGTATGAGTTTACCCTTAAACAGATTGTACAACTCGAAGATGCGGCAAATGAACTGCATCAGATGTGTTTATCAGTAGTAGGAGACCTCATTCAACGGGGAAACTATCCTGTTTACTTTCAAATTCCAGAAACAGCCATAAACCATATTGAACATTCATGGAAACAAAATGCTCCCATGCTGTATGGCCGCTTTGATTTCGCTTACGATGGGCGAAATATCAAAATGCTGGAATATAACGCCGACACGCCTACTGGCTTACTCGAAGCCTCTGTCGCGCAGTGGCTGTGGATAGAACAAGTTTCAGGCATTGCAAACCGAGACCAGTTTAATAGCATTCATGAAGACCTGATTAAACGCTGGAAGACAATTTTACCGCGTGGTAGCCATGTGCATTTTGCTGCCTGTCAGGAGGCTGGAAGGGAAGACTGGGGTAATTTAGAGTATTTGATGGATACCGCTTATCAAGCTCATCTACAAGTTTCCGAGCTTTCTATGGAGAACATAGGCTGGAACGGGCAAGATTTTGTTGATCTCCATAATCAGCCCATTCAAAACATATTTAAACTTTATCCATGGGAATGGATCTGGGAAGAAGCATTTTCTCAATATATCCACCCACAAACACAGTGGATTGAACCTTGCTGGAAAATGCTACTTTCAAATAAGGCGATTCTGGTTGAGCTTTGGAAGTGTTATCCCAATCATCCATTATTGGTCGAAACCCATACCTATGACCCGCAACAAAGTTTGTCTGGCAAATGGGTGAAAAAGCCGATTTTGGCAAGGGAAGGGGCCAATATTCGGGTTTTACAAGACGGCCATGACCAAGGCGCGGCTTCTGGTAGCTTTTATTTTGATGACTATGACAAATATGGTTATGTCGTACAGAAATGGGTAGATACCCCATTATTTTCAGGACAACTACCTACTCTTGGTTTATGGATGGTTGGACATCAATGTGCAGGCATGTCTATTCGTGAAGATTGTTATGACATCATTGGTAATGATGCCCACTTTGCAGCACATTATTTTGTCGAGTAATAAGCGAATAGAGATTTAAAAAAGCACTGTTTAGGTGCTTTTTTATTGTGCCTTCGACGCAGTCAATCAGTGCATTTTAAATATATAGCGAATAATCAATGTTCGCTTTTAAAGCTAAATTAGAACAAAAATTCAAAAATATAATGATTTAACTCTATGTATTTTAAATTTTTTATTCTAGTTTACTTTCTTAAAATTCAATATTGGCAAGCTCTTTGCATCTCCTAAAAAGAAAAAAGCCTAGATTTTAAGGGCTCGTCAGAGCCCTAATTTTTTAAGGAGTGATGCCATGAATGCGATTCCAACTTTAACTCCCCTTGCCATGCCGTGTAACAGCAGTTTTGAAGCAAAAGATTGGGAAATTCTATCTACTCACTGGTATCCCGTCGCACGTATTCAAGATGTCTCTAATGCGCCTCAAAGAGTCACACTACTAGACATCAATATGGCGTTATACAAAACAGAAAGTGGAGAAATTCATCTGGTTCGAGATATTTGCCCACATCGTGGCGTGCCTTTAACCAAAGGCTGGGTGGATGGTGAAGAGATTGTTTGTCCTTATCACGGTCTACGCTATAACACTGAAGGGAAATGTACTCAAATACCAGCTCAACCCGAACTAATTAAAATTTCTGATCGTTTTTCTCTGACCAAATTTCCGGTTGTGCAAAGATATGGCCTCATTTGGACCAGTATTCATGGTCGTGATATTGCTAAAGCCAATATTCCTGTATTAGATACTTGGGATGATGCAGAGCATCAAGCGATTTTGCCACCTTTTGTGGATATTGGTGGTTCTAGTGGTCGTCAGCTTGAAGGGTTTATTGATGTCGCTCATTTTGCATGGGTGCATCACAACGCCTTTGCGAATCGTGATAATCCCATCGTCCCAAAATATCACACTGAACGTACTAACTATGGCTTAAAAACGGTCTATATCAGCAATGTCAGTAATTATCCGCATGAACTAAAACATCTCGAACCAGAAGGCTTTTTGTGGAAGCGTACCTTTGAGGTTTATCCACCATTTTCTGCCGTACTTACTGTCGATTTTCCAGAAGGTGGGATCTTAAAAATTTTAAATGCCTGTTGTCCTATCTCAAGTAATAAAACCCGCTTATTTGTTCCACTCACCCGTAACTTTGACCAAACAGGTGATTTAGAAAAAGTATATGCATTTAATGCGCAAATTTTTGCCGAAGACCAAGACATGGTCGAATCACAAAAACCAGAAGAACTACCGCTTGATCTAATGATGGAAGCACATTTTGAAGCAGACCGTTCATCAACGACTTATCGAAGGATTTTGGCTGAATGGGGACTAAGTAAACGTTATACCGTTTAAATCTTGGCTAACTGGGGTACAATCAATCGAAAAAAGTGAAAATATATAGGCTTTCCATGTCATTGATCGCAAATACCACCGTTGTGCGTGGTCGTTTTTTAGATATTCAACAAACTGTCTCTGAGCCAACTGATATTCCAAATCAAATACGTTATTTGGAAGATGGCGTATTGATTAGTGAACATGGAAAAATCAAATGGTTTGGTGCATGGGCAGACGCTCAACAGCATCTTCCTGCTGGAGTTGAGGTTCAACATTATCCAGAACAATTGATTGTACCTGGCTTTATTGATACTCATATTCACTTCCCTCAAACCGAAATGGTGGGAGCTTACGGCGAGCAACTTTTAAGCTGGCTTAATACTTATACTTTCCCAACTGAAATCCAGTTTCAAGACAAAACATATGCAAACGAAATTGCCCAGTTCTTTGTTCAGGAACTCTTAAAACACGGTACAACTACGGCCCTCGTTTTCTGTACAGTTCATCCCGAATCTGTAGATGCCTTATTTGAAGCCGCAGAGCGCGTTCAGATGCGTTTAATTGCTGGTAAGGTACTTATGGACCGTAATGCCCCTGAAGCGCTGTGTGACACACCAGAAACAGCTTATACCGACACCAAAGCCTTGATTGAAAAATGGCATAGTAAAGGCCGTGCTCTATATGCGATTACGCCACGATTTGCACCAACTTCTACACCTGAACAGTTAGAAAGAGCAGGGCAGTTAAAACAAGAATTTCCGGATGTGTATGTCCATACGCATTTAAGTGAAAACAAAGATGAAATTGCTTGGGTGAAATCTTTATTTCCGGAACAAGCGGGCTATCTAGATGTTTATCAACATTATGGTCTGACTGGTAAGCGTTCTGTGTTTGCGCATTGCGTTCACTTAGAAGATGAAGAATGGCAATGTATGCATGATACACAATCGGCTATCGCATTTTGCCCAACTTCAAACCTGTTCTTAGGCAGTGGTTTATTTCCATTGAAAAAAACTTGGGAAAAACAAGTGAAAGTAGGCTTAGGGACAGATATTGGGGCTGGCACATCGTTTAGCTTACTGCAAACTGTTAACGAGGCTTATAAGGTTCAGCAATTACAAGGTGATAAACTCTCAGCTTATGAAGCGCTTTATCATGCAACCCTAGGCGGAGCAAAAGCACTCGATTTGCAGGATCAGTTAGGCAACTTCAACGTCGGGAAAGAAGCAGACTTTGTGGTACTAAACTTAAAGCCAACAGCATTACAGGAACTTCGCCAGTCTAAATCTAAGTCTGTTGAAGATTCACTGTTTGCATTATTCACTTTAGGTGATGACCGTAATATTGAGGCAACTTATATTTATGGAAACCGTGCTTATCAAAAAGAAACAGCCAAATAAAAAAGGTATTGTTAAGCTTTTGTTATTATTTGGAATATGTGCTATTGCGTTAAAGCGTGATCGACATAATCCGCAAAATGATAAAATTTCACAGCCATCAAAGGGTGCATGAAACGTCATTTTGCTTTAAAATTTTACCATTAACTCAGATTTTCGAGGTGTTGCTGGTCAACACCTTTTTTATTTTTTCTTTTATATCTTGTAGGAATCTGCCATGACTGTTGCAATGAGCATCATGATTTCAACCGAAGAAATTCAAGCAAAAGTCAAAGAGCTCGGCGAGCAAATCAATTCTCACTATGCAAATAGTGACAAAGAATTGGTTCTGATTGGTCTACTTCGTGGTTCTGTTATTTTCATGGCAGATTTATGCCGTACGATTACCAAACCACATGAACTCGACTTTATGACAGTGTCTAGCTATGGCGGCGGTACCACTTCAAGTCGAGATGTTAAAATTTTAAAAGATCTTGATGGTGAAATTCGTGGTAAAGACGTGCTTGTGGTTGAAGATATTATTGACTCAGGCAACACCTTAAGCAAAGTCGTGGAAATGTTGCAAACTCGCGAACCAAATTCAATTCAATTGTGCACATTAGTGAGTAAACCATCTCGCCGTGAAATTGATTTAGAAGTTAAATTTTTAGGTTTTGAAGTTGAAGATAAATTTATTGTTGGTTATGGCTTAGACTACGACCAGAAATATCGACACTTACCATTTATTGGTGAGATTGGCCTATAAATTTTATAAAAATGGCACCGCAAGGTGCTATTTTTTTATATAAAGGCTGAGTTTTGAACAAAAAAGACACAAAAAGTCGCAATCTGCTACAGACAAAACAGATCACTCTACCGCACGATAGAATATGAAGCAAAATCATTAACTTCATCAAAAAAACAACTGGAGAACAAATATGTGGTCACTTATTGTTGCTATTGTGGTTGGTTTCTTCGCTGGCTTAATCGCTCGTGCTTTACACCCAGGTGATGATAAAGCAGGTTTTATTGTTACTACTTTAATTGGTATTGCAGGTTCACTTCTAGCCACTTATGGCGGTCGCTTACTTGGTCTTTATGGAGAAAATTCAGCGGCGGGCTTTATTGCTTCTGTCATTGGTGCCGTCATTATTCTCTTTATCTATAACCTAATTGCACGAAAAAGCTAAGTAGGAAATTTAATTTTAAAAAAGCACCGAAAGGTGCTTTTTTTAATTCATTTTATAAACCTAACTCTTTCCAAACTGCCTGAATTTCTTCAGCAGAGCGCGCTCCGACGAGTTTAAATCCGTTAGCAAAAATGAGAGTAGGTGTGCCATTAAAACCTAATTTTTTCCCTAATTCCAAGTTACGGTCAATCGGGTTTGTACAGCTCGTAACCGTTGGTTTAACACCTTGCTCAATTAATTTTTTCCATGAATATGATTGATTCGGTGCACACCAAACTTGTCTAGAAACCACAATAGACTGAGGTTTTAAAGGATAAATAAAAGTGTAAATAGTGACATCTTTAAGCTTGTCGAGTTCAGGTTCAAGCTGCTTACAATAAGGGCAATTTGGATCAGAAAATACTGCTAAAACATGCTGACCATTACCTTTGACTGTTTTAATGGCATCTTTTAAAGGTAACTGTTTCCAATCAATTGAGTTCTGCCCTAAAACCAGATCTTTAGTTAAGTTCTTTTGGTCTTTTAACCGAATCATAGAGCCTACAAACATGTGCTGCCCATCTTCACCAAGATAAATAATTTGCTGGTCCAGATTAGCACTATATAGTCCAGGCATTTCGGTTTTCTCAATATTACTAATTTTCAAATTAGGATATTGTTTTTTAATATTTTCCCGAACAGTATCTACATTAGCGAAACTCAAACTTGTAGTTAAACTAAATAACGCCAATATTCCTAATTTTTTAATCATAAAACCGACTCGGAGGCAGGAGAGAAGAACATTTTAATCAGTTCCGTTAGTGAAAACAGAACTGATTACCGAGTTATAACCAAACTTCTACTCAGTTACGCCAATGTTTCACGTGGAACATAAACAGGTTTTAAGGTATTAATTTCTACTGAAATATGCACAATTTCATCATGAATCGATAAAGCATCACGAATCTGGTCTGCATTTAAAGAGATATTGTCAGTTTCAAGTGCCAAAATACAAGAAAATTTACCTTTTGCGACTTTCCAGACATGAATATCTGTAATTTCCACATGTTTCGGAAATTCAGCTATTACTTCCCGAATTTCATCAACTACAGGATGGTCCATTTCAGCATCTAGAAGGGTTTTACCTGTTTCTTTCATTAAGCCAAAAGACCACTTTGCAACTAAAATAGCACCTAAAATTCCTAAAAGTGCATCTAAAAAATCCCATCCAAAATATTTACCTGCGAAAAGCGCTACAATTGCAAAAACAGAAGTCACTGCATCTGCAACCACATGTAAAAACGCAGCTTTTTGGTTTAAATCATGGTGATGATGCCCATGGCTATGCTCATGATGGTGATGGTGATGGTGATGGTGATGGTGATGGTGACCATCATCATGAAGTAACCAGGCACAAATCAAGTTAATAACTAAACCTAAAATTGCAATTGGAATAGCTTCATTATAAAAAATTTCAACTGGGTTAAATAAACGTTGAATTGACTGAAACGCCATAAAAATAGCCACAACCATCAGCAAAATTGCGCTGCTATAGCCGGCTAAAATCTCAATTTTCCAAGTTCCAAAGCTAAAACGGTGATCATTGGAATAATGACGGGCTGCACGATAGGCAAAGTAGGCTAAACCAAGGGCCAACATATGTGAACTCATATGCCAACCGTCGGCCAGTAGTGCCATTGAATTGAAGAACCACCCACCAAATACTTCCAGTACCATCATGGACGCCGTTAAAATGGTTGCAATCAAAATACGTTTTTGTGCAAGTGGATTTCCTTCATCAAACTGATGTTGATGATGACGTGATACACTATAATCCTGCATAAAATTTAAACCCAATATACTCCCTACCAGTATATTAAATTGTACAAGAGAAAACAGATGAGTCACATTGGTCAGGATAAAAAAATTGTTAATCGTGTAAAACGACTAAAAGGGCAAATCAACAGCATTGAAAATGCAATAGAACAACCAGAATCTTCATGTATAGATATTTTGCAGCAAGTTGCAGCCATAAAAGGTGCAATAAACGGTTTGATGAGTGAATTAATGGAACAGCATTTACATCATCACGTACTTAAAGGCGCAGAAGTCGATCAAAATGAGTTAGATGAATTTTTAAAAGTTTTAAAGAGATACGGCTGAGAAAAGTACTGGATGACATAGCACTCTACATCATCCAGTTTTTTTATTATTTTCCGATACAGAACGAACCAAAGATTTTGCCTAATAGGTCATCGGCACTAAAGTCACCCGTAATTTCACCTAAAGCATTTTGAGCAAGACGTAGTGATTCAGCAACGAGTTCACCAGCGTTAAATACAACAAGTTGCTCACGTGCCTCTGCCAAATAGAGCTGAGTGCGCTTCATTGCGTCTAAATGACGTGTTCTCGCAATAAATGCATCTTCCTCAGGGTGAAAGCCTGCATGCGCTGTAATCGCATCTACGAGGCCTTGTACGCCCATCTCTTGTTTTGCTGAAACTGTGATATGACGGAACCCTTGATAATCGCTTATTTCGGCTGATTGACCAGTTAAATCACATTTATTGCCAATTAACATGAGACGACGCGGTTCAATATGTTCGGCAAAGTATTCTTGAGCCAGTTTTAAAGGATCATCGCCTTGATTTAAATCGTAGACCAATAACAACAAATCGGCCTGCTCAATTTCTTTGATTGCACGTCGAATGCCTTCTTTCTCGACTACATCTCCCGTTTCACGAAGACCCGCAGTATCCGTTAAGGTGATTGGTAAACCATTTAAGCTAATTTTTTCATGTAAAACATCACGAGTTGTGCCAGCAATATCAGTCACAATTGCACGCTCAACACCAGCAAGTGCATTCAACAAGCTCGACTTACCTGCATTTGGTTTACCCGCAATAACAACCTGTAGACCTTCACGGAGTAATTGCCCTTGTCGTGCAGAGGTTTGAACAGCATGTACAGACTGCTGAACGTCTTCAAGTAAAGCTAAAATTTTGCCATCAGCCAAAAAATCAATTTCTTCTTCTGGAAAATCAATCGCAGCTTCTACGTGCAGACGTAAATGAATCAGTTTTTCTAAAACTGTATTAATTTTTGTTGAAAAAGCGCCTTGTAAAGAACGGACTGCCGAACGAGCCGCAGCTTGAGAGGTCGCATCAATCAAATCGGCAATTGCTTCAGCTTGTACCAAGTCCATTTTGCCATTTTCAAAAGCTCGCATGGAGAATTCCCCAGCTTTTGCAGCAATTGCCCCAAGCTCAAATAAACGGCCAAGTAAGGCATTTTGAATGACAGGACCACCGTGGCCTTGAAGTTCTATAACATCTTCACCAGTAAAAGAATGTGGATTTGGAAAGCACAAGACAATACCTTCATCCATAATACTTCCATCAGCATCATAAAACTTACGGAAACCCGCCATCCGAGCTTCAGGTAAGTTTTTTTGCGTCAGTTTTTGAGCAATATCATAGGCCTTAGGTCCCGATAAGCGAATCACGCCCACTCCACCACGCCCTGGTGGCGTTGCAATTGCGGCAATTGTGGTTTGACTATGCATATTATTCACCTAAAAACCTAAAATACAGCCAAAGAAAAATCCGCCTAAGATTACCATCTTAAGCGGATTGATTCAGCAAAAGTTCAAGGATTAAGATGCCGATTCAGCTTTACTGATACGACTTTTCTCAACGCTCTTGTTAATAAACCATTGCTGTAAGATTGTAATACTGTTGTTCACAATCCAGTACAACACAAGACCCGCAGGGAAGAACAACATAAATACCGTAAACATAATCGGCATAATGCGGAATACTTTCGCTTGCATTGGATCAGCTGGTTGCGGGTTCAACATTTGCTGAGCAAACATTGTCGCACCCATAATTAATGGCAAGATGAACCATGGATCCATCGCAGACAAGTCTTGAATCCAGCCTAACCACGGTGCATGACGTAATTCCACACTTTCCATGAGTACCCAGTACAAAGCAAGGAAAATTGGCATTTGTAGCAATAACGGTAAACAACCAGAAAGCGGGTTAACCTGTTCACGTTTGTAAAGCGCCATCATTTCTTGCGAGAAGCGCATACGGTCTTCACCGAATTCTTCTTTCATGCGTTGCATTTCTGGTGCAATCACACGCATTTTCGCCATAGAACGATAACTTTTTGAAGATAAAGGCCATAAAATCATCTTCACCATAATGGTAAGTAAGATAATTGACCATCCCCAGTTGCCTACAATGCTATGGAAGAATTGAAGACCTAGGAACAATAACTTCGCAATTGGCCATAACCAACCATAGTCAACAGTCTGGTTTAAACCTACCGCTAAATCTTTTAATTCAGATTGTACTTTTGGACCTGAATAAAGCTTCGCATCGACTTCCATCGAAGTACCCGCCGGAACATTAATTACTGGCGAAGTAAAGCCAATAATATTCATATGATCCGCAGACTGACGAGATTCAAGTTTAGCGACATAAGGCTGACCATTTGCTTGAGTCAGTTTAAGGTTTCCTGGAATCCAAGCACTTACAAAGTAGTGCTGAACCATTGCAACCCAACCGCCTTTAGCTTCGGTATTGAGTTTTTCTTCAGAGAAATTCGCAAACTTAAGTTTGTTGTAGTGAGCATCCGGAGTACCCCATGCACCACCTAAGAACGTACCTAAAGTGAAAATACCCTGAGAAGACTTACCTGGATCTTCCGAATTATCACGTTTCAACTGTCCAAACATCTGACCTTGCCAGTTTTGTTGGCTACGGTTAACAACTTGATGTTTAACAACAATTGGATATTGACCTTGAGTAAATGTAAAAGTTTTAATAATTTCAACGCCTTCTGGTGTCTTAAACACCATAGGAACTGTTAAAACTTTCTCAGAATGTCCACTTTGATCTTGTACCCCTTTAGCATCAGCTAAAGTATATGATGTTTTTTCAACAGCATATAATGGGCGACCACCACGACTGCTATCTGGTCCATTCAAACCAATTAAGCCAGACTGAGCAACATAAGTACGCTTGGCATCATTTTCAAGCATAACAAATGGTTGATTACTGTCTTTGCTCTTGTCGTGAGAGAGTAATTCAATACGAACAATATCACCACCTTTTGGATTGATCCAAAGATGATAAAGGTCAGTTTGTACTGAAATAAGCTGTTGATTCACAGGTGCAGTTGCATCTGTGGTTTGTGACTGCGCAATATTTGCTTGTGGCACATCGGAAGCCACTGTTGCAGTTTTAGCATTTGGCAAATCAGCAGATACTTCATGTGAACTTACAGCCGCCGCTTGTTGTTGCGGTGCAGTTGCAGCATTTCCATAATCTTTTTGCCAAGCCAAAATGAGCAAATATGCGGTGACAAACATGGCCCCGAGAATTGCAAACCTGGCCCATTGTTGCATATCTATTACCCCAAATGGTTAGAGAGATTTTGCTTCATTAAACGATCACGAAAGGGTACAGCAACATGATGCGTTTGAGAATCTATTTGATGAAACGAAATAAAACGAATTGCTTTAGGCGGTACCGGATCGTATCCAGAGCCTCCCCACGGATGACAACGACAAATACGTTTAGAAGATAACCAAACGCCTTTTATCGCACCATGAGTTTGTAATGCTTCTAGCGCATATTGGGAACAAGTTGGGATATAACGACAACGGGGTCCAAGAAGCGGACTAATCGCAATTTGATACAGTCGAATGAACCAACGCAAAATACGAACCATTGGTCATCTCTTAATTCTGCGAGGTTGGGACAACTTTAGAATGTTTTTTCGCTAAGCGTTGTAATTTTTGCCAAGCAAAATCTAATTGTTGATATAGCTCAGCATTCGTAATCGTTTCTATACCAACTTTAGGCATCACAACAACATCTATGTCTGACCCAAATTTCGGCTGATGTAGACGAAAGCTCTCACGAGCAAGACGTTTTATTCGATTTCTTTCATGCGCACGACGCACTTTTTTCTTAGCAACAACAATACCCAAACGGCTGTTAGGCTGTTCGGTTAATTTTGCAAGAAATAAAAAATGGGGTTGATGCACTTTAAAAAGCGCACCATCAAATACACTTTTATAATCTGCAGCACAGCGTATACGAAGATCTGTGCTAAAACTGTAAAGTGCCATCACACCCAAGTCTGGTCAGCGTAACAGTATTAAACAGTTAAGCTATGACGACCTTTTGCACGACGACGAGCTAATACTTGACGACCAGCTTTAGTTGCCATACGAGCACGGAAACCATGAACGCGTTTACGCTTTAATTCAGATGGTTGGAAAGTACGTTTCATATCGAAACTCCCAAAAATGATCTTTCTATAAAGGTCCGCGATTTTATTGTGCAATGTTTACGCTGTCAATGAAAAACCGTGAAAGTTTTGTATTTAAGTCAAATTTTTAACTTTTTATCTTCTCTTTATATTTAGCCTATTTTTCTTATTTAAAAGTTATGCACAAAGTAATTGTTTATTTTTATTAAGACTTTTAAGATATACACTTCTTATTTACATACTTATCAACAAACCTTGATGTGAAGTTGGTTTTGATTTGGTATATTTGAATTTAAATTCATATTTTTTAGTTATCCACAATTTGGATCAGCCCTATTAAATAAATTCAAATTTTAAAATTTAAATTTATTCTTATTAGTGTGGACTTTTCTTGTGGATTTCACAGTTTTAAATTTAAAAAACATATATTTGAACTGTTGATAACTCTGTTTTTATTGTCTTTATGGATTGTGGATAAGTTTATGTGATAATTTATCCACAGGATGTGCAAAAAGTTATTCACAATTGATTTTGAATTTAAATTTATTCACAAGAGATTTCTTTTTAGGCAAAATCAAACGAAATCGTCATGACAGATGTGGATAACTTGGGTAGAATGGCGACCCCTTCTCATCAGGAAGGGTTAATCTTTAAATGATTTGAATTTAAAACGCAGACATAGGGGATACACATGCTTTGGACAGACTGCTTAACTCGCTTGCGACAAGAGCTCTCTGATAACGTCTTTGCGATGTGGATTCGCCCTTTAGTAGCTGAAGAAGTAGAGGGGATACTACGTCTCTATGCTCCTAATCCTTATTGGACGCGTTATATTCAAGAGAATCATTTAGAGTTAATTTCTATATTGGCTGAACAATTGTCAGAAGGGCGGGTGCGTCAGGTTGAAATCTTGGTAGATTCTCGTCCTGGTAGTATTTTGTCCTCTAGTGAACAGCCTGCAACAACTACAGCAGCTTTACAAACTGCCCCTATACCTCAACCTGCTAAGGTGAAAAGAGAACCGGAACCTGTTGCTAATACTGCGGTTAGTTCTAAGAGTTCAAAAAAGAAACTATTAAATCCACAATTTACTTTTTCACTATTTGTTGAAGGCCGTTCTAACCAAATGGCAGCAGAAACCTGTAGAAAAGTATTAACACAGTTAGGTGCTTCTCAACATAACCCTTTGTTTTTATATGGCCCGACAGGTCTTGGTAAGACTCACTTAATGCAAGCAGTTGGTAATGCCTTACTGCAAGCGAAGCCGAATGCAAGAGTCATGTATATGACTTCAGAAAGTTTTGTACAAGATTTTGTGAGCTCATTACAAAAAGGAAAGGTAGAAGAGTTTAAGAAAAATTGCCGTTCTTTAGACTTGTTATTAGTAGATGATATTCATCTTTTGGCAGGAAAAGAAGCAAGCCTCGTTGAATTCTTCTATACATTTAATGCCTTACTTGATGAATCCAAACAAATTATTTTAACATCAGATCGATATCCTAAAGAATTAACAGAACTTGATCCTCGTTTGGTTTCTCGTTTTTCCTGGGGGCTATCAGTAGGTGTTGAACCACCTGATATTGAAACTCGAATCGAAATTCTGCTTAAAAAAGCTGAAAATAGTGGCGTTGATTTACCTAGAAACTGTGCGTTGTTTATTGCCCAACAAGTCGTAGCGAACGTACGTGAACTTGAGGGCGCACTGAATAAAGTTGTCGCAATTTCACGTTTTAAAGGTGCTCCAATTGACCTTGATGTCGTACGGGAATCTTTAAAAGATGTTTTAGCGATCCGTGCTCGTACAATTAGTGTAGAAAATATCCAGCGTGTAGTGAGTGAATATTTCCGAATTCCATTAAAAGAGCTGGTAGGTCCAAAGCGTACCCGAATTTATGCTCGACCACGTCAGTTGGCGATGGGGCTTGCCCGTGAATTAACGGGAGATAGTTTTCCTGAAATTGGAATGGCTTTTGGTGGGCGTGATCACAGTACAGTGATGCATGCTTGTGAAAAAGTCGTCAGTTTACGGGAAGAAGACCCAATCTTTGATGAAGATTATAAGAACTTATTACGTTTGCTTCAAAGTTAATGAAATAATAAGACGTTGTTGCAAAGTCTACGTAAGTGCAGCATAGTACACAGCTAAAAAATGAAATGTTTGCTCCAAGTTGCTAGAGGAATGAATCGTGCGTTTGAAAATCGCTAAAGAAAGTTTACTCAATGTTTTATCGCATGTGGTCGGTGCGGTAGAACGTCGTCATACCTTGAATATTCTTTCAAACGTCAAAATTCAGACTAATGCTCAAGCGCTCACTATTACGGGTTCCGATTTAGAAGTTGAACTCGTAGCGAGCACCGCTTTATCAGAAGGGGCGTGCCTTGAGGCAGGCGAGACAACTGTTCCTGCTCGTAAATTGATGGAAATTTGTAAATCTTTGCCTACAGCTGCATTGATTGATTTACAAATTACTGAAGATCAAAGATGTATTTTAAAGTCTGGTAATAGCCGTTTTGTGCTAGGTACACTACCGGCTGAAGATTATCCATTGTTAACCACTGAGAATAGCCAAGGTACGCAAGTACAGGTGACTCAACGTGAATTAAAGCGTTTATTTGAAAAAACTGCTTTTGCAATGGCTGTACAAGACGTACGTTTTTACCTCACTGGTACTTTATTAGAAATTGATGAAAATCAATTGCGTGCAGTAACAACTGATGGTCACCGTTTAGCACTTTGTGAAATTTTGGCTTCCTCTACTTCATCTCAGTTGGTACAAGCGATTGTGCCTCGTAAAGCTGTGGGTGAATTACAACGTTTACTCAGCATTGAAGATGAACAGCTCACTTTGCTTATTGGCCGTGAATTATTAAATGTAACGATTAATACGCCAAGCCGTGATAAAGAACAAGGTGATATTACAGTTCGTTTTACAACTAAATTGATTGATGGGAAATTCCCTGATTATCGCCGTGTTATTCCACGTGGTGGTGATAAACATGTTTTGATTGGTCATGACGTATTTAAACAATCATTACAACGTGTAGCAATTTTAAGTAATGAAAAATTGCGTGGTGTTTTCCTAAACTTCAATCAGGATTCTTTACAGCTTCGTGCAAATAACCCTGAACAAGATGAAGCAATTGAAGATTTAGCGATCCAATATCAAAGTGCCCCATTAGAAATGTCATTTAATGCTCAATACCTACTCGATGTGTTGGGTGTATTAGATGGTGATGATGTAAATATGAGCATGACTGAGGCGAATCAGTCTGTATTGGTTCAAGATCCGGCTCATCCTGACCAGACCTATGTGGTTATGCCGATGCGTGTTTAATCTGGTTTAACTATATGCATCTTACGCGCTTAAATATTGAACGTGTGCGTAATTTAAAAACGGTTGCACTCTATGGGTTGCAACCGTTTAATGTCTTTTATGGCGCAAACGGTTCGGGTAAAACATCAATTTTAGAAGCGATCCATTTGCTTGCAACAGGTCGCTCATTCCGTACACATATACCCAAAAATTATATTCAATATGAAGCTGACGACGCGATTGTATTTGCTCAGTCAGCAACTGAAAAAATTGGTATGCAGAAACTCGCTTCTGGTGAGCAACTCATGAAAGTGAATGGCGATACTGTTGCGACTCAAGGTCAGCTCGCAAAATTGCTTCCTTTACAGCATATTGATCCGCAAAGTACGGATATTATTGATCATGGTGCCAAGCCAAGAAGACAACTTTTAGATTGGCTTATGTTCCACGTGGAACCTGAATTTTATTTTGCGTGGCAATATTACTCTCGTGCGCTAAAGCAGCGTAATACCTTACTCAAAACACGGCGTAATCTTTCATTAGCTGATTTAGAACCGTGGAACAAAATGTTGAGTGATTATGGCGAGATTTTGCACTCACAACGTTTAAGTATAGTCGAGCAATGGAATGTTTATTTCCAAAATGACTTAAGCCAATTACTGCCTGATTTGGAGATTGAGCTGGAATATAGCCCAGGTTTTCATACAGAGCAGGGGCTTATGCAAGACTTGTTGAATCAGCATCAAAAAGACATCGAGAGACGTTATACCGAGTATGGTCCGCATCGGGCAGATTTGCGCTTAAAAACGCCATTTGGACATGCGGATGATGTTTTATCAAGAGGTCAGAAAAAACTCTTGATTATTGCCTTAAAACTGTCACAAATTGCAATGTTGCATGCGAGTAATAAGGAAACTGTGGTATTATTAGATGATCTGACAGCAGAATTAGACTTAACCGCACAACAACGTTTAATTGAACGATTAAGCCAACTTGGTAGCCAGGTTTTTATGACAACTTTAGATCATGCATCGGTAAAAAAACATTTACATGATCTGTCTATTTCATATCAATTATTCAGTGTTGAATCCGGTCAAGTTAGTCTTGCTGCACCATAATTTTTTGATGTTACCCATCTTTGAATAAACCTATATTTGCTAGGGAGAAACCATGAGTTCAGAGTCTCAATCAGCCTCTCAAACAGAACAAACCAATGAAAAGGCTTATGATTCCTCTAGTATTAAAGTATTACGTGGATTAGATGCAGTTCGTAAACGTCCGGGTATGTATATTGGGGATACAGACGACGGTACCGGTTTACACCATATGGTGTTTGAGGTTGTCGATAATGCAATCGACGAAGCTTTAGCTGGCCACTGTGATGAAATTATTGTCACGATTCACGAAGATGAATCGGTCAGTGTTTCAGATAATGGCCGCGGTATTCCAACCGATATTCACCCTGAAGAAGGGGTTTCTGCTGCAGAAGTAATTTTAACGATTCTGCACGCAGGCGGTAAGTTTGACGATAATAGCTATAAAGTTTCAGGTGGCTTACACGGCGTAGGTGTTTCGGTTGTTAACGCACTTTCAAGTAAATTGCATTTAACGATTTACCGTGCTGGTCAAATCCATGAGCAAGAATATCATCATGGTGATCCGCAATATCCATTGCGTGTGATTGGTGAAACGGATAATACCGGAACAACTGTACGTTTTTGGCCAAGTGCAGAAACATTCAGTCAAACCATTTTTAATGTTGAAATTCTAGCACGCCGTTTACGTGAGCTTTCTTTCTTGAATGCTGGTGTACGTATCGTTTTACGTGATGAACGTATTAACCTTGAGCATGTGTATGACTATGAAGGCGGTTTATCTGAGTTTGTAAAATACATCAACGAAGGTAAAAACCATCTCAACGAAATCTTCCATTTCACAGCTGATGCTGACAACGGTATTGCTGTAGAAGTTGCATTGCAATGGAACGATAGTTACCAAGAAAATGTTCGCTGTTTCACAAACAACATTCCACAAAAAGATGGTGGTACGCACTTAGCAGGTTTCCGCGCAGCTTTAACACGTGGCTTAAACCAGTATCTTGAAAATGAAAATATTCTCAAGAAAGAAAAAGTGAATGTGACTGGTGATGATGCGCGTGAAGGTTTAACAGCGATTATTTCTGTTAAGGTTCCTGATCCAAAATTCTCGTCTCAGACAAAAGAAAAATTGGTATCAAGTGAGGTAAAACCAGCGGTAGAGCAAGCAATGAACAAAGAGTTCTCTGCTTACTTACTTGAGAATCCACAAGCTGCAAAATCAATTGCAGGCAAGATTATTGATGCTGCACGCGCACGTGATGCTGCACGTAAAGCACGTGAAATGACACGCCGTAAGAGTGCATTAGATATTGCAGGTTTGCCTGGTAAATTGGCTGACTGTCAGGAAAAAGACCCAGCGCTTTCTGAATTGTATCTTGTCGAGGGTGACTCTGCGGGTGGTAGTGCCAAACAAGGCCGTAACCGTAAAATGCAGGCTATTCTACCTTTAAAAGGTAAGATCCTGAACGTTGAGCGTGCGCGCTTTGATAAAATGATCTCTAGTCAGGAAGTGGGTACATTAATTACAGCACTTGGCTGTGGTATTGGCCGTGAAGAATATAACCCTGACAAGCTCCGTTATCATAAAATTATTATTATGACCGATGCCGATGTCGATGGTTCGCACATCCGTACATTGTTATTAACATTCTTCTTCCGTCAAATGCCGGAGTTGGTGGAACGTGGTCATATTTATATTGCACAGCCACCTTTGTATAAGCTCAAAAAAGGTAAGCAAGAGCAATATATTAAAGATAACGACGCATTAGAAACTTACTTGATTTCAAATGCGATTGATGAGCTTGCTTTACATATTAGTGCTGATGCGCCTGCAATTACAGGTGAAGCGCTGGCAAAAGTAATTCAAGACTATCAAGTTTCACAAAAGAGCTTACAACGCTTAACGTTACGTTATCCAGCAAGCTTACTTGATGCATTACTCGAAGTCGACGCATTTAAAGCAGATCAAAACCATGATCAAGCTTATGTACAACAATGGGCGGATCAAGTACGTGAAGCTGTACAAAGACTACAGCCAAGTTTGCGCCCTGAAATTACGCTTGAAACATTTGAACGCGAGAATGCTCAAGGCGAGAAATCTGCGCATTACTGGCCACGTGTAACTGTATATGTTCATAACTTGCCACATGCTTACTTACTTGACGCAGGTTTATTGAATTCTGCGGAATATGCTCGTTTATTGAAGAACTCGAAGAGTTGGTTCAAGTTAATTGAAGATGGCGCATACTTGCAAAAAGGTGATCGTCGTATTCAAGTCGCTAATTTCCATCAGGTATGGCAGCACATTCTGCAAGATTCACGCCGTGGAATGATGATCCAGCGCTATAAAGGTCTGGGCGAGATGAATGCTGAGCAGCTTTGGGAAACCACAATGGACCCTGAAAACCGTAATATGTTACAGGTGACTATTGATGATGCAATTGAAGCTGATCGCATGTTCTCATGCTTAATGGGCGATGATGTTGAACCACGTCGCGCCTTTATTGAAGAAAATGCATTAAATGCGGATATTGATGCTTAATTGATAGCAAGATTCTAAATCAGTCTAGGGAGAGAAGATGATGAGTCAAAAAATTCTAGCAAGTATACTGATTTCATGTGCGGCTTTAGTGAGTCATTCTGCATTTGCAGCAGACTTGGAAGCCGACATGAAAACTTTAGCGAAGAGCACTAAAGCCTTTGCTGAAGCAAAAGATATCGATAACGCTAAACAGCAGCTTGTGATTATGCGTCAGGCAGCATTATCTTCAAAATTATCTTTACCTCATAAGTTGGAAGGTTTACCCCCTGAAAATGTACAGGTAAAAGAGTACCAAGCGGGTTTAGATCAGTTGGTTGCTGAAATTGATCGGGTTACGGTTTTTGTTGATAAGGGACAATTGGACCAAGCCAAAGCTGAAGCAATTAATCTGGTAAATATTCGTAATGAAAACCACAAAAAGTTTAGATAAAGTTACTTTGATCTAAATCAAATAAAGGGAATGATTAATTCATTCCCTTTATTTTTAGCTATATAAATTTATTTAACCAAACTTATTAATTTTCAACAAAATCTGTAACTTGAATGAGTGCATGGCCAAATAGGTAGCCAGCCGTTAAAAGGATGCAGATCCACAAAATAGCTCCTGCCACATTGTAAATCAAAAATTTTCCATAGCTCATATTGCTTGAGCCGGCAGCGAGGGGTGCAAAAGAACGTGCGAAAGGAATAAAACGTGCTAAAAGAATAGTTTTACCGCCATGTTGCAAGAAATAGCGGTTCGTTTTATTCAAATATTCTTTTTTAATAAAACGTGATTTTGCTTCAAAAATACGGTTTCCAAAATGGCGGCCAATAGAATAATTGACGATATAGCCTAATGTTGCTGCAACGGTGAGCAGAGTAATCATATAACCAAGATGCATCAGTTCAACCACCGAGCACAGTGCACCTACAGTTAAAAGTAAGCTATCTCCAGGTAAAAAGAACATAAACACAAAAGCGGTTTCAGAAAAAATAATCAAAAAGAGTATGGCATAAACCCATGCACCATACTCCTGAATCAAAATAGGTAAAAATTGTTCAAAATTAGTAATAAAATCAATAAAATTCATTCAGTTTGTCTGATCCCGAATTAAATACCTACTCAAGAAGGGTAAAAACGAAGTTACAGAATTTAGTTAAATTATCTGTGTATGGCAACCCTTAAGATGTAGCTTAAGTTTTATATGTTATCAAATTTGAATCTATCTCAAAAATTTAACAGCTGAATGAAACTTTATTAGAGATCGTTCATATTTTTATAAGCTAATAAAAAATAAAAGCCAGTACAGATACTTAAATATACGAATACTGGCCAAGATATTTAGTTTTCAAATGAGGCTTCCATTTCCTCAAGTTCCATCATGAGTTCTAAGAGTTGCTCTTCATATTGTTCAAGCTTAGCTTTGAGTTCGGTTTGCTCATTCATCAGTTTAAGCAAATCTTCCTTACGATTAGCTTCATATAGTGAAGTATCTGCTAAAGCTTCTTCGATTTGAGCAAGACGTGGCTGAAGCTTTTCAATTTGAGATTCAACCTTTTCAATATTTTTACGGATTGGTCGAGTTTGTTCACGACGGCGAGCTGCTTCTTTACGCTGTGCTTCTTTATCGACTTTAGCGGGAGCGGCAGAAGATGAATTATTTTGTGCTACAGCAGTCTGAGCATTGATTTGTTGCTGGCGTGCTTCACGTAGCCATTTAGCATAATCCTGCAAATCACCTTCAAACTCGGTACATTTGCCACCGTGTACCAAAAGGAGTTCATCACAAACGCTGGCAATAAGTTGACGTTCGTGAGAAACCAGAACAACTGCACCCTCAAAATCTTGTAAGGCCATACTAAGCGCATGACGCATATCAAGGTCTAAGTGGTTCGTTGGTTCATCCAGAATTAAAACATTTGGGCGCTGCCATACAATGAGTGCTAAGGCCAAACGAGCGCGCTCACCCCCAGAGAAGCTTTCACATGGAGTATCCATGCGTTCGCCACTAAAGCCAAAACTACCTAAAAAAGAACGTAATGTTGCTTCACTAATTTGTTTATCGGCTATCCGGGCGAGTTGAAGCATTGGGCTGGCATGACCATCTAAGGCGTCCATTTGGTGCTGCGCAAAGTAACCAATGTTGAGTAGCTCGGAAGCTTTACGTTCACCTGCCAGTAATGGTAAATCACCCACCAAGCTTTTAATCAATGTTGATTTACCCGCACCATTCATACCAAGCAGACCAATACGCGAGTTTGGCGTAATTTGAAGTTTAATTTTTTCAGCAATTTTTTTATCGCCATAACCTATGCTGGCATTTTCTAAGGTCAGTAACGGTGAACTCATTTTGGTAGGTTCACGGAAACTAAAAGTAAACGGTGTATCTACATGAGCAGGTGCAAGTTGCTGCATGCGTTCAAGTTGCTTAATACGACTTTGTGCCTGACGAGCTTTAGTGGCTTTAGCCTTAAAGCGATCAATGAACTTTTGTAAATGAGCACGTGCTTCTTGCTGTTTTTCAAAAGCTTGTTGTTGTTGTGCTAAACGTTCACTTCGAGTGGTCTCAAATGTGGAGTAGTTACCCGTGTAAAGCGTAAGTTCCTGATTCTCAATATGAAGAATATGGTCTGTAATTGCATCTAAGAAATCTCGGTCATGCGAGATTAAAATGAGGGTGCCTTCATAAGCTTTGAGCCAATCTTCTAACCATAAAATTGCATCCAAATCTAAGTGGTTAGTTGGCTCATCCAATAAGAGTAAGTCAGAACGACTCATCAATGTACGCGCCAAATTTAGACGCATACGCCATCCACCAGAAAAACTAGCAACGTTTAAACGTAATTGATGTTCTAGAAACCCTAAGCCAGCCATCAGCTGAGCTGCTTTAGATGGCGCAGAATAACCATGAATTTCATCAAAACGGCCATGTAATTTAGCCAAATCCGAGTCTGTTAATTGTTCTGGTTGAGCAAGTTTATTCTGAATATCCCAATATTCTTCATCACCAGAAAGGACAAAGTCGATAGCAGGCATGTCTAGGGCTTTAACTTCTTGCGCCATATGGGCAACAGTCCATACAGAAGGACGAGTAAGCGAGCCTTCATCTGCTCCTAAGCTACCGAGTAATGTTGCAAATAGTGTTGATTTACCTGCACCATTGACCCCAGTCAGACCAATCTTCCAACCTGGGTGTAATTGCATAGACGCTTTTTGAAATAGAACACGTCCACCGCGGCGTAAAGAAACTTGGTCAAATTGAATCATCTTGTCTTATCGAGGTGAGTTAGGGATGCTGTATTTTAAAGAGAACTGATCATGAAGACAAAACTTTCGGAGTTTTAGTTTATAAATACTGAGATTGCATGGTTTCACTGATCCCGATTAAAGCTATTCGTCTGAAAATATCCAAATTTTGAGCAAGATAGGCCACATTTAGAAAAATATGGCTAAAATAAAAACAATTTAAAACTTGGTTGATAAATGAGCTACTAACTAATAAAACCAGACTAAGGAAAGTCAAATGAAAAAAAGATTGGGGATAGTAAGTGCAGTCATTTGCTGTGCTATGGGGACAACACACGCGGGGCAAAACGTATGTGTATTCGATTTATTGGGTAAATCAGGTGAATCCTACAAAATGATGGAAGAATGGGCACTTGCGGCAAAAAGTTGGCAAGCGGACATTACATTAATTCCATTTCAAGATGAAGCTCTGGTAGATCGTAGGCTGCGTGAGGGTAAATGCGATGCAGCTTATATGACTTCAATGCGAGCACGAAACTATAATAAATTTGCAGGCTCGATTGATGCAATTGGGGGAGTGACAAGTAATGCTATTGCTCAAAAGGCGATTAGTTATGTTTTGGATCAACGTAATAAACATCGCATGCTAACCATACAAAATGGAACAAACTATGAGGTGGTTGGAATTGTCCAGATCGGACTAGCGTACTTATTTGTAAGAGATAGAAACCTCAACTCAATTGAGAAAGTACGTGGGACTAAGTTTGCCATTTTGCAATATGACGCAGCCCAGAAAATTATGGTTGAAAGTGTAGGTGCCCAGCCTATTCCTTCTGAGATTACCGATTTTGTGAAAAAGTTTAATAGTGGCCAAGTCGAGGCAATTGCTGCACCTGCTTATGCTTATAAACCGTTAGAAATTGGTAAGGGAATTGGAACAAATGGAGCCATGTTTACTTTTCCTGTGGTGAACGTCACAGGGGATTTAATTGCAAGAAGTGATAAGTTTCCGGCCAATTTTGGAATGAAGTCTCGTGAATGGTTTATTAAACAGTTGCCACAGAACTTCGCAATGGTAAAACGGTTAGAAACCGGTATTCCTCCTAAAATTAAATTAAATTTTTCAGCCGAAGATAAGTTGAAATATCAGAAAATATTACGTGAAGGTCGCCTTGGCTTAACAAAACAAGGTGTATATGACGCGACAATGATGAGTGTACTCAAGCGCGCACGATGCACCATTGAACGGACAAATTTTGAATGTACGCTGACTGGAGAGTAGTTTGTTTTTTAATCACAAAAACCCTACAGATATTTCAAAGCTGAATATGGGTATGAAAATTGTGAATATAAAAAATAACTTACGGAAAATTAGCGATTTTTCATTTTAATAAATAATTTAAATCGAACAAACAATGGTTCAATGAGATAAAAATATTTGAGTAAAAGCTCTATTTTTTTCTAAAAAACATGATTAATATCTGTGTTTGAAAGGAAACTTCAAACAAAAAATCTGTTCCGTGGAAGGATGAAGAAAATGAAAAAAATCGTACTTGCTATGGCTGCCGCTTCTGTTGTTGGTTTTTCTGCTTCAGCGCAAGCAGCGAGTACCGTGTGTGTATTCGACCTCTTAGGAAAAGCAGGCGACTCATATAAAATGATGGAAGAATGGGCTCTAGCTGCAAAAGGCTGGGGTACTGAAATTAACTTAGTTCCTCGTCAGGACGAGGCTGTTGCAGATAATGATTTTAAAGCTGGTAAATGTGATGCCGTAGCAATGACAGCTATGCGCGCTCGCCAATATAACAAATTTGCCGGATCAATCGACTCACTTGGCGGCGTTCCTAATAACCAAATTGCTCAACGTGCTATTACTTATGTATTAGATGCACGTAATGCTGCAAAAATGACAACTAACCTTGGCGGTAAAAAATACGAAGTTGCTGGTATCTCTCCGTTAGGTTCAGCGTTCATTTTCGTACGTGATAAAAACATTAACTCAGTTGAAAAAGCTGCTGGTAAAAAATTCGCCGTGTTAGGTTATGACGATGCACAAAAAATTATGGTGCAGCGCGTAGGTGCTCAGGCAGTTCTTTCTGATATTTCAAACTTTGCTGCTAAATTTAATAATGGTCAGGTAGATATGGTAGGTGCGCCTGCTTATGCATACAAACCATTAGAATTGAACAAAGGTTTGGGCGCAAACGGTGTAATGTGGAACTTCCCGGTATTACATGTAACGGCTGATTTAGTATTACGTGCTGATAAATTCCCAGCAGGCTTTGGTCAAAAGTCTCGTGATTGGTTCGTAAAACAATTACCAAAAAGCTTTGCAATGATTAACCGTTTAGAAGCACAAATTCCAGGTAAATACAAAATGAACCTAAGTGCTGAAGACAAACTGAAATATCAAAAAATGTTACGTGATGGCCGTATGGATTTAACTAAACGCGGTATTTACGATGCAGGTATGATGTCTGTATTGAAAAAAGCACGTTGTTCTGTAGACAAAGCTAACTTTGAATGTTCAATGCCTGGTGAATAATTCATTTTGAACTTAAAAGCCTAGATTTATTCTAGGCTTTTTTGCTTTCTAAAAGCTGTCAATTCAGCCATTGTGATTCATTAAAAAGACGCTAATCTAAATTGAGGATAAAACTTCATCTGGATATATGAAGATATTAGAAAATAGAACAAGGAAGTGAGTCATTAAAAGAGCTAAGAGAATTTAACTCGTTATTTTTTATTGAGCTCGGACAAACAGAATTGAGCATAAAAATATCTCAAGTGTGAATCTTAGATGAAGCATATCTCATGAGAATCATGCCAACCAGCGTGAAATTTCTTGATGCCAAAAACAAAAAATTTACAAGGAAAGGAAAAGAATATGCGATTTTCCAAAACGCTTTTACTTGCGATGGGACTCACAACAATTTCATTTGCAGCCGAGGCCAAACAAACCATATGTGTTTTTGACTTTGTTGGTAAAAATGGCGATGTCTATGCACTCATGAAGGACTATCAGCTTGCAGCGAAAAACTGGGGAGCTGATATCGAACTAAAAGTAAACCAGAATGAAGCAGTGATTGCTGAAGATTTTAAAGCGGGCAAATGTGATGGTATTAGTGTATCAGGCATGCGCGGACGTCAATTCAACTCATTTACGGGATCATTAGATGCAATTGGCGCGATTCCCGATCTCAAACTTGCTGTTAAAGTCATGCAAGGTTTAGCAAGCCAAACCTTTAGTAAATATATGGTCAATGGCCGCTATGAGGTAGTAGGCGTTATTCCGGTAGGAGATGCTTACCTTTTAGTAAACGACCGTAGTATTAATACCGTAGCGAAAGCTGCCGGTAAAAAAATCGCCGTATTAGACTATGATGAAGCACAAAAAATTATGGTTCAGCAGGTGGGTGCTCAGGCAGTGAGTGCAGATGTGACTAACTTCGGGGCCAAATTTAATAATCATCAGGTGGATATTATTGGTGCGCCAGCAGCAGCTTTTAAACCTTTAGAGTTACAAAAAGGCTTAGGTACAAAAGGGGCAATTGTAAACTATCCAATTTTACAGGTGACCGGAAATATTATTATTCGTCCAGACAAATTCCCAGCTGGTTTTGGTCAGAAATCTAGAGAGTGGGTGGCTGGTCAGTTACCGCGTGCTTTTACTATCTTGGGTAAAATGAAAGCGGATATTCCGCAAAAATATTGGATGGAAGTACCAGCTGCCGATAAACCAGGTTACCAAAAGCTCATGCGTGAGTCTCGAATTAACCTTACACAACGCGGTGTTTATGATAAACGGATGATGAAACTACTATGGCAATTCCGTTGTAAGCAAGACGCGAAAAACTTTGAATGTGGCTTACAAGATGAGAATTACAAATAATCTTGATAAAAATACTCAAGATTCGCTTTAAACTTCGAAGACAGACCCTATATTGATTATGCTATACTCAATATAGGGTCTTTTTTATTTTGAAAGGCACAGCAAAATCCGAGGAACAATCATCATGAATGCCCAAGCTCTAGTTTTGACAGATAATGCTGCCAATAAGGTACGCCAACTCCGTGATAGTGAAGGGAATGACGATCTCATGTTACGTGTATATGTAACCGGAGGCGGGTGTTCAGGGTTTTCATACGGCTTCAATTTCGCCGAAAGCGTAAATGAAGATGATGCTGAATTTGTAAATGGCGATGTAAAGATGCTGGTTGACTCGCTCAGCTATCAATATTTAGTTGGCTCAGTGGTTGATTATGTTGAAGGCCTTGAAGGTTCACGCTTTATTGTGCAGAACCCGAATGCGACAACAACCTGTGGTTGTGGTTCTTCATTCTCAATTTAAAAAGAATTTTAAATAAAAAAACCTCTCATTATAGAGAGGTTTTTTATTTATAAGATTATGCTTGATCATGTATAGATTCTAAAAAGCATTGTACGAGTTCAGGTGCATTTTGATAAGGAATCCAATGAGAGGCATCCATAAAAATAGCCTTATAATTATTTTTAAAATAACCTGAATTTAACTTGGCACTTTTTTCTGTTACTGCAATATCATGCTTACCCCAAATAAAAAGAGTGGGAACGTCTATTGCTTTAAAAGGATTTTCAGGCTTTTCCCAAAAAAAGCCACGATACCAATTTAATGCCGTAGTTAGCCTATTTTCTTTTATAAATTCAGTTTCGAATATTTCAATTTGCTGTTCGGTCATGCCAGATGATTTAAGAAATTTTCTTGCTATTTTAGGCATTTTCTTAAATAAAAGTTCGGGCAAAATAGGAAGCTGAAAAACTGCAAAATAATAAGATTTTAGTAGTTGATTGCTACTTAAGCAGGCTTTTAAAAAAGCAGCTTGATGGGGTACGGAAACTAAAGTGAGATGTTGAATATACTGCGGATACTTCATAGCTACACTAGACGCAACTACAGAACCCCAATCGTGCCCAATTAAATAAACTGGTTGACCAAGTCCCTTAATAAAAACTGCGACATCTTCAGTTAGTTCACTTAAAGCGTAATGAAAGCGGCTTTGTGGTCTAGCATTTAGACTATAACCACGTTGATGGATCGCAAATGTTCTAAATTGATGCTGATGTAATAATTCCGAAGTCTGCTCCCAACTATGGGCAGTTTCTGGAAAGCCATGCAATAAAACCACGAGAGGGCCATCTATAGGGCCTGAATCAATGACATCGAATGTCCAAGCCCCACGTGTGTATTGATGAATACGTTTGGTCAGATCCATAACAACATGCCTTACTTATTTTTGTTGGCATTTATCATGAGTTTTTATGACCAATTTAATAACAGCATTTCGGGTCAGGAAATGTGTTATGAGGTCGAATCTATCTAATTAAATTGAATAAGTAGCTTTATACCGCCGTGATCGTGCCTAAGATTCTAAAATCTGAGGCTCCTGTTACCGCAGGTAAATTACCACTTAAACCATCCACAAAACGCATTACTAACCATGCAAATGCTGTAGCCTCAACCCAAGTAGGGGAGAGCCCTAAAACGTCAGTGGTTTGAACTGACCAATTGTGCTTACGTAAGCGCCAACGTAATTGTTCTAACAAATAAGAGTTATAAGCTCCACCTCCACATACATAAACTTCACCTGTTTCCATATTAGAACGATAGATCGCTTTTTGAATGGCGCGTACAGTAAGTTTCAATAAGGTAGCTTGAATATTTTCAGGTGTATCTTCTAACTCATCATAAGTTAAATCATTACGCCAATCGATTAACTGATCATCTAACCAGTCAATATTGAAATCTTCACGTCCCGTACTTTTAGGAGGTTCTTTAGAAAAATACTCATGAGCATAAAGACGGTCGAGTAAAGAGCGAATAGGATGACCATAAGCCGCCCAGTCACCATTTTCATCGTATGGATGGCCTGTATGGCGATGACACCATGCATCCATCAAAATATTGGCAGGTCCCGTATCAAAACCAAAAACGCCGTCAGGATTATTGGCAGGCAACATGCTCACATTGGCAATGCCACCCAAATTCAAAATCACCCGATGAATGCTTGGATGTTGAAATAATGCCTGATGAAATGCAGGCACTAATGGAGCGCCTTGACCACCTGCTGCCATATCTCTACGACGAAAATCTGAAACGACCGGGATTTGAGTGATCTCAGTAATAATGTTTGGATCGCCAATTTGTAGCGTAAAACCATGCTCTGGACGATGACGAATGGTTTGTCCATGCGACCCAATCGCTTTAATTTGACTACGATCTAATTGGTGCTTTTCAATGAGAGAATTAATCCCATGACCAATCATTTTGGCTAGAGCAACATCAGCTTTACCCATGCGGTCAATTTCATTGTCATCGGGTAAAGTTAATGCCATAAGCTCATCACGTAACTCGGGTTCGAATGGAACTGTAAGTGTGGCATGAAGCTGTAGTGGCTCAAATGAAGCCGCAACAATATCCACACCATCCATACTAGTGCCAGTCATTACGCCGATATAGATTGCGCTCATATGCAACTTCCCCTGCAAGACGCTGAAAAAATGTTAGTATATCGCACAAATTGAATAACTGATGTGTTTAGGTTTTGTGATGTCAAATTTCTTGCCCGCCGAAGAACAGCTTGCCCTCATCCAACGAGGCACGCACGAAATTATTTCAGAAGAAGATTTACTGAAAAAGCTTAAAGAGAATCGTCCTCTTAAAATTAAAGCTGGTTTTGACCCTACAGCTCCAGATTTACATTTAGGACATACGGTTCTTATTAATAAACTAAAAACGTTTCAAGATTTGGGTCATGAAGTTACTTTCTTGATTGGCGACTATACAGCCATGATTGGTGATCCAACAGGCAAAAGTGCAACTCGTCCGCCGTTATCACGCGAACAAGTTGAAGCTAACGCTAAAACTTATCAAGAACAAGTTTTCAAAATCTTAGATCCGAAAAAAACAAAAGTACGTTTTAACTCAGAGTGGTTTAATCAAAAGTCTGCTGCGGATCTTATTCAGTTGGCAAGCCAGCAAACAGTATCACGTATGTTAGAGCGTGATGACTTCACTAAGCGTTATAACAACCATCAGCCAATTGCAATTCATGAGTTCTTATATCCTTTAGTTCAAGGCTATGACTCTATCGCACTTGAAGCAGACGTTGAGTTAGGTGGTACAGACCAAACCTTTAACTTACTCATGGGCCGTACGTTACAAAGCCGTTATGGCCAAGAATCACAAGTGTGTATCACTGTACCAATTCTAGAAGGTTTAGATGGCGTAAATAAAATGTCTAAATCTTTAGGTAACTATATTGGTGTTTTTGATGCGCCAGGTGCAATGTACCAAAAAGTATTATCAATGCCTGACTCTTTAATCGAACGTTATTTCGATTTATTAAGTTTTAAATCTCTAGATGAGATCAAAGCTTTATTAGATGAAATCGCGGCTGGTCGTAATCCACAAGAAGTAAAACGTATTCTTGCACTCGAGTTGGTTGAACGCTTCCATGATGCTGAAGCAGCTGCTAATGCTCATAAGAGTGCTGGTAACCGTATTACAGAAGGTGAAGTGCCAGCAGATACTCCTGAAGTAACTATTTCACGTGGTGAGTTTGGTGGTGAAATCTTTATTGCCACGATTCTTCGCGTAGCAGGATTAAATCCAAATGCAGCAGCTGCAAAAGATGCTGTTGCACGAGGGGCAGTAAAAGTAGACTGGAATGTAGTAGATGCAAGTTTCTCTGTAAAAGAAAACGGGACTTTTATTATTCAGTCTGGGAAAAAAGCAATTGCACGTGTAACTTTCACTGACTAAAAGTTATGTAGTGATAGAAAAGCAGGAGTAATCCTGCTTTTTTTATTTCAGAACTATAAAAACCAATTAAGCGTTCCACGTGGAACCATCTAAGTATTATTAAGAATAAAATAAATTAAAAAATAAGAAGAAATATAAAGTGGGGTAGAGTATTTGCTCTAATATTTCTTTGGATTCTTTGGAATAAAAAAGCTTATAGAGGAATAAAAACCATATAAAAGACTCCCTAACTCTAAAATGATTATATAGCTAAAGATAAAAACCAATAAAAAATAGTAAAAATGCCTAAAAAAAAGCCATATATATCACTTTTTTCGCAAAATAGTAGAAAAAAACGGCACTCAAGTGAAAAAGGGATAAATACCCCTTGCAAAGGGAGAGAGATGGTCTATAATGCACATCCATCGGCGGTGATGCAGATAGAAACTTGTTGAAAAACAGTTACTTGTGATTAGATTGAT
>NZ_JAKTIJ010000008.1:0-52317 GCF_027855275.1 Acinetobacter sp. AOR12_HL | reverse complement strand
AGAGGTGGTCCCACATGTTTGAACAACTAAAAGCTTATTTATAAGTGATACTCTGCTCTAGTTAAGCTACCTTATTTTGTTGTGGTAGCTGGTCATAGTAAAACTCATCTGGAGTCATTTTGTCCAGACTCGAATGAGGTCGTTTCAAATTATAAAATTCAAAATATGCGTTTAATTGCTTCTTCGCATCCAAAACATTGCTGTAGGCTTTGAGATACACCTCTTCATATTTAACGCTCCGCCATAATCGTTCAACCATCACATTATCAACCCATCGACCTTTACCATCCATGCTGATTTGGATGTCATTTGATTTCAATACATCAATAAATGCATCACTGGTAAACTGACTGCCTTGGTCTGTATTAAATATTTCAGGTCGACCATATTTTTCAATAGCTTCATTTAATGTTTCTATGCAAAATGTAACCTCCATACTAATCGATACTCTATGCGCAAGTACCTTGCGGCTATGCCAATCAATCACAGCACATAAATAAACAAAGCCTTTTGCCATAGGGATATACGTTATATCCGTAGACCACACTTGATTACTGCGCTGAATAGCCAATCCTTTGAGCAGATATGGATATTTGCGGTGAGCTTGATTAGCCTGGCTTAAATTTGGTTTGCAATATAACGCATTAATGCCCATTTTCTTCATTAAAGTACGTGTATGACGTCGTCCTATATGATGTCCTTGACGATTCAACAAATCACGCATCATACGGCTACCTGCAAAAGGGTATTGCATATGTAACTCATCCATACACCGCATCAGCTTCAGATCTGATGCACTCACAGGTTTTGGGCGATAGTAATAACAACCACGGGAGACTTTCAGCAGCTGAGCTTGCTTAGATACTGAAATCTGAAGTGAGTCATCGATTAACTTTTGTGGTTGAAGCGGCCCAGTTTCTTCAACACACCTTCTAAAAAATCAATTTCTAATGCCTGCTCACCGATTTTTGCATGTAGTTTTTTTAGATCGATGGGTGGTTCTGTTGGAGCTTTTGATTGATCGAAAGCTTGCGAGGAAGCTGAAATCAGTTGATTTTTCCAGTCGATAATTTGGTTTTGATGAACATCAAATTCAGCACTCAATTCAGCAAGTGTTTTTTCTGCTTTAATCGCAGCAAGTGCTACCTTAGCTTTAAAATCATTTGAATGATTTCTTCTTGGTCTACGTGCCATAAAATACTCCATATATTGATGTTTATAACATCATTTGGGGAGCAAAATATCACTTATAAGTGTTGTTCAAATTTCCTGATCCACCTCTCTAGATCAAGATATTGATAAAGTTATGGCATTACGCATAGGTGCAGATGACTTTGTGGTGAAGCCTTTTAACCCAAATGAAGTCATCGCTAGAGTTCAGGCAGTCTTAAGACGTACTCAGTTTGCAAACAAAGCAGCTAATAAAAATAAACTCTATAAAAATATTGAAATTGATACCGACACTCATAGCGTTTATATACACTCTGAGAATAAGAAGATCTTGCTTAATCTGACGCTGACTGAATATAAAATTATTTCATTCATGATTGACCAGCCTCATAAAGTTTTTACGCGCGGAGAACTTATGAATCACTGCATGAATGATAGCGATGCACTAGAGCGAACCGTAGATAGCCATGTAAGTAAGCTGAGAAAAAAACTAGAAGAACAAGGCATATTTCAAATGTTAATTAATGTGCGTGGCGTGGGATATAGGCTAGATAATCCCCTAGCTGTAAAAGATGATGCCTAAATAATATTAAAAAATAGCTAGGGAATATTTTATGAAAAGTAAGTTAGGAATTAGTAAGCAACTTTTTATTGCCTTAACTATTGTAAATTTAAGCGTTACGCTATTTTCAGTAGTACTGGGTTATGTCATTTATAACTATGCGATTGAAAAAGGCTGGATTAGTTTAAGCTCATTTCAACAAGAAGATTGGACCAGTTTTCATTTTGTAGACTGGATCTGGTTAGCCACTGTTATCTTTTGCGGCTGTATTATTTCATTAGTGATTGGCATGCGCCTCGCAAAGCGTTTTATTGTGCCAATTAACTTCTTAGCCGAAGCAGCAAAAAAAATTAGTCACGGCGACCTCTCTGCTAGAGCTTACGATAACCGAATTCACTCCGCCGAAATGTCGGAGCTTTTATATAATTTTAATGATATGGCTCAAAAGCTAGAGGTTTCCGTTAAAAATGCGCAGGTTTGGAATGCAGCCATTGCACATGAGTTAAGAACGCCTATAACGATATTACAAGGTCGTTTACAAGGCATCATCGACGGCGTTTTTAAACCTGATGAAGTCCTATTTAAAAGCCTTTTAAATCAAGTTGAAGGTTTATCTCACTTAGTCGAAGACTTACGGACTTTAAGCTTAGTAGAGAACCAGCAACTCCGGTTAAATTATGAATTGTTTGACTTTAAGGCGGTAGTTGAAAAAGTTCTTAAAGCATTTGAAGATCGTTTGGATCAAGCTAAGCTAGTACCAGAACTTGACCTAACTTCCACTCCTGTATATTGCGACCGCCGTCGTATTGAGCAAGTTTTAATTGCTTTAATTGATAATGCGATTCGCTATTCAAATGCAGGTAAACTTAAAATTTCCTCGGAAGTAGCATCACAAAACTGGATATTAAAAATTGAAGATGAAGGCCCCGGCATTGCAACCGAGTTCCAAGACGATTTATTTAAGCCTTTCTTCAGATTAGAAGAATCAAGGAATAAAGAATTTGGAGGCACAGGTTTAGGTCTTGCTGTTGTACATGCAATTATTGTGGCACTGAAAGGCACTATTCAATATAGCAATCAAGGCTCGAAAAGTGTTTTCACTATAAAAATTTCTATGGGTCATGAAGAGATAGGGTAATTCGCTAAATTAAAAAATCTTAGAGTTAAAGTGCCCCCTCACTCTCTTTTACTCTTCTACGAATTTCTTCTCGCCACTTTGTGGCATTTTCTTGTTGTTTGTTTAATAGGACACCTAACATATAAGCTGTAACTGCAGCGCCAATTAAGGCTATACCGGTTTCATAAATAATATCTATAACAAACTCGAGCACTCCCTCCGACAAAAAATCTAATGAGCCTGAAAATTTAAGAAATTTAGCTACAGCTACCACCACAACTCCCAATAAGGCGCCCGCCCACAAGAATATTTTATGAATGTTTAGGGGTGCAGTGACTTGGTCAATTTGGTCGGGATACTTTCGATAGTACTCAATTTCCTCATCTGTTACTTCAGAGGTAGATTTAAATAATAATTTAATAAATAGCTTGTCTTGATCAAGCTTTGTATTTTTCTTCATAGCTGTGATGCGTAATAAGTATTCTAATGTTTAATGTTACTCACTTTTTCTTTAGGGAGTAACTGTTTTTAAGAGCTCTAGACTTTAAGTACTTTTTTAAACGTTATAAAGGCTTCCTAATCCCAAGCTGTCTTTTGACTTTTTACCTTAAAATTTTTATTGAAATGCCATATCTAACCTTAACCAGATTTATAAAATAATTTTTATAATTTAAATAATGGATAACTAGATATGGATCGTTTTAAAGCTATTTTACTTATTACAAGTACATGTTTAACAACAACTCTTTATGCCAAACAACAAGTCGTCTGTGTGTTTGACCCAATTGGTAAATCGGGAGACGCTTTCGCTTTAGCCAAAGATTATGCACTTGAAGCAAAAAATTGGGGAGCTGATCTATCTTTAAAAGCATATGTTGATGAACGCGTTGCAGCTGAAGATTTGAAAGTTGGAAAATGTGATGGCGCTATTATTAGCGGTTTACGTGGCCGTCAATTTAATAAATACACAGGATCTTTAGATGCGGTTGGTGCATTAACAAATATGAAAACGGCAATTAATGCCTATAAGCTGTTGTCCTCACCCATGGCCGCAAAAAACATGGTGGTAGGTCCTTATGAAATTGCAGGTTTAGGCACAATTGGTCCTGCCTATTTATTTGTAAATGATAGAAGTATAAATACTCTCGCGAAGGCTGCCGGTAAAAAAATTGGAGTATTTAAATACGACGAAGCTCAACCAAAGCTTGTTCAACATGTTGGTGGTCAGGCTGTATCGGTAGACGTTACCAATGCTGGTGCAAAATTTAATAACCATGAAATTGATATTGTGCCCGCTCCTATTGTGGCGTTTAAACCTTTTGAACTCTACAAAGGTTTAGGTGAGAAAGGAGCAATTGTTCGTTTTCCTTTGACTCAAATTTCAGCAAATTTCATTATTCGTAAAGATCAGTTTCCAGCAGGTTTTGGGCAAAAGTCTCGAACTTGGGTAGCCAGCCAACTCAATAGAACATTTGGTATTATTGCCAAATATGAAAGTGATATTCCTTCAAAATATTGGATGGATATTCCTAAAAATGAACAATTAAACTATATGAAAATGATGCGCGAGGCACGCATACAGCTAACCAAAGCAGGTATTTATGACCCTAAAATGATGAATTTTCTTAAAAAGGTAAGATGTAAAGAGAACCCAAGTAATTTTGAATGTGCATTAAACGATGAATGAACACTCAAAACATCTGCATATCTTTTTTAAAGCATTTGTATAGACTTAAAAGGTAGAACCTATAGTATAAGTTCTACCTTAATTCATTCATTTCTTCTCTAGCTTGTTGTGGTGTTTTACCCGACCACTCTTTATAAGCCCGTGTAAATGGGCTGTGTTCGGCATAACCTAACAGTAAGGCTATTTCTACAATTTGTAGCCTTAGATCTTTTAAATACGATTTTGCTAATTCGTAACGGACAGTATTTAATTCTTTCCGAAAATTCGTACCTGCCTCGGTTAAACGGCGTTGCAAGGTTCTACGTGAATAATTTAATCGCTCTGCTAGCTGTTCAATAGTGGGTTCGCCTTGATGAAGTAAGTAAGCAATCTGTCTACGGACTTGATCTGTAATTTCATCACTATGTGGCAGGCTTGCCAGTAACTTGTCGGCATGCTTTTCTAGTATGGCAACTAAGGCTGCATCGGAATTTTTAAGTGGTAGACTTAACATGTCCTTATCAAAACGCATAAGTGCCACGGGCTGTTCAAAAAGCACAGGACAACCGAAATACTCCTCGTAAGGCTGAACATTTTCAGGCTGTTCATGAATAAAATGTATTTCTTTTAGTTTTTCTTTTCCTCTAATGAGGCTACGGCAAAATTGAACTATAACGGTACGACCCGTTTCATCAGATAAGCCTCCGACTGTTTGATCGTCTGTGGTATCCCATGAAAGCTCTACATATTCAGGGTAAATATGTACAGATGCTGGCACCACGTCATATACGAGCCTTTGGTATCGCTCAAATCTTTCTAAAACCGCTCCCAAATTTTCACACGCAAGAAATACAGAACCTAAAACACCCAGATGCTGAGCTGTAATGGTTTGGCCCACATGTAAGCCAATGAAAGGGTCATTTAAATAATCTTTAGCGATAACAAGAAGACTTTCCCAATGATCAACGTCTACGCCTTCTAAATGGTTTGAATCTGTTTTAGGCCATGGTTCACCAAGAACCTTTTCTGGGTCATGTCCTAGCTTTTCGAGATATTCAAATAATAACTGAACATAGGTTTCAGGAATCCTTCTTCTATACAACGGCTTATTCAATCCATTCATTTCGTATAGTTCTAATTTGGCGTCAAATATCAAATAGTGTACTTAAAGCTTTTAAGCAAAAGCAAATGACTAAAACACCTGCTCAATCCAAATTTTGGCGCAAAGTGTCAAGCAATATGGCGGCTTTCATCAAGCCCTATCTCATTATTTTTTAGAAGATAGTGTTATAGCCAATATTGAGAAAAATACGATGGGTAAAAGTCTAAATAATGTGCCCCAAGCGCCACTGGATGTTCAGTTTAATTCAAATGGCATGAAATGCAGCGCCTATTTATATCGTCCAGCGACAGAGGCCACTACACCAATTATTGTGATGGCACATGGGCTGGGTGGTACTCGAAGAATGCGTTTAACAGCTTTTGCCGAACGTTTCGTGGCAGAGGGTTATGCTTGTTTAGTGTTTGATTATCGCTATTTTGGGGATAGCGAAGGTCAACCTCGACAATTACTAGATATAAAAAGTCAGCTCGAAGACTGGAAAGCCGCTATTGCATATGCTCGTAGCCTACCCAATGTTGATAGAAACAAGATTATTTTATGGGGAAGTTCTTTTTCTGGCGGTCATGTATTAGCTACTGCCGCTCAGAATGCCCACATTTGCGCAGTAGTTTCACAATGTCCATTTACCGATGGCCTTTCTTCTAGTTTAGCCATGAGTCCTATAACTTCAGCAAAACTTACGGCTTTGGCTGTACGTGACCATATAGGAGCTGCGCTGAATAAAGATCCACTTATGGTTAAACTTGCAGGACTAGAGCATGAAACGGCGTTAATGACTGCTTCAGACGCTTATTCGGGAATTATGTCCATAATTAAAGATGAACCTAACTACAAAAACTACGTGGCAGCACGTTTTGCGTTGGACATTATCCGTTATTATCCGGGACGTAAGACTCCAAAAATTAAAGCTCCAGTTCTATTTTGTATTTGTGAAACGGATACTGTTGCTCCTGCAAAAGTCACGCTACGTCATGCCAAGCGTACACCTCACAAAGAAATAAAAACCTATTCATACGGTCATTTTGACATTTACACAGGTCAAGCCTTTGAACATGTGGTGAAAGATCAAATTGATTTTCTTAACCGTACTGTTCCAGTAGCTCAAGCTTAAGTTAAAGGAGTTTTTAAATGGCGAAGTATGAATTAAAAGATAAAGTTGTGGTGATTACAGGCTCAACAGGTGGTCTTGGTCTTGCGATTGCTCAGGCATTACAAGCCAAAGGTGCAAAACTAGCACTACTAGATTTAGACCTGAGCAAAGTTGAAAGTCAGGCAAAACAGCTAGGTGGAAAAAGCATTGCCGCAGGTTGGGTTGCCGATGTCCGTTCTTTGGAAAGCCTAGAAACTGCTATGGCAAATGCAGCTAAACACTTCGGTAAAATTGATGTGGTAATTGCAAATGCAGGCATAGCTTCAACCGAAGCACTAGAACATATGGCACCAGAAACTTTTGAAAGAACGATTGATATTAACCTTACTGGAGTATTTCGTACTTTTCGCGCAGCTATACAGTATGTAAAACAAACTCAGGGATACTTACTGGCTGTATCTTCAATGGCAGCTTTCGTCCACTCCCCATTAAACACTCACTATACTTCGAGTAAAGCAGGCGTTTGGGCTTTATGTGATAGCCTTCGTCTAGAATTAAAATATTTAAATATAGGTGTTGGTAGCCTTCATCCAACTTTCTTTAAAACACCATTAATGGACAATATTCAAAATGACCCAGCAGGTAAAGCTGTGTGGAAAGGTAACTCGGGTATTTGGAAATATATCTCTATTGAGGAAGTTATCTCGGGTGTAGTTGAAAGTATAGAACGGCGTAAAGATATGACTGTTGTACCTAAAATAAATACTCCGATTGCTAAAGCACCCGCACTGTTTAGAAATGTGATTGAGTTTTTAGGTTTTAACCGTAAACAGCTTAAATAGACTATGCTCTTGGCAAAGAAAAACCATAATTCATTTTAGGTCTTTTAAGAGCGGTGATGCTACAATTTTTCCATACGCAACACTTGATCTTGTGCATAACAATCAAAGTTTAGGAAAAACACGTTTGGAAAAGGGAAAAGGCGTTTGGTCAACAGATAACTCTAAGAAGCCTGTAGGTCAGTGTAAGGTAACTCTACCTAAACCTGATTTAGCAACTATAGAAGCAACTTTAACTATGGGTTACACCGCAAAATTTGATGGCGGTACTGTTCGACCAAACCCACCTCACACTCGCTTCTCTTTTACTTTAAATTCAGCATCAAGACGTAAATCATGAATAGAAAATTAATCAGTACTATTGTTCTCATTTCTGTATTTGGAGTTACTGCTTGTAGCAAGGCATCAAATGAACAAGCAAAGGTAGATACTACTGAGAAAAGCAGCTCTCAAAACGTAAAAACGAAATTGTCCGCAAGTGATAAAGCGATTTTAGATAGATATGAAACAATCACAAATGAAGTTATGACTTCTGGTGAAGATGAAAAGATAAAACAAGCTTTAGCACCTTTAATACCTGAAATTAAGAAAGTTACTGCCAAGAAACAAAGAGAAATGTCATTGATGAATATTTATATGCTGTCTGGTATGTATAAAGAGGCTTATGAGTTAAATGAGCAACAAATCAAAGAGAAACCCTTGCCTCAACGGATAATGTTTAGATGTACATTGCTTGAAAAATTAAATGAGGCCAAAGTAAAAATTCAACAGTGTCACGAAGCTTCTGCCCAACTCATACAAACCGAATTGAGTAAATCGACTAGCAAAAATGATCCCCAGTACAGAGACGCCGAATTTGTATATTTAACTGAAATGTATAAAGCTGGTCACACTGACTATAAAGCTAAAATACAGAAATTTATTGATGAGACTAAAGATGTCGCATCAAAAGATAGATATAAGTCTTTGTATGATGCAGATATTGAGTCATTTTATGGTACTGATTTATCAAATTATGTACCAGAATCATTAAAGTAAAACTTAAATGAAAAGCCCCGAATACTCAGGGCTTTTTAAATTGCTTTACAAAGATCGAGATATTTACATTATTATTGGTCGTATGGGCTGTGCATTCTGATAAATAAAACTATACAGCACTGTCTACCCCTCTTTGCTATCATTCCACCACTTCATGAAAATAAGAAGGAATAGTTTTGGCGACACCATATATAACTATAGGCTGCCCTACTACTGGCGGTGGTCAAGTAATCTCAGGGAATAGTATGTTCCTGATTGACGGAATTCCCGTTGCCTGTGTTGGCGACAAAGCAACTTGCCCAACTCATAAAGTCGTTGCAACTATTGTCTCCGGTGATCCAAACATGCAAATCTTTGGGAAAGCTGCTGCTCGTGTTAATGATTCACTCTCTTGTGGTTGCAAATTACTGCCTCAACAAAACTTAGTTGTTCAAGACAATGGTGGTGCAGCATCATCGGGTGCAAAATCCTCATCAGCTCCAATGTCACAAAAACAGCAGACTACTGATAGTTTTAGAGAAGAAAAATATGAAAACTATTACATTGAGCAGTATAAAACTGATGTCTACATTAGCCATAAGGCTGTTCTTTTAGGTGATGAAGGTGTAACACCTCTGGATGGAGCTGTAAGCTATTTTCTAAACTACAAAGTTCAAGGCAAGGAACTATTTTTAAGTGTAGTTATTAATGCAGCTCCATTAAGCCACAAGGGAACTGTTTACCCTTTTGGGACCGCAATTGTTTCACGGGAAGGTAAAGAGATTGCCAGAACCAAGTTAAAAAGTGATCAAGGATATTGGCCAACAGATAAAAATAAGGCCCCTTTGGGAAGTTGTACTATCAAGTTGCCAGAACCAAATTTACAGCTCGTTGATGTAGAACTTGAATTAGGATATACCGCAGTAATTTCGGATACCGTGGGTTCTGTACATCCCATGCCTCCTATTAAAAAATATAAGTTTTCCTTAAACTCTGCGGCGCACAAGGTGTAAAAAAGTTATGAATAAATTATTAACGATTCTATTATTAAGTGCCTTGGTTGCTGCATGTAATAACCCTAATAGCACAACCAAAATCACCCAAGTGCAGAGTGAACAATCTAATAACCAAAAAGAAGCGTTAAAACCACTTGTGGCAGAGTTCAATGAAATTATGAACTCTCTTCAGACAGAAGCTGACATTACATCCACACAAGCAAAGTTGGAAAAACTTTTAAAGAAATTTCCAAATGACAATGATTCAAGCATACAAGTGCAAAAGTTGAAATTAAAAGTACTACTGCAACTAGGTTATTTAAATGAAGCCAATATTTTGGCAACAAAAATTCTCGCTTTAGATAGCACGGCAAGCATTCAAGAAACTCAGTGTCTAATTCAAAGAAAATTGCAAAAGCCAGAAAACCAAATTAATAGCTGTTATGAAAAAGCAGCTAAGCTATATCAGGCACAATACGAAAAATTAAGTAATGATAATCCACAAAAGCAATATGCTCTCTGGTCAAGTTATGCTGCCATGTACCAAGCTGGTCATACTGAATATAAGCAAAAGTTGAAAGCTATTGTTAATGCTCAAACCACTGAAGATGAGAAACATACTTTCAACACTATGTATGAAAACGTAGTGGACCCAGCTGTTATTAAAGAAATTCTTGAATCTATGCTATATAAGAAATAACCTGATTGAAGATCATTTCTTATATAGATATGTATTGAATAGCCCTAATTATTTAGGGCTTTTTTATTGCTTTTACAAAAATCGAAGCATCTGACTTAAGACTCTAAGCTGACTATATATTTCATTCATTAACCATGTTCTATATCTCACGGCGGTTGTATATGCGTTTGGAAGTTATTTCTAGTTTCCAACAAGCTTTTTATAATAAATCGCTGTGCCGTCGTAGTTCCCATTTGAACTTAATGCAAAATTTGGAATGACACCCACACGAACAAATCCAATCTTGCTATATAAAAGTTCGGACACATCGCCTTCACGAGTATCTAAAACGAGTAAGCGTAAATCTTTTTCTCGCGCAAAATTTTCTAGTTCATTCATTAGTAATGTTGCTATTCCTTGTTTTCTTGCTGTTGTCAGAACCATGAGTTTTTCAACTTCGGCCCTATGAACGCCGTTCTTTTTACTTACCAAGGATAATTGAACACTACCCACAATCTTTCCTTGTTGTGTGGCAATCCATAGGCGGCTATTACCTTGTGCTAATTTATAGTTGACCTCACGCCAATAACTCACGACTTCATTCTTTTCTAGGGGAGCTAAGAAACCTATTGAAGCTCCGCTATTGATAGAATCTTCTAACAATAGCGATAAACCTTCTTCATAATCGCCAATTTCTTTTATTTCTAAAATTTCGATATCTTTCATATTTTTCTCAAATTTATTTGAATAAAATTTACTAATTTTTAATCTTTACCTATTAAATTTAAAAATATTGAATTTCCAATATATTATCAACGTTACTTATTGGAAAACTAGAAAAAAATATATAAATTATAATAATAAAAATATTTTAAAATTGAGGAATATTTGTGTCTTTAGAACCAGGTGGCCTTGCAGAAAAAATTGGCAATCGTTATGAATCCTCTTGGGTCGCATTTCAGCTTTTAAGATTATTAGATGAAAAAATTTCTTATGTACAAGTAGAACCTATTGGTCCAGATGAAGATGCTGTAGATGTTATTATTGGTAATTTGGATGGATATAAAGAACATCATCAATGCAAAATTGGAAATGTTTCTGATGATGCTTGGTCTCTTTCTACTCTTCAATCTAAAGAACTTCTAACAAAGGGTTTTCAGCACATTCTATCTGGCTCAAAGTCTTACAAGGTAGTTTCAAGAATTGGATTTAGAATACTAGAAGATATTTGTGAAAGTGCTAGACACAGTACAGGTTCAAGTTCTGATTTTTACAATTATCAAATTCAAAATATTAGTGAAGAACGACGTAAATTATTTAGTGAATTGTGTACAAAATTAGAATTAAATCTATCAAATCCTGATGATTTAGATAAAGCTGTTCACTTTCTAAAGAGTTTTGAAATAAAGAAATTTAATGAAGATGATATAGATAATGAACTGTGTATATTATTAGCTGAAAAACTGGTTTATCAACCTCCTAGTCAGCTTGTTCATTTCCTTCAAAGTTACCCTGTTAAATGCGGTAAGTTAAGAACACATATTACATCTCATATTCTTAAAACAGATTTAGAAGTCCACCACTTTTCTTTTAAAACCTATCCGGGTCATCCTCATATATCCGATGTAATAGCAACGCTAAATGATGAGTTTGATCACTCAATCGAGCCTTATTTAATATCACAACAAAACATTCAACGTGCCGAGTTTAGTACTACATTAGATACTGTTAATAATAACCCAATCACAATAATTAAAGCTGATGCAGGGGTTGGCAAGAGCGCTTTCTTATTAGATTTGAAAAAACATTTTGTTCGATCTGGGGCTATTGTTCTTCCTATTCGACTAGATAGACGAGTTCCTAAAAAAAATCTCGATCAATTTGGAAAAGATTTAGGATTTCCGTATTCGCCTATTGCTTGCTTAGAAAAATATGGACAGAGTCAAGAAATTATCATCTTGCTTGATCAATTAGATGCTCTTCGTTGGACTGCTCTTCACTCATCAAATGCATTAGATATATGCATTAAAATGGTTAAAGAGATTCTTTTACTACGCCAATATAGCAATACCAATATAAAAATTATTATGGCAACAAGAAACTTTGAGCTTGAAGATGATGTACGCCTAAGAAATTGGATCAGTGAACTCAATAGTGAGGTCAAACAGATGGAATTAAAACTGTTTGAGCCAGATCAGATTAAGCCATATGTTAGCCAATTTGAAGACTATGATCAGTTGAGTAATGAGCAACAGAATATTTTAAAAATTCCTTTATGGCTAGGTATTTATATGGATTTAGCCAATGATTTAGGGTTCGCTCCTAAATTTACAACAAAATTAGATTTAATCAGATCTTTCATCGATGATAGATTTAAACAACTCACTGATAGTCATAGTATTTCCACAGCAAATAGTGAAAACTTCTTCAATGAAGTTATAAATTTAATGAATCAAGCTAACAAATTAAGTGTTTCATCAACTCAGTTATCAATTGGTTCATCAGAAATTAAGAAAGCTATGATTTCTGTCGGATTACTCACTGAGCAAAATAGAGAAATTAGTTTTAGACATCAAGCAATCCATGATTATGCAATAGGAAAAAAGTTATATTCGCAAGGTCTTAGTTCACCTGAAGATTTCTTACATGAATTAGGTCCCAAAAATCAACAAACCCTTTTAAAACGAGAGCATCTCAGATATGCACTCGCAATGTTATATGAAGCAGATGAAAGAGCTTTCTGTAATTGTATTGAAGCAGTTCTTTTTCATTCTGAGATTCGTTTCCACTTAAAATCATTGGTATTTAGTACATTACGGCATATAGAGAACTTTAAAGCTCCCCTTAAAAAGCTTATAAATAAGATCATTTCAGATTCTGATCTAGCACCTCATTTTATAAGATTAAGTTGTAGCGGTTGCCCTACACTCGTTCAATATCTTTCTGAAAATCATTATTTAAGTGATTGGTTAGATGAGAATAGTGATATGCAATCTAAAGCTCTAGAGCTTTTAAGCTCAGTTTCTGATAAAGCTCCAAACTTGTTAATTAATGAATTATCTAAGTTTGTGAATCGATCACCTGAGTGGAATCAAAAGATATACAACTGTTTATGTTGGAAAATGAGTGATGATTCAGAGGAATTATTTAATCTTCGCATTGAGCTAACTCAAAATGGAGTCAGCAGTCGCTATATTTTTTGGGATGACTTAACCAAAGAATATCCATTGAGAGCTTTGCATCTATTAAAGCTCATGTGTAATGAAGAATTATATACAAGACTAAGCTCAACAGAAGAATGGTCTGATTACGACACAGAGTGTATTGAGAAACTTGCTGAAAGCCATTCACAAGATGTGCTAAGGATTTTTTTACCTTTTTTAGATCAGTATTTTGCTGAGCCTCTAATTAAGGATTTTGATGCTTTTAAATGGTCTGAAGAATATGCTACAAGAACATCATTTGAGACTTTTATATACAAAGCCTTGTTCACTCTCATCATTAAAGCTTCTCAGAATGTGGCTTTACAATCTATTGAACTTTTTCAAATATTAGTCCCATTAAAAAATAATCCCAATCTAATATTTAATCGTATATATGGTAATGCTCTTTTAAATCTTGAGATAGATCATGCTGATTTTGTAATTGAATGGCTGTTAGACAACCCAAATCATAGGTTCAAATTAGGAAATGATTATGAAGAACCCGTTTGGATATCAGCGGGTAAACTCATAGAAAAATTTTCACCTCATTGTAATCAAAAAAACTTTGAGCAACTTGAAAATACAATTTATTATTTTCCCCCTGATTATGAGTTAGAAGAAATTAGATGGTGCTTAGAAGCTACACGTAAAAACTACTACAAACTTTATTGGGGTAAAACTCAATATCATTTACTGCCTAAATTGGATACCTCACGTATTTCCAATAAATCTACACAAATAATTAGTGTACTCAATCGTAAATTTTCAAAATATACAGATGATGATTTTTGCCATCGAAGTAATAGTCTAGTCAATACTATTAAATCGCCAATTAAAGATGCTGGAAAATTATCCAATAAGGCTTGGAAAAAACTAATACTGACAGATCCCAAAGAATTTAAAGGCTTTAAATTTGATCAGGAAAGCACCGAATGTAGTATTCAGCAGTTTTCAAGTAATTTTAGAAGTGCTGTGAATGATGAACCTAAACGTTTTGCAGAATTTGCTTTGACCTTACCGAAAAATATTCATCAAGATTATATTAATGCTTTATATGCAGGATTAAGTGAAAATAGTCTTGATCAAGTTCCAGAGCATCTAAAAGAACAATGGACCCCCTGTCCTATTGATTTGATTGAACAAGTTATCGATCATTTTTCATCTATAAATTATTCTAGAGCACTCCAAAAACTACTTTCTGGAAGAGTTAAATTACTATCTCCAAAATACTTAAAACTACTGGAAGATATTGCTTTATCAGCGGATGATCCATTACCAAATAAATTAAATATTCATAGAGGAGGTCAACCTAATCAAATAGATGAAATTTCAAGCCATGATTTATCTGGAAATATTCTTAACTGTACAAGAGGAAGCGCATACAAAGGATTGGCTGAAAAATTTTGGGATGATCAAGAATATGCTCTTTCTCACAAATATCTTATTGAAAATGCTTTAAATGATGAACATGCGGCTGTAAGAATGGCAACTGCTGATTTACTTCTACCCATGTATAATTATGAACGTAATTATGCTTTTCAAAAGTTTATAAAATTATGCCAAAAAGACATTAGAAATACCTTAAGTCATGGCTATTACTACTATTTCAATAATGCATTTAGTAGTGAATTTAAAGAGTCATTTATAGCTCTTGTACAAATGATGGTGGGTTCTCCATATCAAGATGTTAGAAAAGAAGGTCATAAACAAGTTATTGCTCGATGGTTATTCAATGGTTTATTTGAAGAAGAGCTGAAACAAGGCCTCCAGTGCAAAAATCATGAAAGTCTTTTGGGTTATGCTTCAGTAATTAGCCAACTTCTTGGTGATGATACAAAAGGATATGATCACTCAAAAATGAAACAGATCTTTGAGATCTTAGTTAATTCAGAAAACGAGGAAATTCTTAAAAATATAGGGCGTTTTTTTAATCAAAAGTTTTGGTCGAAAAGATACGCTCGGGAGTTTTTCAAAATATATGTTCACTCAAAAGCCTTAAATCATAATATTTATAACGTTTTACGCTCAATAGAAAAAAGTTCTATGAATATGGCTCAATTTAGTGACCTTATTATTATCATGATTCAAAATATTCTTAAGTTAAATACTCAAGAATTAGTAAGCCGTATGGATACAAATGCTATCACGAGAGTCATTCAACGATTATATGATCAAGCAGAAAATGATAAAGATGATGAAACACTAGATTATTGTTTAGATATGTGGGACGAATTGTTAGCTAGTAATCATTCATTTACAAGGAATATGACAGACAAGCTTGATTTCGGACTTCTGGCATAAATAATTTAAAATATCTGAAAACCGTACCACAATAATTAAACTCTAATTAAGGGTACGGTGCTTTTCTTCACCCCATCCCCCTCAAAAACACCTCAACCACCCTTTCATCAACTTCATCGGAACTTAAACACTGAATAATGGCGCCTTCGATCATATATAAAAATAGTTTGGCATCGGTAAAGGAAGCATCGGGTTTAAGTACTCTAAGTTGGCTATAGATTTCATTCATTAACCATGTTCTATATCTTATGGCAGTTATATATGCATTTGGGTAGGTATTTTTGATTTCAAAAATGGCTTTAAATAATAGGTAATACAGCCCGTCTACATCGGTATGTAAAACATAGAGTTTCTTGAGTTTATCGATTGTGCTTATGTCTTGGTCGTATTCGACCATAGCAACCACTTTTTCTTGCAGCCGTTCTTTTTGCACCATCATGCAGATTTCAATTAACCGTTCTTTAGAGTGAAAGTAGTTATAAAAAGTTGCTTTGGTAATTTCGGATTCTTTTACAAGTCTATCGACGCCCACAATATGAAAACCGCGGCGGTGAAATAACTCAATTGATGTATTTACAACTTTTAATGCACGTGTTGGGAGAGTTAAATTTGGCATATTTTTACCGTTATAAATTAAATTTTTGTTGTATATAAATGAGATATAAAAGCCTTTCACTTTTCTAAAGGTGAAAAAAAGGCGTAACAAAGCCGTAAAGACTGTGCCTAGCACATCTCAAGTTTTAGTTGTTGATGAAAGTTTTAAATAATAACGAGCTAAAGCCTGAAAAAGCCTTACGGCGATCAAGCTGCGTTAAATGTTTTAAGCTGTGTTGTTATAGCTTTTGGCAAGGGTTACCAAGAAATGATGGATGCGCAAAGCCAACTCCTTATTTATGGAGTTCTGCCAGAGCATAAGATTTATGGTGGCAGAACGAGAAAGGGTTAGCAGACTGGTACGACAACCAGCACACCCGCAGGTGTCCCTCTCCCGTCCTACCGCTACGGGAGGGAACTGGGAGTTTACGCACAAAACTATTCCTCAGAAGAAATAATCCTGATGCGGTCTTAATACGGTCTGCGACAACCGTCTGGCAATGTAGGCCAGCCCGCAAATGGTAATCTCCAATATTTGAAGTGTCAATGTGAAATTGGCTAGAAAATATTTAAATAATTATTATTTTTCATTTAATTACATAATTAAGGATATTCTTAAGTAATATTTACAATCTGCTTTTATATCATTAAGTTAAATTTTAAAGTTGCAAAAATTTATATATTAGATTGGTTCAAAAATTATCATTTTAGTGTTCACAAGCGTTCCCTTGTGAACATTTAAATAGTTTCTTACTCGTTTGGCTTTATAATTTTGCTAACAATATGTTCATGCGTAGGTACAAGCCCTGCTTTTAAACCAAGTGGCTTAAACACTTTATCTAACACAGACTGAGTGAGTTTACCTTTATCCTGCTCAATGTCCGTTAAAGTCCGACGGCTTATACCCACCAAATTAGCATATTGTTCTTGCGATAAACCCAACACATTTTTGCGTAAATACGATAGCAATTGCCCCAAAGTAATCTCACTCAACAAATATTGTTTATATAAATCTATAAGAATCTGCTGACGGTCTTGGGGTTGATTTTTTACATTCATAGCAGTTCCCATCTTTTCAATTTAGCTTCTATGTAATCAAATGACAGCGCTGGCATTTCAATAATTTGTTTTGGTACACCTTTATCAACTAATCGTTGCTTTAAGCCAAGCAGGTTATTCGCCAAAGTCCTTAATGTCGCTAGAGATAAATCGGGATCGCACCAAGGAGCAAGTTTTTGTGTAATTTGCGCCCACCGGTATTCACCACCTTCCTCGTACGGACTTCCCCAAGTCGTCGATCTGGTCACAACTTCCGGATCGGCTTTCATAGGTGCAAAGTCATAAATAGGCGAAAGATAAATTTTTCCAGATTTTTTTATAAACGATGTATTACGCCCATGGTTATCTGAATTACCAAAAATGATATTGAGTAAATCTCGTTGTAACCACTCACAAACAAATTGTGGTACATCAAAATCTGAGTCAATGCTTGTGAGTAATCTACATAGATCTTCAATGACTTCGAAATGATTAAGATGACTACCAGAAGACTTATTTAGTACAGAATACACAGACTCTAGACCATAGCGGTGCCAATATTGATCACACCATTCTGTATCGAATCTTGGAAGCCACAATGACGGATATTTTGTACCTTCAATGAGCTTCATTTGGGTTGTTTCAATTGTGTTGAAACCTAACTCATTGAGTATCTGATAATAATAATATTCAGCTCTGAGAATATCGCAATCAATCTCGCTACGTTTATTTCGCGGAAATTTAACTAAATAATGCTGATCTGGCTGATCAAATTGTTCTTGGTAGGTATCAATCCAGACTTTTTGTTCCGGTGAAACACGAATAAGCAACTTGGGAGCTTCACCGCCTGCACCAGTTGCACCACCACTAATTGCTCCCATTTGTTGAGCATATTCCAGAAAATCAATATTACGCTCAGCCACATCTTCCTTACTAAAATAACGTAAGTGCAAGGTTGACTCTGGGTTTAGTGGAGGCAATGCTTCTTTAATTCGTAAATTACCAACAGGTGCCATCCCACCTTTTTCTAATAGAATACTTTCTTGTTCCGCATAGGTTAAGCGTTGTAAATCTAGATAATTCACCCAATAACGGCGTGCAGCGCCAGATGGAACAATATCATCTAAAAAGCCAAACCATGTGTCCGATTCGTGTTTGATAAGAATTTGTACAGGAAGTGATAAACTACAGGCGTGCTCATCTCGTCTGTCTAAATATTGAATTGCATAATCCAATTCATATTCTAGTTCACTGGCGCTAGCCGAACCCAACTTAGGTTCCAGCAGTTTTAGTTCTGCTATATCTATCCAGTTTTTATTTAGTAAAGCCTGTATCGTTAATTTTTTCATTAGTACAAATGAGCAATTATTTTCTCAAAAATACTATAAAAATAAGTTTTTGTGAATATATTTGCTCAATTTGATTTATTTTAGATAAAAGTGAGCAAATTTTTGCGCATCTCATATTTATAGATAGCAATAATTTATTTATCCGTTTTCATATGTTGAATATTACATTCTGGAGATTCACCAAACAAACGAGAGTATTCACAACAAAGTAGCTTATCCAGTATAAAATTATGACTTAAGCGCCCCATCTCACCCATTAGGCCATGTCATATACTTAAAGTAATAAGAGCAAAAAATGACTCAAAATAAAGTTGAATTAGCAGAGAAATTGTCAAAACAATCTCATCAAGGTCAAAAGTATGGTTCTCATGATTACTTTGATTACCATATTAAAGGTGTGGTCAATTCATTAATTGAGCACCGATTTTCAGAAGTCTATATTATTACAGCCCTTCTCCACGATAGTGTTGAAGACACCCCTCTTACCCTAGCCAAAATCGAAAGCTTATTTGGAAAAGAAGTTCGTGATGCGGTTGATGCATTAACTAAACGAGAAACTGAAACACGCGAAGAATATTTAATTCGTTGTAGTTCAAATCCGATCGCTCGAGTCGTGAAACTTCATGATGCAGCCTTTAATGCGCACAACTCACATAAAGAAAGTAATCAATCACGTGTCGATTATTACCTTCAAACCATGTTAATTGTTTCAACGGCGCAAGATAAGTTGAGATAAAAGACAACGAAATAAATCCGTTGCCTTTTTATTTTTAAGATTGTGCAAATGCCCAAATATCTTTTGATGCAACCGTGTCAGATACAAGTCTAAAACTCATAGGTTCTAAGTCTTCATCTACCACAACATAACCTTTCGAATTATTTTTTAGCGCATCACACTTGTTATCGGTCAGTTGATAGTTTGCGGTATTCGCTAATGCACTTTCAGTAATAACACCCGTAAATACACAATTCGGGTCTTTCGAAACAATTTTACCTTGTGCATTCACCTCGGCATTTACCGTCGTTCCATCTGGAAACGATAAATCGTAGGTGCCGACCAGTTGATTAAGCAAAAGTTTTTGATCAGCAATTTTTTCATAATGCGCTAATTCGACTGTCATCGCTTGATTAGACTGGTTGCTTCGCCAAGCTTTTGTTTTTGCATCATAGCTCATCACAATCTTGGCGCGGTTTTCGTCATCATCTAAAACCAATAATTTAGTCCCATCTGCACCAGAATAGTATTTACCTGCCATAGGTAATTCTTGATCAGTTTCGGTACTAATAATATAAGTTCCGACATCTAAGCTCGGTGCTAAGGCAGGTTTTTCAGTCGAGACTTGGTCATCATGATCATTGTCATTACAAGCCGCCAATCCAAGCCCAAGGAATAAAACCAATAAACAACGTTTCATGGTCTTTCTCCTTACTTGTTAAATAAGCTTTTTAAACGGATTTTAAGCCATTCTTGACCTGCTAGTCGTTGGTCATACGCCACTTGCATTGCAGTCACAGCAATCTTACTTTGCATTACAGCGCTTTCATCCGACATTTGAGCGGCAGTTGGGGCCGATGGTGCCGCATCGATTCCTAAGCCAAATTGATTGTTGCCTTTACTATCTTTGGTCACTTGGAACTTCAATTTATATAAGTCATAAGTCCCAATCTTTGAAAAAGCAAACGGCGTGCTGGTTGTTAAATTTTTAGGAAAATTCACATTTAGCGTAATGCCTTTTGGCAACAATTGGCCCTTGCCTGCCTTAGCTTGTAATTCTTTTAATAACACTACAGTTTGCTTTGCCACAATTGCAGAGTTAGGGTTGTTTAAAGTTTTGTCATCTACCGTGTTTGTATCGGCGCTTAATGCAATAGACGGAATCCCGCGTCCTGCCGAAAACTGTACATTGCCAATGGTGCCAGAGTGTACAACGACTTTTCCGACATTTTGGCCTTCATTCGGGCCAGATAAAACTAGGTCTGGTGCTTTACCCCAGCGTTTTGATGCAACCACGTCTAGTCCATAAACTGTTGCCATGACTGGTGTGCCATGCGTGTAATTCCAGTCGCCATTGGTATAACCCGCTTTGGTAAAAGTTCCAGCCGCAGGTGCACCAATGGGTGCTGCGCCATTGTGACAACCGTTTTCAGCCGCAATTTGCTTATCGTTATCCGCAGTAATCGTTGTTGAGCTGTACATCACAATTGCACCACCACGACCACTTTGTGGTGAACACGGTACAGACACAACCACGTTATGCCCATTTGCTTTTAATTCGTCATAAAGTGCTTTGATATTGCTGGTTAGGCCGTCATCGTTAACCAATAAAATATTTAATGCAAAAGCTGGAGTCGTACACAAAGACAGAATAAGGCCGCCCAATAAACTCTTTTTCATCACTTAACTACCATGTTATTAAATTTCGGTTTGTATGGTAGTGGTGGTATATGTATGTTTAGTGACTAAGTATAAATATATCAAAAACCCACTTTCGTGGGCTTCATTAAAATTACTTCAAGTTTTAAGTTAAATACGTCCAACCTCTAAGTATGGAATCAGCTTTTTATCAAAACTTGGCCGAGGGTCACCTTCAAAGCTAATAAAACCATGCATACCCGTTAAACGTTCACCTTTATAAAACTGGTTTAACTGATATCGCGGGTCTTTATGTGAAAGTGTAAAACTCACCACACCAACGCCCTGCTGTTTTGACTTGTTATAGGCATCTTCGAGCATTTTATGGTGTAAAGCCAAATCTTCGGGATGGCACATAAGCGTATGTAGCACATGGTACTGAATTGAATCACCCAGCTTAGGCAAACGCATGCCTTTGGTAATTGGCGTTAATAAGTTATAGACGGGTCTAAGCACAGCTATGGCCGAGCTGTAATTTAGAATCTTGGTTTGTTTAATACTGTGCTGATCCCATAAGCCAAACATGCCCACCAGTTTTTCACCTTTAAAGTAAAGTGAAAAGTCTGAAAGTTTTATGCCTGAAAAGTACTGATGACCTTGGGCAAGTTCTTCAAAGTTATAGGCTGGAATAAAGTTATAGTATTCTGCCATGTCGCTAATAAACTGGTTCATGGCTGGTACATGCTGAGCTTCAGCGACACAGCTACGAATCTCTTGAAGGTTACTCTGCTGAGAATTCTGCTTTAGAAATGCCGTGATTTTTCGTTTTGCGCCAGTGCTCGTCAGACTGAGTGTCTCTATAAGCCCTTCATCATAATAATCGGGCATTCCCGTTTTGCCTGTTTGTATAGCAGCACGCGCCGCGTGGTTATCATCAAAAATAATCATTTGGCTAAAGTTCGGTTCATGCATGGTATCTTTCACATGCTTGCCTAAGACCTTCACCAGTGATTTACCCCGATAGCTGTGATCTACCCGTAAATCTCCAGCATAGCGTAAGTTTTGAATGTTCCGATTGATATAACACGGACGATAACCATTACTATAACAGGCCACTTTCTTTTGGCTCTCGGTATCTTCAATCACGACATGTAGTTTATGCCGATAGACGATGTCGGACGCCTTAAAATAACTCGGTTCACGCTGAAAGCTGATTTGTATACCTTTGGTGGTCATCGGTACCGCAATTAACTCTCGTAAAGCCTTGTCATCTGCCAAAGTCGCTTCACGGGTAATAAGCGTATTATCAGTAAGTGGTGGATTTGTTTTATTCATTATTCACCTGTTGTGCGGTCTGCATAGGAACCAAATTGTTTAAACGTCCCATTTGGTCGAGTAGCTGATAGACAAACACCACTTCGTCTTGATCATTCACGGTTTTTTGGGTTTGGGCATCGAGTAGCTTTTGCTCGGTATTGAGCAAATCAAAGGTGGTTTTGGTGCCGACATCGAACTCTTTACGGGTATAGACAAAAGCAATAGACGCTGCCTCTATGGCATTTGCCAATGCATCTTTATTTTGTCGAATGGTTTGAAGCTGCGCATAGGTGGTACGGGTACGCTTGTTCAAGTCTAGCTCAAGACTTCGAATTTTTTGCGTAGCCAAATCAATATCGGCCTGTGCTTTTCTGACGTTGGCCCGATTTAAGCCATCGTCATAAAGCGGTACATTGAGCTGCACCCCAACCATATAGTTATTACTTTCAGAGCCAATATAGCTCGCTTCATCTTGCTTTCCGGCACGGCTGGTCAGCATAACCGTTGGCCAGAGTTCTCGTTTGGTTAAAGCATATTGTTTTTCGGCGGCTTGCTTTTCATATTTAGCCCGCATTAACGCCGGGTGGTTCTTGGTTTTAGCCAATATTTCATCTAGGTTAGCTGGAATAGTAGGTAATTGATTGATTGGAACAAGGTTGTCAGGTGTTGTACCTGTCACTTGATAAAACTGTGCTTCGCTTACGGTCAAGTTAGATTGCGCCTGTGTAATATCGGCTTGACCTTGTGCGACTTGAGCTAAAACCTGAGCCAAGTCTGCACGGGTAATCATACCGACATCAAAACGGCGCTTTGATTCATATAAAGACCGTTGCAGATTTGCCATAGTCTTTTGTCTAAGCTCTAAAATGGCTTTCTTCTTTAATACATCGGTATAGACCATCACGGTATTTAAAATGGTTTCCGATCTCTGGTCTGATAAGCCTTGGTGCTGGGCAGAAAGCTGACTTTCGGCAATATCTATCCCTAAACGGTGCCGTCCAGAGGTATAAATCGGATAATCTGCCTGCAATTGCAAACTTCGGCCTTTACGGTTTCCTTCGGTTGGAAACAAGACGTGTGAAGGCGTATTTATTCTTTCATAGTCAAGTTGCCCGACTAAATTAACTTTGAGTCCATCACGTTGCTTGGCCTGTTCAAGCATAGCGGTGGACTGGTTCACACTTAAACGGCTCACTTCAAGCTGGCTTTCATGCCTTAAACTAGCTGACAAAGCTTCATCTAAAGTCATAGCATGTGTATTCGACACCAACAACACGCCTAGATATAAGACGTGTCGAAGTGTTAAAAACCGCGTATTAAATGGCTTCATCCCTTTCATAGTTGTTCCAAACTATTCAGGGTGACTTTCTTGAGTGGCTCAGGCTTGATATTGCCTTCGATAATGCCATCAAACATGACTAGCTTCTTGTACGCATTCCAACCATTATTGGCTTGGCGAATTTGAGGTTGATCGAGCTGTCCCAAGTTTCGTGCAAGTTCATAATGGAAGTTTTGACGTAAGATACTGTCGATATATTCATTGTTAATACTGTGATGAATGTCGCCTTCAAAAAGTACGCAATAAAATGGTTTTACTTGTTGTTGGGTATCAATCGCCAGTAAAGAAATCGCTTTCGATTCCGTTTCGTTTAACTGAGACAACAATTGTTGAGCAGTTTCAGGTGCTAACTTCTCACCGACCAGATCTACACCAAAACGGCGGCCTTGGAACTCAAAACACGGAATTTGCTCTATAAAGCCAGTCACTTTTAAACAGTCATCCAGACAGTAACGCAGTAAGCCATTACCCGAAGTAATCAGCGGGCTGACCACGTCACCTTGTTTAAGCTGCCATGAAGGAACGATTTGACCTTGTTTTTCACCTTCTAAATATTCAAATTCATAGAAGTGACTTTGGTAAGCCAATGGGTATTGGTCATTGTAGGGAATAGTCACTACACCTTCCGTCGCCCATAAGCCTTTACCTTCAAACTGAACATTGGCCAATTTCTCTTTTAATTTTTCGGCCCAAGCTTTTGAACCTGCGGTATCCCAACTCGACACCAAACTTAACTTTGGCCAGAGCTTTTTAAAGTCGATCTGTTCGCCGTTTGAACTTGCAATTAAGGCTTGAGCACTTTCAGGGCTATGCGGTGCCGTCACTTCTTTTAAGGAAGCCTGACGGTTGCCCCATTTGCCACTGTTAAGCACCTCAATCACGTCTTTTTGCAATGCCTCTAAACGTTCAAGTAATTGCAAAGCAAACGTTGGACTCCACACCGAAATCATGGCTAAGTTACGGTTTGCGACCAAATAACAAATGGTGGCAAACAGTGCATCATCAGCATTGGCCGCAAATGCAACGTTACTTGGAACTGCTTGGGTAAACTTAGATAAAATTCGCTTACCTATACCGAGTAGCGCACTGTCATCATTTAGATTTTTGTCTTTTAAAACTTCACGCTGACTTTCAGGCAACCATGACACAGACCAATAATGTGTACCCGAACTCAACTGTGGGCATTTGCGGTATAAACTTGCCATCCACGGTGCAATTGCATGGTCAAGTTCATCTAAAAACAGCTTCGTGTATGGAATAAACTTGATTTGTTCACTCGAACCACTGGTCGGCTGGAAACGAACCAGTTTACTGCTCGAGAGTGAAAGCTTTTGTTCACGGTAGCGCTGAATGTCTTCTCGCCAAGCACTATAGCGAGTTGCAGGAAATGCTTTTACAAACTGCTCATAGTTTTGAATCTGTTTATCTTTAGCCAAAGTAGAGGTCTGTAAAATCGAATGCAAAATTTGACGTTGTGTGGTCTCTAGAGCATTAAACTGTTTTTGGAAGTTACGGTCAGATGCATCACACCATTTTTTTAAAATAAGATGCGAACCGAGAGTCAACCATTGATTAGATTTCATTGGATAGCCTCTCTACGTTTTGTTTTATGGCTTAACTGCGCTTCAAATTTTCCTTTGCTTGTCGGTTTAGTCATCAGTTTTACAGGGAAACGGGCAATATCTTTCCAACCAAGTCGACCAATACATGGCAGTTCTGTACCGGCTCTCCAAGTTGGATTTTTCTGTTCAAAGAAATGAATATTTGGGTTCTTTTCTCTCATTTCGGCAGTAATCGGTGCGACTTCGCCTTTTAATGGTTGATAATCATCGCCAAAGTTGAGTAAGCCGGCTTCTTTGTCGTAGTATTCGCCAAAGAATTTTTCACAGTAATGTTCAACAACTTCCGAAAGATGTTGGTTTTCATCTTTAATGTTTGGGTAATACACATAATAGTTATTGGCAAGTAAGAGATAAGTCTTATAGCCTTTAGAAATGAGAAGCCAATAAAGTTCATTAAAAGGATATTTAATTCGAAGCTTGATCATGAGTTTGAGCATGGTACTTTGCAATGTACGCGTGCCCCAAAACTTTTTCAAAATGACCGTATCACCACTAAAGAGCACAGTGTAGTCTTTACCGTTTAAGTAGAAATGCTGCACAACTACCGTCGAGAAACCGACAATCTCATCTGTTTCTGAGTCAAAAATTAAGATCGCACCGCTTTTATTTTTAAAATCATCTACGAAAATAGAAAATCTGGTATTTTCATAATACTGCTCGTAAATGGAATACATCACTTTTAATCGTTCAGTATCGATTTGCTCTTTTTCAAAATATTGCCCATAAGTTGCGTTTTTCAGGTTCAATTTTGAAATCAGTTTATATGTTGTATTAATCATAATACTTTAATCTCCCACATCCAGATCTGTGAGTTCCCCTATCTCGTACAACGATATTCGAAACTCATATCAATGTTCTTTTTCTATGAAGGGATATGTTTTGATATGCCCTATTGTTTTCATTCTTTGAAAGCTGCCTTTTATTTCTAAATCGCTACATATTCATTTTCTTCCCCCGATCCATAAATATGGTTAAAAAGGCGGTCACAAACATAATGATTGAGAGCATGCGTAATAAGTCATTGAAACTTAATGTCAGTGCTTGAAAGTGAATGTCACGATAAATCACACTCAGTGCGATTTGCTGGGCATTTGTACCAACTTCCTGATATTGCGCCGTAAGCTGGTCAAGCCGTTCTGTAAATATCCAGTTTTGCGGTGTCATCGACTGATTAATCTGGGTAACATGCATTGCAGTGAGCCAATCTAAGGATGAATTGATAAGTGCTAACCCCACTGCGCCGCCGATATTACGCATCAGGTTATAAATACCGCTGGCATCGGCAACTTTACTGAGTGGCAATGTACTCATAGCCAAATGCGAGACCACAATCAGGCAAATCATGAGGCCAATACCACGGTAAATTTGCGGCCAAAACATAAAGTCATAATCACTATGAATGCTCAAATGTGAATTGAGCCAGACACCAAAGCCCGCCAGAATCATTCCGACAAATACAGTTTTGCGCGTATCAAAATTGGGAATGAGCCACGCAAGAAACGGTGCAAAGCAGAACATGACAATACCTGTCACCATCATGACGTGACCAATTTGGCTACTGTTCATTTCACGGACTTGTCCAAGAAAGACAGGAATCATGTAACCCAAGCCATACAGCGCCATACCAATCACAAACGTTGTAATAGCACTTAGGGTAAAGTTTTTATTTTTAAATACCGATAAATCGAGCAAAGGCTTAGGCTGGGTAAAACTTCGAGAGAAGAAAATCATGCCGCCTACAACGCAGACCATAAAAGCAATCCGAACGCCTGTGTCTGCAAGCCAGTCATGCCGTGCACCTTCATCAAGGAAATATTCAAGCCCACCCAAAAACATCGCCATACCAACGAGGCTAAACCAGTCCATGCTTTTGATGAGTGAATAGTTGGCACGGTCAATATTTGGACCTGAGTAGATGACCGTAGCAATGATAATGCCCGGAATAATATTGATCAGGAACATCCAGTGCCACGAAAAGTTATTGGTGAGCCAACCGCCAATGGTTGGGCCAATGGCTGGACCTAAAGTACTGATCATGCCAAACATGACCAAAGGCAAAGAGCGTTTTGCTTCTGGAAACAGTAAGTACAATGCGGTCATGGAAGTCGGAATCATGCCGCCGCCCATAAAGCCTTGAATGCCACGGAACACCAGTAAACTTTCCAAGTTCCATGACAAAGCACAAAGTAAAGAACTGACCGTAAAGCCGATTGCACACATGGTGTAATACACCCGTGTTGAAAGCACTCGCGAGACAATACTCGACATTGGAATCGCAATAATCTCGGCAATTAAATAAACCGTTTGTACCCAAGTGACTTCATAACGGCTTGCACTCATACCAGCTTGAACTTCGTTTAGAGAACTTGCCACGATCTGAATATCAAGAATCGCCATGAAGTTGCCAAAAATCATGGCAGCAAAAATTGCCCATGCAGTTTTTGCGGGAAACCTCCACTCGGCTTCAACATGCTTATTCATCTATGATTACCTAAAATTTTATTATTAAGTTCTTAGGTCAACGGTGGCATTCACCGACATTCCAGGTTTTATCAAATCAACATGTGGGCTTGAATCTATAGCAATACGTACAGGAATACGCTGTACAACCTTGTTAAAGTTGCCTGTGGCATTGTCTGGTGGCATAAGTGAGAAAGTCGCACCTGAAGCTGGTGAAAAGCTTTCAATTTTTCCGGTAAAGTTGAGGCTCGGATAGGCATCAAGTTTTAATTTAACTTTCTGACCAATATGCATTTTTTCAATTTGAGTTTCTTTGAAGTTCGCCTGTACATACAAACTATTTTCAGGAATGATCGCCATTAAGCGGGTTTGTGGAGAAACACGTGAGCCTTTTTGAATTGCCAGACTACCGATTTTACCGCTTACAGGACTAACCACTTTTGATGAAGCCAAATCGACTTGATACAGGTTTAAATTTGCATGGGCACTTTGAATATCTGCTAAAAGCTGCGCTCGACTCGCTTGTAAACTCCCCAACTGAGCTTCTGCTGCATTTACGGCGGCTTGCGCTTTGCTGAGCTGTGCCTGAGCGGTTAAATATTGAGACTGGATCCCTTCAAAATTTTGTCGGGTAATTACGCCATCTTTTAATAGATCTTGATAACGCTCGAACTCTTTTTTCAAACGCGCTAGGTCTGCTTGCGCTGCCACTACACCACTATTTGCTTCAATAATTGAAGACTTGGCAGACTTTTCATTTTGTTGTTGTACACCAAGCGCTGCTTCTTTTAAGCTGACCACAGAACGGGCTTGGTCATAACGAGCTTGGTAGTCACGATGGTCTAATACCGCTAAAGTTTCCCCTTTTTTTACAAACTGATTATCGTTAATTAATAACTCCATTACTTCGCCTGAAATCTTTGGCATCACCCAAGTGACATCGGCTTGTACATAAGCATTATCAGTAGATTGATAAAATCGGTATACAAAAAAATAATATAAGATGCCAGCAACTAAAAATAACAGCAGGACACTAAAAACACCCCAAGTTATTTTCTTTCGGCTTTGGAAATTAGTATCAGTTTCTAGCTGAGCTACGTTATCCATAATCATTCCGCTTATTTGTAATATTCGATTTTTTATTTAAGCCAATAAAATTATTGGTTTCTTTTTTACGTAACTTTTCACTTGGTTTTATTCAATGAATCGTTACAGCGTAAAATTTGGTGCAAATTATGGTTCTTAAGTGAATTAAATATCATTGACCTCTTTGACATATATTTTTTCTATTTATGTCAATTAATCATATTATATAAACTATGTTTAAAAATTATGTAATTCGAATTTGTCTAAATTTTCGATATAAATCTACTTTAAAAATCCAAATACAAGTTATTGTTTTATAATCAAATTTCATATATTTGACATAGTTTTTCAAAGTTATTAAATAACCTTCTTTTATTGCAGTATTATTAAATATAAGTTTAATTATGTAATATTTAAGTATTATTAATTAAAATAATATGTAATTCCAAAATTGGTTAACAATCTAAATTGTTATAGTTATACGAATAAGATATATAAGTTATAAATATTATATTTCTTTAAATTAACAACAGTAAAACTGACAGAATATTTGATCTTATAAGTAATGATTGTTTAATAAATAAGCTATTACAATAAGTAAAATAGCTTATTATTTTTAGATAAAACAATCTTACAAATAAGTTTAAACCTACTATTAAAAGGTGAACAAACCTTTAAAAATAGTGATTTAGGAGGTTTTGTTTATTGATTTAAATCCTTACAAAGTTCTTCTAAAGTTATTCCAAATAAAACCCACTCATTGAGTGGGCTTTTTTATTGCTAACCGTTTTGCCTGAGGTGATCTTGGAACTCTTGGTCGTGTATTTTGTCGTAATTAACAGGGTCATAAACACATCCAGTTAAAACAACAATTACAGTAAGTACAGCAACCAACTTTTTCATTGAGACAGCCTTTCTTTTAACGCAAAAGATTTGCTTTAAGTATACTCCTCGGTAGCCATTTTGACTGGACATAATTAAGGCAACTAATTGTTATTTTTAAATTATTGCTGTTCTTTAGCCTATCATTTGATTGTTTAACAAGTTCAAATCAAGGGTTAATACAAAACTTAAGCCTCAGTCGCTAAATACCAGTTTTTCCAAGAACTGGTTCCTCTCGTTTCAAGAGGCACCGTTGGGATCAGTTTCTCTCTTAATATTTCGGTTTGTTTAACCGCTTTGGCTAGTCTTGCTTTGACTGAATGAATACATTCACGATCACCAAATTCACAGCGGTCTAAAGTTGTTCCACCGCAAGGACCATTGGCTAAGCCTTTTGGACATGTTTCAGGGCAAATATATAAAGTGTCGCCTAAGCGGCACTGACCACAGCTTTCACATCCCACTAGGCTATGTTTACTCAGTACTTCCGTTTTAAGTAAGAGTTTGGCGATCAAAGCGTTTTCCCAAAAAGATGCTTTGAAAATAAAACGTCCGACGCCTTTTGCAATTTTTGATCCAAACATTGCTTCATGCATAACATGTAGCTGACGATATTTAATTAATTGTTTAGATGTTGGCTGACATGAAAAATGCGTAATTTCAGGTGAAAACTCTTTGCCTGTCTTGACTTGCCAAAGTGAACTCCAAAGCTCTTCTAAGGCCTTAAGGTTAAGATGTCTGTATTGCTCGATGTAACTTTCAAGCAGCACTTGCTCTTCTGGCTTATGACAAGCAGATAAATGAATACCCGCAAATCCTAAGTGTTTACATATTAAAATCTGTAAAGCGCAGCGCAAATAAATACGGTCTGTATGCCCTGCCTGTTTTTCCCCTGCCAAGACTTTTAGCATGTGTGGAGTAATCACAATACCTGCGACTTTATGCTTCACCATAAAATTGGCACGGCCTAAAGTCAGAGGCATCACACAAGCCAGTATTTGCTGCGAATAATTATGCTTGGTTAAAAATGATTTGGCTTGCTTTAAGGCTCCAATGTCATAGCCCAATTGGGTAATGATAAAGTCAGCACCTGCTTTAATCTTCTTATGCAGTTTTAAATACTGTGCATCACGCTCAGCTTCGACATATTTAAACGGATTAAAAGCAACCCCAATACGAAAACCACCATGTTGCTTAGCTGCCATTACGGCGTTTACCGACTCTAGGTAACGACTACGAGGCTGCCCATCTCGTCCATTATGATGCTCTTTAAGTTTGTCGCCTGTAAGCAATAACAAGTTTTGAATATTGACAGACTTGGCTTGTTCTAAAAAGCGTTCAAAATCTTGTATGTCTCGGGCCTTACCTGAAAAGTGTAAGACTTTCTCTATTGAGTCAGGATAACTTTTGCTGGCTTCCAGCGGCGCGATATCATGATCTGAATGTACACGATCTGCCAATGTCATTGCAGCTGGATATCCTGCAAACTCATGTCTTACAGGATAAATTTCATGTAGTGAAGTGAGATACTCCACCAACACAAAAAACTGGTTTTGCTGGAAGCAGGGAGAAACGTGTGACATAGGCAAAGCGCTTATCAAAACATGACATCAATCATAAGCGCGGCATTATAAATCAAAAGTGCATTAAGATGCGCTAGTCAGAAAGCTCATTGTTTTGCTTGCCTTCACCCTCTTTATTTCTAGGTAATTCGAGTGAACGAGGAAATATAAAATCAAAAGAATCGAGTGCATAGCGGTAAAGCTGAGCTGGTCGTTTGCCTACAATTTTACTGTGGCTGGTTTCTTCAACTGCGCCTGCTTCTATCATACGGCGTCTAAACGCTTTTTTATCTAAAGATTGCCCAAGAATAATTTCATAAATAGTCTGTAGCTCGGTCAGTGTAAATAACTCGGGCATGAGACTAGCTGGCAAAGCGGTATAGCGAGTTTTATTGGTTAAACGCTCTAAAGCTAAGCTGAGCAATTCATTATGATCAAACGCCAATGCTAAATCTTGTGCTTTTGCTACAGGCACCCATTCGCTGTACTCAGCCAAAGCTTGGTGTTGATAGGCATTAAAATCGATTAATGCAAAATACAAAATGGTTACTGCCCAGCCACGCGGGTCACGTTTCGCGTTACCGATAGAAGCAACTTGTTCCAAGTAAGGTGAACTAATTCCTGTTTTTTCGACCAGCTTACGATAAGCCGTAGCCATCAAATCTTGATCGTGCTTTAAATCGGCAAAACCGCCGGGTAAAGCCCATTGGTCTTTCGCTGGAAAGTTTGGTCGCTTAATGAGTAATACCTGCAACTGACCATTAAATACCGAGAAAATAGCCATATCTACAGTGAGTAAAGGTGCGTCATAATCTCGGCGATCATAACTGGCAAGGAATTCTTGTTCAGTTTGAATAGTCACGTTCAGTCTCTCAGTGAAAATGATGAGCCGATACTCATGCAACGGCTCATCTAAACTCAGTTATGCGATGGATAAACGCTCACGTATTTGATCCAAAGTACACTCATATTGAAGTTTACCATTTTCAAAGACGGTTTTAAGTGCTCCACCTTGTTCTTGTTCGGCTGTTTGCTCATCAAACAAAGTAAAGCCATTTTCACTTTCTTCAATGCGTAACAGACCTTTCGCAGATTTTTTAACGCCTGAATCAGTAATGGGGTCTTTAAACAGCTCGCGGCCTACACCATTCACCTGTCCCCAAGTCGCTTTTACAGCAAACCCAAAGGTATCACGAGTTAAATAGTTATAGGTAAAGCTGCCTATACCAAACACCAAGTTGTTTGAAGCAAAACCTTTGGCTTCTAACCCTTCTAAAATACGCTGTGCACGGTCTAGAGTAATCGAGTCACCATAAATTAAACCGACACGCTCATTTAGTACTTTATAACCTTGGTCAGTTGTTGTACCACCAAACACTTCCCATAAACATTCAACTGCGCCTTTATATGCTGGGCTGCCGACTTCGGCGTCTGGGTCACCACAAATAATTTTAACTGGGTCACCAGAGTCTGGACGGAAAACCAATTTAGCCAAACCTAAAGCATTGGGTTGTCTTGCCAGAATTTCAGGTTTTAACGCTACTGTAAATTCTGTAATGACTCGCCAAAAGTCCCAAGTATCAGACACGATGCTGACAACACCAGACGGATAAAGCTCGCAAATTAAACGTTTAAATGTTTCTAGCTCACTGTCTTCTGTACCCATACACATCACACTGTGTTCGGTCGCTGGTACAGATACACCAATCACACCTGTGGCATTGTAATATTCTTCCGCGTAGTCAATTGAAGCAACCGAGTCTGTTCCAATAAAACTGGTTAAGTGGCCCACACCAGACTGAGCTGCATCATAAATTCCACTCATGCCACGGCTACTAAAATCGTGCCCTTGCACAGGTACAAAATCAAGCGGTGCGCCAGTTTTTACAGCATATTGAGTTAATAAACGTTTGTACTCATAAGCAATAGTGGCGGTTGTACAGCTTTTCCAAAGCTCAGCACTTAACACCGTTTCAATATAATTCGTTAACCAAAAGAAACGCGGGTCGGTATTAATAACGGTGAGCACGGGTACACGCATATTGACGCGGCTGCCTTCTGGCAAAGCTTTAATGCGTAATGGTAAATAGCCCAAGTCGTGTAATGCTTCAATGTGATCGACTGGTACAGCACCTTCACCTAGTGAAGTATCCATACGGCGTTTATAAGCAGCCACTACCTTGTCTTTAGGCTGTTTGAAAAAGCCTTCATTCCATGTATCGATTAAAAAGTGTTTGATAAAACCCTGAAGACCAAAGAACACAACTTTATCGTCAAAGTCAGGCAACATTTTAGCAAGTCGAGATGAACGCGGTGTAAAGTTTGCGTACACGTACTCTGTACCTGCTGGATACTGACGTCTGTGATCCGCTTTATAAAAATCGATAGCGTTTAATGGATTAAGTTTAATCGTCATCTTTGTTCTCTTTATTCTGCTGCAAAAGCAATTACTGAAATTTTGTCTGATGGTTGTTGTGGAAAGCTGTCCGAGGTAAATAGCTGGTCAAGCAGCCCATCAAAAACCTCTATTCCTTTACTAAAAATACCGTGGGTCACATATAGAACGACCTTAGTGCAATTGAGACGACGTAGTTCTTTGGCAATACCAATAAAGGTTGCACCGCCGTCACAAATATCATCGGTAATGACCGCTGTTAGGCCTGATAAATCAGTCGCATGTACATGCGTACCTAAAATTTTGCCAGTTACTGGGTCACGTTTTTTATCACACTGAACAATAGTGATTGGTAGTTTGCGCTCCAGATTAAAAGCGTCTGCAACCATTTGTGTGCGTGCTTTTGCGCCTTTGTCTGGGCAAATCAGTACTGTTTTTTCATCTTTTAACAGTGTGCTTAGCGCTTCACTCTTTGCGATGATGTCTACTGAACTGATGTTTACAACTTCACTAAAAGAAGTATTGGCAGCAAGTAATGCTGTCGTTACTTCACTATGGCAGTCCCAAACAGTGATCTTGCCTTGTTTGCCCGCCTTTTTGTCATCATTGATGTTGAGTAACTTGGTCATCACATCAAGCGAAAACGCTTGGCCTACTGCACAAATACGGTCCTGACGGGCGTATGGAAAATACGGAACTTCTAGGTCAATGGTTAAACCCTGAGTCAGCAATATATTTTCAAGTAACAAATAGTCCATCACATCATGACTTGAGGCCATCTTTGCGCGAACGAGTACTCTGCCAGATAGTGAACCTAAGGTTGTCTCATCAATTTGAACATGACGCTCTCCACCAGAAAACTGCGTAAATTTCACTGGAATCTCATTTCTTGCCGCATCTAAAAGCTGGATAGCCATATCATCCTCTTTTTGTCTGATGACCTTCGATGAATATATAGTGGCACAAAGCCACTATATATTTCAAGTCTAATTTTTAAACTTTTTTCAAAGCCCTTTAAGACATAAAATTTGCAGTTTTAGAGCATTTAGAAATTCGATATTTAAGAGAGATGATTCTTCAATTAATTGAAATAAAAATTTAATTTACAAAAAGCATGACGAGTAGAACTATTATTAAAAGTAGCGGATATAACTTTGCCCGCCATAAATCAGGTAGTTTTGAAATAAATTTTTCTGAAAAATATAGCCCAATCCATGTTCCAGCAACCAAGAATAAAGCAGCTTCAAACCAGATGAGACCGATAAATCCGTTGGGTGTAGATTGCCAAAGTGACAATACGCAATAGGTCAGCGTTGCAGTTAAAGACAAAGGCAGCGTGAGAATATTTGCAATAGCGGCAGCCTCTGCCATAGAACTGCCCCGCCGCCGTAATAAAGGAACCGTCATTACACTTCCTCCAACACCTAAAAGTGCTGCAACCCAACCAATAATGCCCCCTTTAATGAGTTCACTGTTTTGACCATAGTGTTGCTTTTGCCTTGAGGTCACTATAAACCCTGGTCGGTAATAACAATCTAGAATGGTTATGAACACATAGCCCATAAATATCCAGCGAAGCCAATTTCCATTAAACAATGAGGCCATTACCGCACCGACAATTCCACCATGTGCAATACCACCCCCTAAAAAGCGGATTTTTTGCCAATCTATATGTCCAGAACGATAGTGCCGAAAGGTTGCAAAACTTGCCGAGCAGAGCATGACAAAAGCTGATGTAGCTACGGCGATTTGCATGGCATGTATGCCGATATTACTTTCATTACTCCACTTTTGAATAATGACTGTATAAAGCAAAGGTACAGCCACAAAACCGCCGCCAAAACCAAATAACCAAGTGGTTATGCCTGAAAGTAGTCCAAATAAAAATAGCTCATATAGCATCATCATCTTCCTCACGTTTATAGAGGCATGATATAAAATAGCTCTATGGCAAACTAACGTAGAAAAGCCATTTTTTTATTTGTTTCAGCCAAAAATATATGCGTAATATTCCAATTAACGAGGTAGACCATCTACCACAAGCAGTTCTAGCGTTAGGGTCAGATTATCCTGCTGATACCTTATTAGATACGCATAGCCATCGCCGTGCACAGTTCTTATATGCACCCGAAGGCCTCATGAAAGTTGAAACTGAAGATGGACAATGGCTCGTGTTACCGTACAGCGGTGTATGGATACCCGCAGGTAAACCACATCGGGTATGGCTATCTAAAGTCAGTACTTATAGTTTGTACATAGAAGCGAATAGTGCACCAAGACAGGCAACATATTGCGAGGTTATACAAGTCTCGCCTTTGTTACATCAATTGCTCATTCAGGCAAATCAACTGCCTATAGACTACCAACGTGCAGGCCGTGATGGTGCTCTTATCGATTTATTGTTATATGAGCTAGAAGCTGCACCAGCCCTACCTCTGTTTATTCCTTTGCCTCACAACACATTGTTATCTAAACAATGTGCTGAGTTTATGGAGCATCCTGATATTCATAGCAGCCCTAAAGATTGGGCAAATGACCACAATAAAAGTGAACGAACTTTTCATCGTTGGTTTAAGTCAGAAACAGGTATGTCCTTTCAGGCTTGGCGTAATCGAGTCTGCATTATTTATGCTTTAAATGCCTTAAAAGAGAATATCTCAATTACGGAAATTGCTTTTAATTTGGGCTATGAACACTCGACAGCTTTTACCGCAATGTTCAGTAAAATTATGGGTTATCCGCCTACCCATTTTCAAAAAAGATTTCATGCGTATAATAAGACGCTATAAAGATTTACTCATATGAATCGTGTCATACGTATCGATCCATTCGCGTTGAATAACCTCAAAACCTTGTAGAGTCCAAAACTCTTCAGCCGCCGGTAAAAATGGATGAGTATGCAAATACAAAGTCGTAATTTCACTGTTTTTGGCATGGCTAAACAACATGTCACATAGCTGGGTCGCGATGCCCTTACGGCGGTATTCAGGCAATACAAATAACTTAACCACCTCAACCGTATTAGACGGTAAATTTAAATCAAAACGATGGTCATAAGCCCGATATGCAATCGTGCCAATAATGCGGTTTTGGTCTTTTACTGTAATGAAGCAGCCCAGTGGATCATGGACATAATGCTGCTCAAAATTTTGTAAATCTTTGGGGACTTGCCCATGATAAATTTCTGGGAATAACAGCTCTCTTGTATAAAGCGCAAACTCTACCGCAGACACATAGTCTGATTTGTCTACTAACTGATAATTCAACATATTCATAGCCAAGAATGATCAGGAATCACAATGGTTTTGTCTTGAATCATGGCTTCATGGAACTCAACATCGTAGACACTTTTTAAAAACTTCGGATCGGTGATACGTGTTTTAGACTCAGGCTTAACCACCTCATGTTGGCGCATAAAAAACAAATGGTCTGCAAATAAAAAAGCTAAATTAGGATCATGCATAATCGCAATCACCGTAAAATTTTGCCGCGACAACTGACGCAATCTTTTCATTAAATAAGACTGGTAATAAACATCGAGATGATTGGTTGGCTCATCGAGCAAAATGACTTTCGGTGCTTGCACTAAAATACGCGCAATCATAACCAATTGCCGTTCACCACCCGATAACTCGGTATAAGGACGATCACGCAAATGCTCAATATCTAAATCAAGCAAAGCTTGGTCTACACGTTCCCAGTCTGATTTTGAAGGACGATATCGGCTAAAAGCAGCACGCCCCGTAATCACGACATCTTTAACCAAAAATGGAAATACGGTTTTATGAAACTGCGGTAAAAAACCGAGTAATGCAGCCCGATCTTTCCCTTTAAAGTCCGATAGTGCTTTTCCAGAGTAACGAATCAAGCCATCTTTTACAGGTTCTAGGCCAGCCATCAATTTAAAAAGTGTCGATTTTCCGCAACCATTACGCCCTAAAATTACGGAAAATTGATTTTCAGGAAACTCCAGATGAATGTTTTTGAGAACCTGTTTGTGCCCATAGGCATAATTTAACTGATCAATTTGTATCATGCCCAATGAGTCCTCTGTGTTTTCATTAATAATAAGAAAAATGGCGCACCAAGTAGCATAGTAAAAATACCAATCGGTATTTCAAACGTCAGTAAAACCCGAGAAAAGTTATCAATCAACAGTAGAAAACTGCCACCTAACACCATATTGGCAGGAATACTGTAGCGATGATCTGGCCCAACCAACATTCTCACAATATGTGGCATAAACAGCCCATATAGACTAATAATGCCTGCCGCAGCCACAGAAGTTGACGTACATACAGTCACCAGAGCAATTAAAAGAAGTTGTTCCCACCTTGGGTTAACACCCACCGCCTGTGCTTCTTCAGCACCGAGTGCCATTAAGTTTAAGCGCCAACGCATCGCAAATAATCCGGCAAGACCAATACAAATCGGAAGCACGGCGTATTGAACCTTTTGCCAAGAAACCTGATGTAAGTTGCCCATCGTCCATTGCACAATCGCTTGTAATTTAAATGGATCACTTAGGTATTGAATAACCGTAAGTCCTGCTAAAAACAGTCCCGAAACAATCATGCCCGATAAAATTACCATCACTAAAGACGTCTGGCTTTCATGTTTTTGATGTGCAAATAAATACGTTAAGCCAACAGCACAAACGCCAAAAATAAAGGCTGATAGATTGGGTGAAAGCCAACTTAAAGAAAGTGCCAAGGCTGCACCAAACGCGGCGCCAGATGAAATACCAAGTACATAAGAATCAACCAATGGATTACGAAACAAGGCCTGCAGGCCATTACCTGCGGTTGCCAATGCAGCTCCCACCATAAAGGTCAGTAAAATTCTAGGCAGCCTGACATTTACTAAAATGTTTTGCATCAGTCTAAATTGTTCTGCATCAAAATAAGGTGTACCAAAAACTGCTTGTACACCCCAAAGCAAATAATCCCATGCACTCAATGTTTGAGTTGGCCCAATAAGCAATGAGATAAAAATCATGATGAAAGGTAACGGGTAAAACCAATAATATTTCAGCTTTTCCATATTCATTGCACCAACGCTTTAGCAAGCTGCTCACCATACAACTTGGTTAAAATACGCTGTTGTAAAGTACTTACTGGTAAATCAGACTGTTCAGGATAAATACCGTGATTTAGATAAATCGCCGTAATAATGATTTTGATGGTGTGCGGGTTATATATAAATGCAGGACTCAAATTAAATACCTTTCGGTTTTGTACAGCGCTTAAACCCTGTAATTCTTTTCGTTCATAAATCAGTTTAGGATTGGTATTCCAAAGCACAATATTGTCAGGGTTCCATTCAATTAATGTCTCGGGGTTTACGTTAGGTTGGTTAGCAGCGGTCTGAACAATGTTGTACGCACCAGCGAGTTCAATAAAGTCATTGGTAATCGACTCTCGTCCCGAGGTAGAAAAAATTCGTCCACCAGACCAAGCATAGTAAATCGATTGTTTATTTGGCTGACGGGCCGTTTTGGCTGCGACTTCTGCCACAATTTCATCAGAGAAATTTAAAATTTCCTGAGCTCGCTTTTGGGCGCCGCTCAGAATAGCAATTTCAGACAGTTCTTCTTTCACTTGTTTATAGGTGCCTGACTCCATTACATATACAGCGATGCCAAACTGCCGTAACAGTTCAATCGTTTGAGTCTGCCCGCTTCCTACAATTACCAGATCAGGCTTTAACAGCACCAGACTTTCAATATTGGTTGCATTGGCTCCTTGCGAAGGTGCTGCAAGATGCTTATTAGCAATGCGTTTATCTATTTTTGAATAGGCATTAAATAATAAAGGTTGAATGTATACTTCGGCAGGTATACCAATTACTTTGTCGCCTTGCCCTAGCATATAGAGGCCATCTAAACCCGACTCAAACAAAGAGACAATTCTTTGGGCAGGTTTGGCTACACAGACTTTTGTATTTGTACTATCAAAGACACATATTGAAGGAGAGGTTGAGTTTTCTTGAGTTTTTCTATGGTGCTCAGATGAGGAACATCCACATAGAATGAGTAAAGTGAGTAATGAAGCCAATAACTTCATTATGACACCCCGTGCACAAATAAAGTGCAAAATAAAAAGATGTGTTTATTTAGTGCATTTTTCATGTGAAAAAAACACCATAAGAGAGCAAGACGGTTTGAATCATCATTTATACAACAATCAAATTAAGTATGTTAGATAACGCCTTAGATAGTAAGCAAAAAAAACGCCAAATTTACCAACTAATAAAAACTATTTAATGATTGGGCAAAAAGTCTATAAAAGCGAGTCAAATAATTTAATCATGTTTATAGCGGTGAGTCTCGTGTTAGGACTCAGCTTACCTGTTTTTGGATTTAGTATTTTATTTAAGCTACTTATCTTTGCTATGCGTAAATATATACCTTCTAAATCATAGCGCTCGCATCAATTAACCTGATGGGCTGTGCACACATAGCTATAGTATGCACAGCTCAAATAATGTCTGAATTAATCTTCAGATAGAGTTTTCATATCAATCACAAAACGATACTTCACGTCGCTCTTTAGCATACGTTCAAAAGCTTCATTAATGTTTTGCATATTAATCATCTCTACTTCAGAAACGATATTATGCTCACCACAAAAATCGAGTAGTTCTTGTGTTTCTTTAATTCCACCAATAACCGAGCCTGCAATTGATTTTCTACCTAAAATCATAGGTACTGAATTTGCGCTAATTTCACCTAAATATCCAACTAATACAATGGTTCCATTTAAAGCTAAAGTTGGAATATAAGGCTTCAAATCATGGTTATAAGGCACAGTATCAACAATTAAATCAAATTGATTTAATACCGACTTCATTTGATTCTCATCTGTTGATAAGACTACATGATGTGCGCCAAGTTGTTTTGCATCTTGTTCTTTGTTTGCTGAGCGAGTAAATAGTGTCACTTCAGCGCCTAGAGCATTGGCAAGTTTAATCGCCATGTGTCCTAAACCACCTAAACCAACGACAGCAACTTTACTGCCCTTTCCAACATTCCAGTGACGTAGCGGCGACCATGTGGTAATACCCGCACAAAGTAGTGGTGGTACAGCTTGAGCATCCAGATTTTCAGGTACTTTTAATACAAAATCTTGACTACAGGTAATGCTTTGTGAATATCCACCATAAGTTGGGCGTTGGTCATGGCGATCTACGCCGCCATAAGTCTGGATGTTACCTTCTTCACAATATTGCTCGAGTCCTGAATGACAAGCAGAACAAGTACGGCACGAATCAACCATACAGCCAATGCCCACTAAATCACCAACTTTATACTTTGTGACTTTAGGACCAATTGAGGTAACACGTCCAACAATTTCATGGCCCGGAACTAATGGATAAGCACTAAATCCCCAATCGTTTTTAGCTTGATGTAGATCAGAGTGACAAACACCACAATACTCAATTTGAATGACAACATCATCTTCACGTGGGGTTCTACGTTCAAATTTAAACGGAACTAAAGGAGTTTCTGATGACAGCGCGGCATAACCTAAAATTTCAGTTGTCATATTTTTTCTCTCATGCTTAATGTAAATGAAGACGATTTTTTCGCTGGGAGCTCATTTAGAGCGATTAATTGTGAAAACTGGTCAATACATTTTGGAACCTTTGACCCACTTGCAGACTTACTTTTTCAGCAAGTATTTTCTGTATATTTTCAAATTGATGAGAACTAACACCTTGAGTCTTTGCAATATTAAGATGGGATTGAAGTTGGCTATCTACACCTTCTAGAGCCGAAAGCATGCTCAAAGTAGCAATCTCACGATCTTGCCAATTCAGCACATCCCTTGAAAAAATATCGCCAAAAAGATGAGCCTTTAAATACTCATCTATAGCTGGAGCAAACTCAAAAAGTGCACCTTTTACAGGTTGACCCACCAACTGAGTTTGATTCTGAGTACCTTGTAAAAGTGCCTGATAATCTTTCGGTAGAGTGCTGTTAGTCTTACCCTCTATGTCACGAATACCGCTTTCTTTACGCTGCTCTAGCACCTGCATAAATGTTGTAAGGGCATTCAAACTTCGAGGAAAACCTGCATAGGCATAGGTTTGAACTAAAACTTCCTTAATTTCTGCAATGGTTAACCCTAAATCTAAACCATCTTTTAATGATTGACTGAGTTTAGCTAGGTCACCATTTGCAGCATAGGCAGCAATCGGTATGATTGCCTGTTGCTGTTCGGATAAAGAATTTTGCATTTGTGTTATTTCCTTCTTTTGAGATAAAGGAAGCTGGACCATATGGGTAGCTGCATAAATCTGTTGATTCAGCGCCAACAAACTGATGGCTAGAAATAGGAACTTTATAATTTCAGTGGCCCGCCTCTTTATATTGCTCATCTGATACAGGCTCTAACCAGTCCACATTTTTGCCATGTTCATCAGTTGCAGTTAAAGCAAGATGTGTCATCGCAGAATTTCCACTTGCACCATGCCAATGTTTCACTCCAGGTGGACAATAAATCACATCTCCTACAGAAATTTTTTCCGCAGGTTTACCCCATTCTTGCACCAGTCCCTCTCCTTCTGTAACAATGAGATATTGCCCTTTAGGATGGGTATGCCAAAATGAACGGGCATTGGCATTAAAACTTACATAAGCACTGGAAGCATTTATACTGTCAGTAACATCAGTTAATGGTTTAATTGCAACTTGACCCGTGAAAATATTATCTAGGCCGGTAATTACCTGTTGTTGGTTGGCTTTTTTAACGGTTTGAAATGCTGTGACTGATTTTTTATCCATTGCGGGTACTCCCATTGAGATAAATAAACTGGTCACAAACGTGACTGCCTTAACATTCATCTTTTTTCCTAGATTGATACCAATGCCCTCAATTTAATGAGGGATGCAGGATTAAGCGTTTTTCAAACAGTATAAAAATGAAAGTTGTAAGGTGTTGTTCTATTCCTCTCACAGATTTGCCTAATCCTCCGAATTGTTGCACTTCTCACTATTTTTCTTATTTGAAATGCCTACAATAAAAATACAGAGGGTAATCGGTAGAATCTGAATGGCGAATAGGTCTAACCATAATCAAGAATTGGCTCAACTTGTCGATCAATGGACACGAGAAAAAGGCACATTCGAAACTGCTATTACAGGACTGACTTTATATCGTGCAGAGACATTGACCAAACCAAATAGCAGCATGATGGATGCGAGTCTATGTATGATTGCTCAAGGCAAAAAACAGGTGATTCTTAGCGAAGAGACTTATACTTATGACTCTAACCATTTCCTTTTTACTGCAATTGACCTGCCTGTAATTGCTCAAGTGCTTGAAGCTTCTGTTGAACAACCTTATCTCTCAATTGTGCTAAGGCTAGACCCATATTTACTTGCTCAAATCATGCTTGAGGCCCATATTCCCTTTAAAGATGTAAATACTGAGAAAAAAGGAATGGCTGTTGGAGTAGTCAATTCAGAGCTGAATGATGCGTTTATACGGTTAATAAAATTACTAGATACGCCACAAGACATCCCCATCTTGTCTCCTCTTATTATTAAGGAAATTTTTTATCGTTTATTGATGAGCCCGCAAGGCGATCGTCTTAAACGTATTGTAGCGGCAGGCACTACAGGCCATCGAATTGTGAAGGCGATTGAATGGCTGAAAACAAATTTTGCGAAACCATTTAGTATTGAAGAACTGGCAAGCACAATGGGGATGAGTGCATCAAGTTTTCATCAACATTTTAGGGATATAACCTCAATGAGTCCCTTACAGTATCAAAAGAGAATGAGATTGACCGAAGCACGGCGTTTGCTAATGACCGAAGAATACGATATTTCATCTACCAGCATGCAAGTCGGTTATGAAAGCTTGTCCCAATTTTCCAGAGAATATAAACGCTTTTTTGGGGTTTCTCCGTCAGTAGATATTAAGAATATATAAAAGCAATAAACGTGGACTATTAAAAAATTAATACCAGAAAAAAAGCGGTACTTGATTATGTCTATTCATCAAGTACCGCTAAAATTAAAGCAATATTACACATGATTCATTCGTTCAAGCTCACGAATTAAACCAGAATGATCAAGCTCACCATCTCCGGCAGCAAGCATATTTTCAAATAATTGACTGACTTTTTGGGCTATAGGTAAATTCAACTCAAGCGATTTAGCATAGCTAACGGCTGTATGAATATCTTTATGCTGGTTTCGAGCTGTACCTCCTGGTTTAAAATCTCTATTTAACATGCGTTCGCCATGCTGTTGCAAAATCGTAGAATCTGCAAAACCGCCTGTTAATGCTTGTTTGAGTTTTATCGGATCTGCTCCTGCTTTACTGGCAAGCAATAAACCCTCACTCACGGTTGCGATGGTAGATGCGACTATCATTTGATTGACGAGTTTTGCCAACATTCCACAGCCGGCATCTCCGACTAAAACTGGTCGCCCCATGGCAGATAGAACATGTTCAGCATGTGAAAATGTTTGAGCATCGCCGCCAACCATAATTGCCAGACTTGCATTTTGAGCACCTTTTTCACCGCCAGAAACAGGTGCATCTAAATATCTAAGTCCTCTTTCTTTACATTTTTCACTTTGTGTCTTTGCAAATTCAACAGGTATCGAACTCATCACTATGACCGTGCTTTCGGGTTTTAGCTGTGAAATTGCACCACGTTCTTGAAATAAAATTTCATTACAGGTTTTTCCATCACTGAGCATACAAATCAGAAACTCTACATCTTTTCCGACTTGTTCAAGTTCACTACAAACATGAGCACCCGCCTCTTTTAAACTTTCTGCTTTAGATGAAGTTCGATTCCAGACCTTAACTTGATGACCAGCTTTTAATAAGTTCATGGCCATTGGCATTCCCATAATGCCAGTTCCAACAAAACCAATCCGAGCCATTATTTCATCTCCGTAGCAGTCCGCACTTTAAGTCGCTGTTGTTCTACTTTTAGGCTATCAGACTTTAACTTTGCCAAAAGCAGTAACCCTAAACCGCCCATGGCGACAAATCCTGCAATAGCAAGGAACGCTACTGTATAGGTGCCCGTGGTGGTATATAAATAGCCTGTTAAATATGGACCAGTAAAACCACTTAAATTACCTACAGAGTTAATTAAGCCAATACCGGCTGCGGCACCCACTCCTGTTAATGTTTGCCCAGGAATAGTCCAGAAAATGTTAATTGCGCTAAATACACCAATTGCGAGCAGAATAAAGCCGACAATAATTGCCCAAGGCTGATTCACAATAAGTGCAATCGCAATGGCTAACGCCGCCATAAGTGCAGCACAAGCACCGTGTTTATAACGTTCTTGTTTACGGTCAGAACGGCGGCTCCATAAAACCATTCCAACAGCTGCAAATGCATATGGAATTGCTGTAAGTAAACCATTTTGAATAAGGCTAATCTGCATACCAAATGTGTTACGGAATGACTCTAAAACACTTGGTAAGAAGAAGAACATTGCATTTGAACCGGAAGTAATTCCAAAATAAACAACCGCCATAATCCAAACTAAAGGATTTTTAAATACTTGTTTAATGAGTTCACCTTTAGTTAAAGCAGCATCGGTAGATTGCTCTTTTTCTCTTTCTTCACGTTCAAGCGTATTCATAAGCCATTGGCGCTGCTCAGCTGTTAACCACTGTGCTTCTTTCGGGTTATTGGTTAAATATTTTAGGCAAACCAGTCCTAAAATAATGGAAGGAATCCCTTCTAAAATATACATTAAACGCCAACCTTCATAGCCAATGGTATTGCCCCATTGCATAAGGCCGACTGAAATTGGTGCTCCAATAATTTGAGCAATTGGCAATCCAAGATAAAATGTGGCAAAAACTCGGGCACGATATTTTGCAGGAAACCATAAGGTTAAATAAAAAATAACCCCCGGGAAGAAACCCGCTTCTGCAATACCCAGTAAAAACCGTAAAATAATAAATTGAGTCCCACTATGGATAAATCCCATAAGTCCGGCAATAATTCCCCAAGTAATCATGATTCGGGCAATCCAGATCCGTGCACCAAACCGATGAAGTAAAACATTACTCGGTACTTCTGCAATAAAGTATCCCAAGAAAAATACACCCGCACCTAAGCCAAAAATAGTTTGGGTAATTCCAATTGCATCATTCATATGTAGCGCAGCAAAACCAATATTGGTTCTGTCTAGAAAGGCCATAATGAATAAAATAATAAGAAACGGGATGATTCGACTCGAAATACGCTTAATTGTCTGCTCTTCGAGAGCTGTGACATTTTTGATATCTTCCATAATAACTCTCACATGAATTGGCGATCACTGCCATTAATTTTGGGTATCTTCTATATGTGCCTGAATGATGCTTTCAAAATTCTCATCTGCTTGGAAACCTAAAGATTCGGCATATTCAGCTTTCACTTGAACCGGCCAACTTTGAACAATCCTTTGAATCGTTTTATCTTCTTGCCACTGCACTAAATCAGTTGCTTGTTTACCGGCAACTTTTTCAAGAGCCTCAAGCATTTGCTTAACGGTAACGGTCAATCCCGGTAAAGGAATAATTCGGTTATCTTGGAGTGCATCTGAAGAAATTGACGCAGCCTTAATCATTGACTCAACACAGCGTCGTGGTGAAGTAATGAAAACCGGGGTATCTGGCGGGACTGGACAAACTGCCGTTTCCCCTTTTAAAGGCTCGCGGATAATTGAGCTAAAAAATGTAGAGGCGGCTTTATTAGGCTTACCCGGACGAACCACAATAGTCGGTAATCTTAAAACACGGCCATCAATAAAGCCTTTACGCGAATAATCTGAAACGAGCAATTCTCCTATTGCTTTTTGCATACCGTAAGAGGATTTTGGTGTAACCACCGTATCATCTGTTACAACTTCTGGTAATTGACCACCAAATACAGCACAGCCACTCGCAAAAATGACTCGAGGCATTGTTTGTTTTTTTCTTAATTCTTCTAATAAATTTAAAAGGCCATAAAGGTTTACATCCATTCCCAAGTCAAAATCGGCCTCTGCTGCCGAACTCACCACGGCGGCTAAGTGCCAAACAACATCAATTTTTTCTGTAATATTTGCCACTGTGGTTTTGTCGGTAATATCGCCAATCACCACTTCAATTTTTGGGTCTTGCGGTAAATCATCACCAGCAAACGCATCAAACAAAATAATTTTATCGATGGGCTTAGCTTGTTTACCGTCTAAAGTCAGGCTTCCGGTTTTTAAAATCTCTTTGGCGATTTGCTTTCCAATAAAACCCGTGCCGCCAGTAATTAACACATTCATACAGGGATCCTTTCCTAATTCTTATTCACTTAAAGATTTTTAATCATCATGAATTAAACGATAAGGAGTCCCTGCAATAATTTCCAATGAATAATTTCTAAATATTGATAACTTTTTAATATCAGTTTTATGATGAAACTTTGACTAAATTAAATAGGCTTTCTTTTAATTTAAAAGCCCCAAGTCTTCTATGACTTGAGGCTGAGGACTTTACTTACGTTTTGCATTTTTAAGTAAAATATTAATAAATGCTGCGGCTATATCAGACACTGGTTCATCTTTACGTGTCAAAATTCCATAATCTTGGGCATCTAAAATCAGGTCTGTTTCTAAAATCTGTAGTTGTCCTTCTTTCACCTGATCAATCACCATTGCTTCTGGCAACATGCCCACCATAGGTGCCCCTTTTAAGATCTGTAAAAAGGTCTGCATCGACATGGTATTTACCGTATTTAAAGGAATTTTGACTTTAGCTCGGGCGAATGCACCTTCCATGCGCTCCCGAATGGGGGTGCCTTTAGGATAAAGTACCCACGGCCATTTTAATAATTCTTCTAATGTACAAAACTTTTTCTGGGCACATGGGTGCGCATTATTGACAACAATGCAGAACGGTTCAGGGCCTAACGGCTGGAAATCGAAAAACTGGCTTTGCGTAACATCAGTAAAACGCCCTATGGCTAAATCTAGAGTATGTTCACTCAACATTTCCATTAAATGGTCACTGGTCTGTTCAACAACATCGATAGAAAGTAGCGGCCATTGTTTCTTAATTTCGATAATTGAGTTTGGAATTACCACGGCGGTTGCTGCAAATATTCCTCCTACTTTTAAAAACCCATGTCCACCCAACCGTAAAATCTCGATGTCTTCGACAAAATGCTTTGCGTCATTCAAAACCCGCTGGGCATAACGAATGACATGTTCACCCAATGCCGTTACGGGCATATTTCGGGGCAATCGCTCAAAGACCTGAAACCCAAGAAGGCCCTCAATTTCCTTTAGCATTTTACTTACGGCAGGTTGACTTAAATTCATCTGCTCGGCAGCCAAATGCATGTTATTGGTTCGAGCTAACGTCTCTAACAAAACCAAGTGCTTGAATTTAAGCCAGTTATTTAAACTTGAGTAAGTCAAATCTGCCATTTTTAAAATTCCTTTTTGATAACCACTGGTTATTAATAATTAAATTATTACGATTGGTGTTTATTAAATAAGAAACATATCATGATTTCAAATAAAAGAAGGAAGCTTTAAATGAACTTTACGTTAAATTCCCAGAACTCATTACCAGATGATGCAACTCAAGGATGCTTAATTGGCCGTGCGTGGATTCCAAGTCAAATTTCGGGTCCATCCCCTATTATTTTAAGAGGCAATCAAGTTTTTGATATCTCGGAAAAATTTTATACTATTTCCGAGTTACTTGAGAGTTCAGATCCTTTAAAAGCTTTATCTGAAATTGAAGGAAGACCAGTTGGTTCAATTGATGAATTATTTGGTAATACTGTCGCCGAGCCAGATACCAACAAGGCATATTTTTTAGCCCCTATTGATTTACAAGTAATTAAAGCAGCAGGTGTTACCTTTGCTGCAAGTATGTTAGAACGTGTGATTGAAGAACAAGCCGGTGGCGATGCACAAAAAGCTCAATCGATTCGTGAAGTTGTACAAGGTGTAATCGGTGATAATTTAAAAACAATCGAACCCGGCTCTGAAAAAGCGCTACAACTCAAAGAATATTTAATCGAACAAAAAATGTGGTCTCAATATCTTGAGGTGGGTATTGGTACAGATGCCGAGATTTTTACTAAAGCCCCTGTTTTAGCAGCTGTAGGCACAGGACAAAATATTGGTATTCACCCAAAGTCTGAGTGGAATAATCCAGAGCCGGAAGTCGTATTAGTTGCCAACAGCCAAGGTAAAATTTTAGGCGCGACTTTAGGTAACGATGTGAATTTACGGGACTTTGAAGGACGTAGCGCCCTCTTGTTAAGCAAAGCGAAAGATAACAACGCATCTTGTGCGATTGGCCCATTTATTCGCCTTTTTGACCATACTTTTACTTTAAATGATATTCGTACTTGCGATGTTGAACTGCAAATTCAAGGCACCGATAACTTTGTGTTAAATGGGGTAAGTTCTATGTCGCAAATTAGCCGAGATCCTGAAGATTTAATTCAACAAACTCTTAATGAAAACCATCAATATCCAGACGGTTTTGTTTTGTTCTTAGGTACTTTATTTGCACCGACTCAAGATCGAGAACAAGCTGGGGCTGGCTTTACCCATAAAGTCGGAGATGTCGTCCGTATTCATTCACCTAAACTTGGTACTTTGTACAACACGGTTATGACCAGTGATAAAGCAACGCCGTGGAATTTTGGAATAAATGCTTTGATGCGTAATTTGAAGCAGCGTGAATTACTATAATTTTCACGTATTATCGATCGGTTGAATTGCAAGATTCATCCCGTAAATAAACTAAATTTCAAAAAGTATGAGTGAAAGGATCAAAAAATGAATGATCAAAATAAACGGATTTTTTTACGTAGCCAAGAATGGTTTGATGATCCTGAACATGCCGACATGACCGCTTTATATGTTGAGCGCTACATGAATTATGGTTTGACCCGCGCCGAGTTACAATCAGGTCGCCCGATTATTGGAATTGCACAAACCGGTAGTGATTTGACCCCATGTAACCGTCATCACAAAGAACTTGCTGAACGCGTTAAAGCGGGTATTCGAGACGCGGGTGGTATTCCAATGGAATTCCCCGTCCACCCAATTGCAGAACAAACCCGTCGTCCAACTGCTGCACTTGACCGCAACTTGGCCTATTTAGGTTTGGTTGAAATCTTGCATGGTTATCCGCTTGATGGTGTAGTGCTGACTACTGGCTGTGACAAAACTACCCCTGCATGTTTAATGGCAGCAGCCACAACAGATATACCTGCAATTGTGTTGTCTGGTGGGCCAATGCTAGATGGTCATTTTAAAGGTGAGTTAATTGGTTCCGGCACTGTGCTTTGGCATGCAAGAAACTTACTTGCCACTGGTGAAATTGACTATGAAGGGTTCATGGAAATGACCACTTCTGCTTCACCTTCGGTCGGGCATTGCAACACCATGGGCACTGCACTTTCCATGAATGCTTTGGCAGAAGCATTGGGTATGTCTTTACCAACATGTGCAAGTATTCCGGCGCCATATCGTGAACGTGGGCAAATGGCCTATATGACCGGCAAAAGAATATGTGAAATGATTTTAGAAGATTTACGTCCTTCTAAAATTATGACCAAACAATCTTTTGAAAATGCAATCGCAGTAGCCTCAGCTTTAGGTGCATCGAGTAACTGTCCTCCTCACCTCATTGCAATTGCCCGTCATATGGGTATTGAGCTGAGTTTAGAAGACTGGCAACGTGTGGGTGAAAACATTCCGCTCATTGTGAACTGTATGCCGGCGGGTAAATATTTGGGTGAAGGTTTCCACCGTGCGGGTGGTGTTCCTGCCGTTTTACACGAATTACAAAAAGCTGGTGTATTACACGAAGATTGTGCATCGGTTAGCGGTAAAACAATTGGGGAAATTGCCAAAAATGCAAAAACCTCAAATGCAGATGTCATTTTCCCTTATGAACAACCTCTTAAACACGGTGCTGGTTTCATTGTGCTCAGCGGCAATTTTTTTGACAGTGCCATTATGAAAATGTCTGTAGTGGGCGAAGCATTTAAAAAAACCTATTTATCAGATCCAAACAATGAAAATAGTTTCGAAGCACGTGCAATCGTTTTTGAAGGTCCCGAAGACTATCACGCACGTATCAATGACCCTGCCTTAAACATTGATGAACATTGTATTTTAGTCATTCGTGGCGCAGGTACAGTGGGTTATCCGGGCAGTGCTGAAGTCGTCAATATGGCTCCACCAGCAGAGTTAATTAAAAAAGGGATTGATTCACTGCCTTGCTTAGGAGATGGCCGCCAAAGTGGAACTTCTGCCAGCCCATCTATTCTCAATATGTCACCCGAAGCGGCTGTAGGCGGTGGAATTGCCTTACTTAAAACCAATGACCGTTTACGTATTGATTTAAATAAACGTTCTGTGAACGTACTCATTTCTGACGAAGAGTTAGAACAACGCCGCCGTGAATGGAAACCGACGGTATCTCCATCTCAAACACCTTGGCAAGAAATGTATCGCAACATGGTAGGTCAATTATCTACTGGTGGTTGTTTGGAACCCGCAACTTTATATATGCGAGTCGTAAACCAAGACAACCTTCCAAGACACTCTCATTAATTTCAGGATATTTGTTATGACCATTATCGGACACAACTTTATTGGCGGTTCACGCAGCGCACAAAGTACAACTTTATTAAAAAGTATTCATGCTACGACTGGTGAAACTTTGCCTTATGAGTTTCACCATGCAACCGAGCAAGAGATTAATCAGGCCTGTGAAGCAGCCAGTCAAGCCTTTAAGACTTACCGCCATACCTCACCTGAACAGCGTGCAGTTTTTTTAGAAAATATTGCCGATGAGCTCGATGCTTTGGGTACAGATTTTCTTGAAATTGTCTCACAGGAAACCGCTTTGCCAATTGCACGCCTACAAGGTGAACGTGCCCGTACCAGTGGGCAAATGCGTTTGTTTGCCAAAGTATTGCGCCGTGGTGATTTTTTAGGTGCCCGTATTGATACTGCTTTACCTGAGCGTCAGCCTTTACCTCGCTCAGACCTGCGCCAGATTAAAATCGGTGTTGGCCCTGTTGCAGTCTTTGGGGCAAGTAACTTTCCTTTAGCATTCTCAACTGCGGGTGGTGACACTGCTTCGGCACTGGCAGCAGGTTGCTCTGTAGTGGTGAAAGCCCATAGTGGACATATGGCGACAGCAGACTTTGTAGCGCAGGCAATTGAACGTGCCGTAGAAAAATCAAATATGCCAAAAGGTGTGTTTAATATGATCTACGGTAATGGTGTGGGTGAACCACTGGTTAAGCATCCTTTAATTCAGGCAGTTGGTTTTACCGGTTCACTGCGTGGTGGTCGTGCTTTATGTGATATGGCCGCAGCCCGACCACAACCGATTCCGGTGTTTGCTGAAATGAGTAGTATTAACCCGATGTTGATGTTGCCCGAAGCCTTAAAAAACCGTGGTGAAAAAATTGCACAGGACTTGGCTGATTCAGTAGTTTTAGGCTGTGGTCAGTTCTGTACCAATCCGGGTTTAATCTTGGGAATTAAATCAGCTGAATTTAG
>NZ_JAKTIJ010000007.1:0-43940 GCF_027855275.1 Acinetobacter sp. AOR12_HL | reverse complement strand
TTATTAAAAAGTATTCATGCTACGACTGGTGAAACTTTGCCTTATGAGTTTCACCATGCAACCGAGCAAGAGATTAATCAGGCCTGTGAAGCAGCCAGTCAAGCCTTTAAGACTTACCGCCATACCTCACCTGAACAGCGTGCAGTTTTTTTAGAAAATATTGCCGATGAGCTCGATGCTTTGGGTACAGATTTTCTTGAAATTGTCTCACAGGAAACCGCTTTGCCAATTGCACGCCTACAAGGTGAACGTGCCCGTACCAGTGGGCAAATGCGTTTGTTTGCCAAAGTATTGCGCCGTGGTGATTTTTTAGGTGCCCGTATTGATACTGCTTTACCTGAGCGTCAGCCTTTACCTCGCTCAGACCTGCGCCAGATTAAAATCGGTGTTGGCCCTGTTGCAGTCTTTGGGGCAAGTAACTTTCCTTTAGCATTCTCAACTGCGGGTGGTGACACTGCTTCGGCACTGGCAGCAGGTTGCTCTGTAGTGGTGAAAGCCCATAGTGGACATATGGCGACAGCAGACTTTGTAGCGCAGGCAATTGAACGTGCCGTAGAAAAATCAAATATGCCAAAAGGTGTGTTTAATATGATCTACGGTAATGGTGTGGGTGAACCACTGGTTAAGCATCCTTTAATTCAGGCAGTTGGTTTTACCGGTTCACTGCGTGGTGGTCGTGCTTTATGTGATATGGCCGCAGCCCGACCACAACCGATTCCGGTGTTTGCTGAAATGAGTAGTATTAACCCGATGTTGATGTTGCCCGAAGCCTTAAAAAACCGTGGTGAAAAAATTGCACAGGACTTGGCTGATTCAGTAGTTTTAGGCTGTGGTCAGTTCTGTACCAATCCGGGTTTAATCTTGGGAATTAAATCAGCTGAATTTAGTCAGCTCATTAACAACCTGACCGACATTATGGGGGCTAAGCCTGCACAGACTATGCTCAATGCTGGCACCTTAAAAAGTTATACCGCTGGTCTTGAGCACTTAACCGAGCATCAAGGCATCAAGCATTTGGCAGGTCAAACTCAACAAGGTAATCAGGCGCAGCCACAACTGTTTAAAGCTGATGTTGAGCTTTTACTGGCGGGTGATCAGCTTTTACAAGAAGAAATCTTTGGGCCAACCACAGTCATCATTGAAGTTGAAGATAAAGCCCAACTCATTCAAGCCCTACAAAGCATGAATGGGCAACTGACTGCGACTTTAATTGCCGATGAAGCTGACTTAACCGAGTTTGCAGATGTAGTTCCTGTACTAGAAGAAAAAGCCGGTCGTTTACTTATAAATGGCTACCCAACAGGTGTTGAGGTCTGTGATGCGATGGTACATGGTGGACCATACCCAGCCACTTCAGATGCACGAGGCACCTCAGTTGGAACCTTGGCCATTGACCGTTACTTGCGCCCTGTGTGTTACCAGAACTATCCACAGAGTTTATTGCCGGAAGCCTTAAAAGACAGCAACCCGTTGCAGATTTTAAGACTGGTTAATGGTGAGATGACCAGAGAAGCGATCTAAAAAATAAAAAGAGACCACGAGTTGGTCTCTTTTTATATCTCGAAGAATAGATTTATAACGGAGTAGGCAAATTAAGGACTGCTTGGGCATCTTGAATAACATCTAAGCGGAGAATTTTTGAAGCGCCAAGTTCATTTAGCAACTTTGTCAAAGGGCCTTCATTTTTCACAAATTGTACTTTCTTTGGAAAAAGCTTTTGCGCAAAAGAAAGAACGTTTGATTGAACATCTGTTTGATGCCATTTCCCATCGACTATATGTAGCATGGTTGCTTTATTAATATGTGTTTCAGAATCGACATGTTTTAAAGTCGGTACACTGGTTTTTAAACTTAAATCCAATTTGCCATTAACATCGAAAATTTTGGCTTGAAGCTCTTTTGAACTAATACCGATATCAATTTTTGTTAACCATTTTGGTAACTGGTAACCATATACACCACGGACTCTAGCAATTTCTGTATCTACAGGCAAAGCTAAAACATGTGCATGAAAGTGGCGTTGACGCATCGATTTCATTAACTCTGCGATGTGAGGCCCACGAGCCTTGGGTTTGCGTACAACAATCGCAATCGACACCTCGTTATACGGGTCATTGTCACAAACCGAATAAGAGAAAAAAGTGACGGCGACTAACCCATAACCAGGAAATGGTTGTAAGGGCGTTAAAGCATCAGGAAGTTTTGCCTTAATCTGTTTAATGGGAGCAAGCATTAATAGCTGAACATTTGCACTACGATAATAAAAGTTCGGTGCCCAAACACGTCCAACTCTTGATTCAACTAATTTTTTAGGAATATGACGGAAAAAGTCGATATTGCCAGCAGCAGGGTCTTGAGCGACTTCATCTAAATCGGGATTCATTCTAAAACGGTCATAATAACCACCTTTGGGTACTTTGATTTTTTGTTGTCCAAATTCAACCTCAGTAAATTGTTGTTTTATATTCATTGGAGTTCACCTTTACATTAATTGACCGCGTAGCTACCGTTGTCTTTATCAAGACGTGTTAATTTATAGCCAACGTTGGCACTATAAGGTTAAAGTTCACTTTAAAGTCAAGACTTTAATTTCTAGCTGTAAAGTCTTTGACATTTAAAAGGAATAAAATAAAAAACAATTAAATATTAAAAAGATACAGAGTACAGTAGAGTCTTCATATAAATTTTATTTTAACAATAAGATTGAGACTATTGACCTTAAAGCTAACTTTAATCTTACGATAAACATTCATACCTTTATAACGAATCTAGAAGCAGATTTTCAGCAGGAGTACAAAGATGGGATATGTAACCACAAAAGATGGCGTAGACATTTTCTATAAAGACTGGGGGCCACGCGATGCCCAAGTTTTATTTTTTCATCACGGTTGGCCTTTGAGTTCAGATGATTGGGATACACAATTACTTTTCTTTTTAGGACAAGGCTACCGTGTGGTGGCTCATGACAGACGCGGCCATGGGCGTTCAAGTCAGGTGTGGGATGGTCACGATATGGACCATTATGCAGATGATGTTGCAGAAGTGGTTAAACATCTCGATATTAAAAATGCTATTCATATTGGACACTCAACTGGTGGTGGCGAGGTAGTCCGCTATATTGCACGTCATGGTCAGGAAAATGTTAACAAAGCAGTCCTTGTGAGTGCAGTTCCTCCACTAATGGTTAAAACTGAAAATAATCCCGAAGGTTTACCAAAAGAAGTTTTTGATGACCTTCAAAACCAGGTCCTTACAAACCGTGCGCAATTTTTCCGTGATCTACCATCTGGCCCGTTCTATGGTTTTAACCGACCAGATGCGAAACCATCTGAAGGTATCATTTCTAACTGGTGGCGTCAGGGTATGACGGGTAGTGCAAAAGCACATTACGATGGTATTGTGGCATTCTCACAAACTGACTTCACCGAAGATTTAAAGAAAATCACGGTTCCTGTTTTGGTGTTGCATGGTGACGACGACCAGATCGTGCCGTATAAAACTTCTGGCGTAAAATCTGCTGAGTTACTTCAAAATAGCCAACTCAAAATCTACCCAGGTTTTTCTCACGGTATGTTAACCGTAAACCATGAAGTGATTAATGCTGACTTGTTGGCGTTTATTTGCGAATAATTTAAAGCTTTAAACTTTAAAAAAAAAGAGGCATATTAAGTGCCTCTTTTTTATTTATAAATTACTGAAATTGAAAGTAATAAATATAAAAATAATAAAAGGTATTGACATTAAAGTTAGCTTTAATCTTAAAGTAAAGTCATACTGAATGAGGTCATACCAATGAAAGTGTTCGAAAAATTAGTATTCCCAAATGGCTCATATGTTCCTAACCGTATTGCTAAAGCAGCAATGGAAGAAAACATGGCTGATTTAAACCATGCACCATCAGAAGAATTAATGCGTTTATATCAGGCTTGGGCAAATGGTGGCGTAGGTCTAATCATTACCGGAAATGTAATGGTAGACCGCCGAGCGATGACTGGACCGGGCGGCGTAGTGCTTGAAGATGAAAAGCATCTAGATACTTTTAAAAAATGGGCACAAATTGGGCGCTCAAAAGGCGCTCAGATGTGGCTTCAAATTAACCATCCGGGTCGCCAAATGCAAGCCAATCTTGGTCAGCAGACGTGGGCACCATCGGCTATTTCACTTGATCTTGGCAAAATGTCAAATCGCTTTAATACACCAATTGAAATGACTGAATCTATGATTGCAGAGGTGATTCAGCATTTTGCAAACACAGCGCGTCTAGGTGAAAAAGCTGGGTTTACTGGTGTAGAAATTCATGCAGCACATGGTTACTTATTAAGCCAGTTTCTTTCACCACTCAGCAATAAACGCCAAGATCAGTGGGGTGGTTCTTTAGAAAACCGCGCTCGCATTTTAATTGAGATTGTTGAAGCTGTTCGTAAAGTGGTTTCGCCTCAGTTTACTGTTGCAGTGAAACTAAATTCAGCCGATTTCCAACGTGGTGGGTTTAGCGCTGAAGATGCTCAACAAGTGGTTAAAATGTTAAATGAGCATGCAGTCGATTTGGTTGAACTTTCAGGCGGTAGCTATGAAGCGCCTGCAATGCAAGGTCAAGCACGTGATGGCCGTACACTTGCTCGTGAAGCTTACTTTTTAGAATTTGCGCAAGAGATTCGTAAAGTTGCCAAAATGCTTGTTATGGTGACAGGTGGGATACGCCGTAAACAAGTGGCAGAGAAAGTGATTGAAAGTGGTGTAGATATGGTCGGTATTGCCACAGCTCTAGCAATTGAACCTAATTTGCCAAATGCTTGGAAACAAGGCCAGAATCTTACTCCTGAGTTAAAACCAATTACTTGGAAGAACAAAACACTTGCTTCACTTGCCAATATGGCTGTGGTCAAATTCCAGTTACGTAATTTAAGTGCAGGTAAAAAAACAAAACCAAATGTTTCACCAGCTTGGGCTTTAATTTTGCAACAATCAGCTATGTCATGCCGTACTCGCCAATACAAAAAAGGCATGCGTGACTATTCATTTGCTTCTTAATAAGTGAGTTGTGTTATGACAAATGCGAACGATTCAAACTGGATAATTTATGGAGCAAATGGCTACACGGGCGAGTTAATCGCTCGTGAAGCTGTACGCCAAGGTCTAAAACCAACTTTGGCTGGTCGTAACAAAGCTAAGGTTGAAACACTCGCTCAAGAGTTGGGACTCGACTATAAAGCTTTTGGGCTAGATAACGTGGATGCGGTAAGTGAACAACTCCAAGGCTTTAAACTGGTCATGCACTGTGCAGGGCCATTTTCCGCGACATCGAAACCCATGATGGAAGCTTGTATAAAGGCAGGTGCTCACTATCTAGATATTACGGGCGAAATCTCAGTATTTGAGTTGGCACAGTCACTTAACAGCCAAGCCGAAAAAGCCGATGTTGTGCTTTGTCCGGGTGTTGGTTTTGATGTGATTCCGACAGATTGCGTTGCCGCTGCGCTCAAAGAAGCTCTGCCAGATGCGACCCATTTGGCGCTTGGTTTTGATTCAAAAACAGGGCTTTCACCAGGTACTGCAAAAACAAGTACAGAAGGTATGGCCGAAGGCGGCAAAATTCGTAAAGACGGAAAAATTACCACTGTTCCATTAGCACATTATGTCCGTACTATCGATTTCGGTGATGGTAAAAAAAGTGCTATGAGCGTTCCGTGGGGAGATGTATCTACAGCGTTTTATACAACGGGTATTCCAAACATTGAAGTATTTGTTCCTGCGCCTCCCAAAATGATTTTTGGTGCGAAAATGATGAACTGCTTCCGCCCTGTATTAAAACTCAATGCCGTGCAAAAGTTTATTAAATCACGTATTGAAAAAACGGTTGTCGGACCAAATGAGGAACTCCGCGCGAAAGTACCCACCTATGTTTGGGGAGAAGCAAGAAATTCACGTGGTGAAATAAAAACCGCCCGTATCCAAACTGAAAACGCTTATAGCCTTACCGTAAATGGCTCACTAACTGTGGTGAATTATTTACTCAAAAATACCGTTAAGGGTGGTACATATACGCCTGCAAAACTGATGGGTTATAAGCTAGTGACTGAGCTGCCGGGTTCTGGTCCGCTGGTTATTACTTAAAAGAAAAGCCAATTAGAGAGTTAATCTGTAATTGGCTTTTTAATATGAATATTTTATCAATTTACTGAATGCTGCTTAAACGCTTAACGACTGCTTCTGCAATTTCTTTACTCGACTGCGGGTTTTGTCCAGTAATAATTCTGTTGTCCGAAACTACATAAGACGTAAACGGAATAAATGCTTGTTTGTAGTTTGCTCCACGTTCAATGAGTCCGTTTTGTAAAGAAAATGAAACTTGAGACTTAATACCAGATAAAGTTTCTTCAATATTTGCAAAACCAGTAACAGTTCTACCCGCAATTAGTGGTTTACCATTTTCATTCTGTAGAGGTAATAAACCACCTACGCCGTGACATACTGCTGAAACAACTCCACCTTGGAGATAAATTTGTTCGCTAATGTTTTGCAAAGCTTTATTGTTTGGGAAATCCCACATGGTGCCGTGACCACCCGTATAGTAAATGGCTTTGTACTGTGAGGGATTAATTGCACTCGGGGCTAATGTTGTTTTTAACCGCTGCATAAATGCTGACGCGCTGATTTATCTAAGTAAATGGACTTTAAACTACGCTCATCAAGGGGAACCTGACCACCTAAAGGACTTACAAAATCCATTTCATAGCCAGCAGCTGATGCAACATCATAAAAATGGGTGAGTTCAGTCAACCACAGCCCTGTTTTATCCGAACGAGAAGGGTAAGCCGAGTGATTAGTCATGACGACTAAAATTTTTCCATTTATTTTTGCAGGGCTTTGAGCTTTATCTGAACCTGCGGCATAAACCGCATTTGTAGATAAAAGAATGGCAAAAATAATGCTTAAACAACGTTGAAAATTCCACACTTTAAACATGATAGGTCCTCATTTATCACCTGTAATCAATCGTATGTTTAAAGTGTACTTTAAGGTCAATAGAATTCTATAGGTTTACGGCGTTTTTGATTTATCGTAATAGAGGTTCATAAGGCGTTCGGCATTTTCTTCACAGGTAATTTCATCGGGTTTGTTATTAATTGCTTCAATCATAGTACGTAAGTTTTGCTTACTGATTTTTAGCTTTTGTTCTAAAAGCTCTATTTCCTGAATTTTAGATTCAAGTGTTTGGATGAGTGCATCATGGTTCCAAGTAGTTACCTTTGACGGTAAAAATGATTTAATTTCTGCTAAAGAAAAGCCAACTTGCTGAGCTTGCTGAATTAAAGAAAGTTGTTTCAAATCATTATCAGTATATTCACGATAGCCATTCGATTTTCTTTTTGCTTTAGGCAAGAGTTTGATTTGCTCATAATAACGAATTGTAGGGGTACTTAAACCACTTAGTTTTGATAACTCGCTAATATTCATAGCCACATACTCTCTTGACATTAAAGTTAACTTTAGACTTATAGTAATGTAAAAGCAAGGTTCATAACTTTACTAAGCGCACACTTTCAGTAACAGCTTTCTATGCTTTGATAGATGAAAGAATAGAATTATAAATATGAAGAATGAGGTGAGAAAATGTCTAAACGCATATTACATGTCGTGACCAATGTTTCACGCTATAAGAATGTCGATGAACCAACAGGGCTGTGGTTAGGCGAACTCACTCATGCTTATGATGAGTTTGAAAAGCAGGGTTATGTGCAAGATATCGTCAGCCCAAATGGTGGAAAAACTCCAATTGAACCAAAATCGCTTGTGCCTTTAGTGGCAGATAAATCTGTTAAAGACCGAGAAAAAGATCAAGCTTTTATTACGCTGCTGGCAAATACCTTTAAGCCTTCCGACATTAATTGGCAAGATTATGACGTGATCTATTACACGGGTGGTCATGGTGTGATGTGGGATTTTTTAGATAACCCTGAACTTCAAGAAATCACCAAAAATATTTATGAAAAAGGCGGTATTGTTTCGAGTGTTTGTCATGGCTACTGTGGCTTGCTCAATGTCAGACTTTCCAATGGCGAAAGACTTATAAAAGGCAAAAAGTTAACAGGCTTTGCATGGAGTGAAGAAGTTTTGGCAGGGGTGGCAAAAAAAGTGCCATACAATGCCGAAGAGTTAGCGAAAGAATATGGTGCTCGTTATGAAAAGGCTTTTATTCCTTTTGCACCGTATGTCGTTCAAGACGGTAAGTTAATTACGGGGCAAAACCCGTTTTCAGCTAAGAAGACGGCTTTAGCGATAATAGAAGAGCTAGAAAAGTCATAATTTAATAATTCAAATATAAACCCTAAAAGTAGAACCAACGATGGTCTTACTTTTAGGGTTTTAAATAAATGGATTGGTGCAAAAATTAAGCTTAAGGAACAATCACAAAATCAGGGTTTGCTATTGCAAAAACTGCTTCACGGTCTGCAACTGGGGGATAAATCCAAACAGTATTAATTTCCTGTTTAATTTTTTTCGCTTCTTCACGCACAAATTGAACCTGTCGATCCCAACCTTCAGTATAAAGTGCGCCCCAAGGACCTAAGTCAACACAAGTGACATACTTTGGTTGGCTGTATGGATGAAGTGGTAAATTAACCAATTCTGCCGCAGCGTTATAACCCGCCACACGGCCTAAGCTCATAGCATGCTGGCACGACATCACATTAAAATTGCCTAAATCATCGGTTGGAACTTTTACAGTGTCACCAGTCACAAAAATGTTTTTTGCTTCAGGTGCATGTAAATAAGTATCCCCAATCAAACGACCTAAATTATCTTTTTCACCAGCAATTTGAGAGGTGAGTGGATTAGCCCGCATACCGGCAGTCCAAATCACGGTTTCTGTTTCAATTTTTTCGCCGTTAGAAAGCGTTACGCCAGTGGCATCTAGCGCAGTAACTCTTAGCCCAGCTTTACCTTCAACACCGAGTTCGTTAAGGGCCTCTCGAATAACAGTCGCAGCTTGGTCACCCATTGCCGCACCAATGTCTGTCGAGGAATCAACCAAAACCACACGGACATCAGTTTCACCTAAAATGCTACGCAAACGTTCAGGCATTTCGGTCACAGTTTCTAACCCAGTAAGACCACCACCAGCAATGACTACAGTATTACGGGCTGCATTTACAGGTTTGTTGACTAAATTTTTAAGATGTTGGTCCAGTTTTTCAGCATCTTCTAATGTATTTACGCTAAATCCATATTCTTTTAGACCTGGTATAGGTGGCATAAAAGTCGTACTTCCGGTTGCCAGAACAAAACGGTCATAGCTTAAATTTTGTTTGTTACCATCGGTGGTTGCAACTTCGATAGTCTGTTGGTTTGAGTCAATTTTATTTACCCAACCTGCCAGAAATTTAACCCCAACCACGCTTAATAACTCTGAAATATCAGGGTTCATGTTTTCAAGCACAGCCTCATAAAGACGTGGACGAATCCCGACATTTGGGCTAGGGGAAACCATCATCACTTCAATGTTTTGTTCTTGTGATGCTAAATGGATTGCTCTTTGTGCAGCGAGTGCAGCCCATAAACCTGCAAAGCCAGAACCAGCAATAATAATACGCTTACTCATTGGATTATCCTTTTGATCGATTTTTCGGACAACACGTTCCAGCTCATCATAAAATTTAGGGTGAGCGAATCCATTCTCTGATTGTCCGAAAAAATCTGAGAAGGCGTTTAAAACGGATTAGGGATGTTTTACTTTAGTATTTGAGGCTTATTAGCTCATTAGTCGGGAGTATCCCGCGATATTTTACTTTTCCGCATTTTTGCTGTTCTTCCTTCAATGCGTTCATTGATCCAACCATTTACATCACTAAAAAATACGTCGGGGGCATAACGGCCAAAACGGTCTGCAATATCGCCAAGTGTATGAGCACCTAATGCGTCTCGCATAGCTTTTTCGGCTTGTAGCATGACAGCATGTACGGCACACACACCACTGGTTGCCCAATCTGGTGGGGCATTGTTAAAGACTGCACATTTACCGCGAACTTCTTGACACTCAAAAAGCGGTTTTTCACCTTCGATTGCATTCACGATATCTAAAAAGCTGATTTCGTGAGCAGATCGAGCCAGTAAATAGCCGCCGCGAACACCTTCTTGAGCAACAACCAGACCTGCCTTTTCAAGTTTGGGAAAAATCTTGGCCATAAAACTCGGAGAGACTCCTTGTAATTCAGCAAGATCCTTACTACTCAAAGGTTTGTCTTCATTGTTCACAAGAAAAAGAAGACAGTGAATCGCATACTCGACGCTACTAGTGATATAAGCCATTTAATTTCATAATTGATCAACTATAAACACAGACTAATGTAGTCTGTGTTTTAAGTCAATAATAAAACTAAGACAAATTTAGTCCTAGTTTTATTTGGAAGTGGTATTGAGGCTAGATTTGTAGGTTATATAACTGAATTTAAATACCTTTAAATTGAAATTTAATAAGATAAATAATTTAAAAAATTATCGAAAAACTTACGAACGCCACCAATAATTTTCAATATTTGGTTCCTCTAAGTTCAATAATTCACCCATTTGCGGTGTGCTAATCGCTAAATTATTTTGTTGAGCCAAAGCGACAATACGTTCAAATGGATCATCCCAAGCATGAAGGGCCAAATCAAAAGTACCGTTGTGCACAGGCAGCAAATGACGTCCTTTTAAATCGATATGTGCTTGTAAAGTTTGCTCTGGTTGCATGTGAACATCAGGCCATTCGGGGTCGTAAGCACCCGTTTCTAACATGGTCAGATCGAAAGGTCCATAACGATGACCGATTTCTTTAAACCCGTCAAAATAGCCCGTATCTCCACTAAAAAATACACGTAAATCATTATCAATAATCACCCACGATGCCCAAAGTGTCGCATTGCTATCACCCATACCACGGCCTGAAAAATGATGGGCAGGAGTAGCCACCAGTTCGAGTCCATCTACATGTGTGGTATCCCACCAGTCGAGCTGCTGAACCTTTTCTGCTGGAATTCCCCATTTAATAAGGGTGTCGCCTACACCAAGTGGTGTTAAGAAATGCTCAACTTTATCGTTAAGCTCCATGACCGCATGGTAGTCTAGATGGTCGTAGTGGTTATGCGACAAAATCACGCCTTTAATGGGTGGTAAGTTTGCAATACTAATCGGTGGTTGGTGAAAACGTTTTGGACCAATCCATTGAAAAGGTGAGGCACGCTCCAAAAAAACAGGGTCGGTTAACCAAAACTCATTTTGCAGTTTTAACAAAATGGTTGAGTGGCCCAAACGAAATAGAGAGCGGTCAGGCGCACTTAATAATTGTTCTTTTGACAAACTTAAAACAGGAATTGCCGTGTTTGGAACAGTGTCTTTAGGTTTGTTAAATAGAAACTTCCACATGAGTTGAAGCGTTTTGCCAAAAGAAGGCTGGTGTTGGTTTGGACGTGTATTTCTAAATTTGCCATTGTGTTGTTGAGATGGCATTAGGGGAGAAGATAAGTCTGTTGTATTTGAAATAGTCATCTTATTTTTCCTTATTGGAACAAACCTAATGTGCAAATAAGAACTTGAATTAAGTGCTTATTTCGATTCATTTAAATGAGTATTTACTCACTCATTAATTGATTTAAAAATAAGGACGCCGTGCATCCTTACTCTTTTATCTATAGTGAAACTGCGTGCCAAAATGCTTCAAAACCAGATTTGCGGTAACGCTCGGCTTGAGAAGGGTCTTGGGCAATAAAATTGAGGGTAACTTCGGCAAGCGCACCTAAAATTGAAGCAATAAATAACGGCGGGTAATCTCTTAATTTGCCATCGTTAATACATTCTTGAATGTTTTGGGTGAGGTCACAAAAGGTTTGCATACCAATTTGTTTACTTTGCTCAGTAATTTGTTCCGATGTTGAAAGCTGCGCCATCACTTTACGTTTAAGGGGAGCTTCTAAACTCCAGTCCAAATAGCTTTGCCAAATGTGCGACATTTGTGTTTGCAGGTCAGCGTTAGTCGGGTAACCATGCATCATGACCTGACGTAACTCAGCTTTTAGCGAAAGATATAACTGGTTAAGCAGCTCTTCTTTATTACTAAAATAGGTAAATAAAGTACCTTCTGCTACGCCAGCAACTTTGGCAATTTTTGAGGTAGACGCACGCTCACCAAGCTCTGCCAATGTTTCGATAGCAGCGCTTAAAATTGCATTACGTTTATCTTCACTACGAGGACGAGCCATATACAAATAAAATAATTGAGTGATTACTCAATCATAAATAAAAATGGAAATAATGCAAGCTAAATAAAAAGCTCTTAACGAAGGGGTTTCAATAAAAAAATTGACGGTCTTTCTTTATTTTAGATAAAAGTACCTCCTTAAAAGGAGGTACAAAAGATTAAAAATTTAATAATTTAAATTGATACTAAGCCAGCGCTTGAAGCCGATGAAAAAATTCTATTTTTTCAACGTTACCCATGCCTTCTTTTTGAAAGTTTTGGATATGTGGTCCAAAATTATGATGATGTTCCTGATCTTTTTCACTAGCCCAATGTTCATAAAATATAAATAGACTAGGATCATTTTGATCTTGGAATAATTCATAAGTGATACAGCCGCTTTCTTTACGGGATGGAGCTACCACTTCAATAAGATCACTTCTGACCTGATCAATCTTTTCTGGTTTTGCTCGAAGTCCCACTACTAAATAAACAGCACTCATTTTGATGTGTATCCTTTGAATAGGGACAATACAAAACTTTTATTCAGCTTTGTCGTAAGAGAATTGGATACCCGCTGTACCACCAGTCTCAATAAATAATTTCATAAATTGAGGTACAGTTTCTGAGCGTTTCCAATCACGTTGCAGTTCACAGAATAACTGAGCAACACTGATCATTTTGCCGCCTGCTTGTTCAATACGGCGTAAAGCAGCTTCATGCGCTGCAACAGAAGTACCACCTACAGCATCTACCACAACATATACTTCATATCCTTCAGCTAGGGCGTCTAGTGCAGGAAATGTTAAGCAAGCTTCAGTCCAAAGCGCTGTCATAATGAGTTTTCTACGGCCTGTTGCTTTTACGGCTTCTTTAAATTCGGTATCTTCCCAAGAGTTAATACTTGTACGGTCATAGGTAGGGTAATCTTTCAAAACCTTACTCAACTGTGGAATCGGTGGTTTATTTAAACCAGTCTTAACATTTACGGTTGAATGGATAATTGGCAAATTATAAACAATGGCAGCTTTTGCCGTGCCTACAATATTATTAATCAACAGTTGACGATCCATCGAAGCAATAGAGTTTACTTGAACCGGTTGATAATCAATGACAATAAAAGCAGAGTTTTCTGGAGTTAAAAGATGATCTTGTTTTGGGTCACGGATGTTTTCACTAGTCATTTTTTTCACCTTTATTAAATATAATTAAATAATACAAATATTATTTTTGTGCCATAAGTTTGGCCACTTATGAACTATATAATTAAGTGAGAAAGGACGGAACTACACAAAATTAGGCTAAAGAATCCTAAAATTGAAACAGTGGTAATTGCATGAAAACAGATTTAAATGATCTTTATTATTTTGTAAAAGTTGTACAACATGGAGGGTTTGCTTCTGCTAGTCGCGAAATTGATATTCCAAAATCTAAGTTAAGCCGCCGCATTTTATTATTAGAAGAAAGGTTAGGGGTAAGATTAATCAATAGAAATACTCGTCAATTTGATGTAACCGAGTTAGGACGAGAATACTATCATCAATGCCAAAATATGATTTTAGGTGCAGAAGCTGCACAGCAAGTCATTGAAAGAAATCAGGCAGAACCTTGTGGGGTAATAAGAGTCAGTTGCCCGCCTGCATGGTTATATGACCACATTGCAGATATGATTTCAAAATTTATGAGGTTGTATCCCCAAGTTAATATTCATCTTGAAGTAACCAATAAGAATATTGACCTGTTAAATGACGGAATAGATATCGCGTTAAGAATTAGATTTCCACCCTTGGAAGATTCCGATCAGGTCATGAAGATTTTTGCAAAAAATCCGCAATGTATAGTGGGGCATTGTGAGCTGGTCCAGCAACATGGTATGCCCGAAACCCCATTAGATCTATGTGGTTATCCTTCAATTGGGTTAGGTAACTCGGAACAAAAAAGTATATGGACACTATACAGCCGAGAGAATGGTAAAATCGAAAAAGTTATACATACACCACGTTTGATTGTGAACGACATGATTGGTGTACGAGATGCGGTATTAAGAGGAGTTGGGATTGCTCAATTACCTTTTGCCCTGATTTATAAAGAAATTGAGCGTGGTGAATTAATTAATTTAATGCCAAATTGGGAATTAAAAAATAGCATTATGCATGCAGTTTACCCCTCGCGAAAAGGGCTATTGCCAAGCGTTCGAGCACTATTAGATTTTTTATCGGAGGAGTTCGAAACACTTATTAATGAAAGACCCGGTTTTGAATAATATTCAAGACAAGTGAATTTGTTCTTAATGAGATTTGGTCTTCAACTCAAGATTAAGTCATTTTTGAGATAGTGTGTCTCATTAATATGGATTTTATTCGGTTTTTGATAATTTCATAATAATGAAAGTTTAACTACAGACTAAAGTGCTAAAAACGAAAGCATTAACTTTGAATACGGTGAAAATTATGAATAAACACTTATTACTAAACATTGCTTTTTTAGGTTCGGTCCAGCTTTTTACAATGTCTAATGCATTGGCTGATGTTCCCTTAACTCCAGCGCAATTTGCAAAAGCAAAAACTGAAAATTTTGAAAAAAAGGTTCTTTTATCAAATTTAAATAAACCTCATGCTTTAGTCTGGGGACCGGATAACCAGATTTGGTTGACTGAACTTGTGACAGGCAAAATCTTACGAGTAAATCCAGAAACTGGTGCGGTTAAAACAGTATTTCAAGTACCTGGTATTATTAATGATCCGCATGCACAAAACGGCTTATTAGGTTTTGCATTTCATCCTGATTTTAAAAATAACCCATATATTTATATATCTGGAACTTTTAAAAATCCTCAGGCAACAGACAAAAACTCTCCAAATCAGACAATTATTAGAAGATACACCTATAATAAATCAACAGATACCTTGCAAAACCCAGTTGATTTATTAGCAGGGTTACCTTCTTCTAAAGACCATCAGGCTGGTCGTTTAGTGATTGGACCGGACCATAAGATTTATTACACTTTAGGTGACCAAGGCCATAACCAGTTAACCTATTTGTTTGAGCCAAACTATGCCCAAATTCTTCCAACCCAACAAGAATTAAAGAATAAAGACTTCCATGCCTATTCTGGTAAAGTCCTGCGTTTAAATTTGGATGGTAGTATCCCTCGTGATAACCCAAGTTTTAATGGTGTTACAAGTCATGTTTACACACTAGGTCATCGTAACCCACAAGGTTTGGCATTTGCACCAAATGGTAAGCTCTTACAAGCTGAGCAAGGCCCAAATTCTGACGATGAAATTAATTTGGTTGTTAAGGGTGGGAACTACGGTTGGCCTAATGTGGCAGGCTATAAAGATGACAGTGGTTATGCCTATGCAAACTATTCAGCCGCAACCAATAAATCTCAAATTAAAGATTTAGGACAAAACGGCATAAAAGTAGCGGCGGGTGTTCCAGTAACAAAAGAGTCTGAATGGACTGGTAAAAACTTTATTGCACCTTTGAAGACCTTATTTACCGTTCAGGATACTTATAACTATAACGACCCGATGTGTGGCGATATGACTTATATCTGCTGGCCAACGGTAGCTCCATCTTCAGCTTATGTTTATACGGGCGGTAAAAAAGCAATTCCAGGTTGGGAAAATACTTTGCTTGTTCCATCTTTAAAACGTGGGGTTATTTTCCGTATTAAGATGGATCAGACATATAGCACGACCTATGATGATGCTATTCCGATGTTCAAGAGTAACAATCGCTATCGTGATGTTATTGCAAACCCTGAAGGGAATACTTTATATGTCTTAACTGACCCGGAAGGTAATGTTCAAAAAGATGATGGTTCCGTTACAAACCAGTTGGAAAACCCAGGGGCTTTAATTAAGTTTACCTATAAAGCTAAGTAAAATAATGACAAGAATCTAAAGGTATTCCTTTAGATTCTTTTGTATATCTATATAAGGTTATTGGGCTTTTTAACTAGTTGTAGAGGGTGCCTAATAACATTTAAAAAGTACTTTTTATAAGTTACCAACAATCAAAAGCATGCTTTTTTTATATAGGAAATTACGTTTAATTTACAGCAAGGAGAGGGTGAGAATTTAAATAAATACAAAAAGATAAATCAAAAGATGAGTAGTATATGAGTTCAGAAGCACATTCAATTAGCTTGATTGCCCCTGTAGTTTTATTGGCGGCCGCGGTAATTGCAGTCCCTATTTTTAAACGTATTGGTTTAGGTTCGGTATTAGGTTATCTCATTGCGGGTCTAATTATTGGCCCTTTCGGTTTTGCATTTTTCCAAGATTCCACCGCAATCTTACATATTGCCGAGTTGGGCATTGTGATGTACCTATTTGTGATTGGTCTTGAAATGCAGCCATCACATTTATGGAGTCTACGACGGGAAATTTTTGGGCTAGGAACACTACAAATCATAAGCTGTGCTGTGGCATTAACAGGCGTAGGTTTGCTATTTGGTTTTACGTGGCAAGTTGCTTTTATCGGCGCAGCAGGGTTTGTATTAACATCGACTGCTATTGTGATGCAACTACTGGGCGATCGTGGCGATTTGACTCAGCCTCGTGGGCAAAAAATTGTAGCCATCTTATTATTTGAAGATTTATTGATTGTGCCATTGCTGGCTATTGTTGCTTTTATGGCACCGAATCATGTGGTCGAAAGCACATCGGTACGTTTAGAAAATATAGGAATTGGTTTATTGGCCATTGCAGGTCTGATTGCAGCAGGGCATTGGTTACTTAATCCATTATTTAGAATCTTGGCTGCCGCTAAAGCAAGAGAAGTGATGACCGCTGCCGCTTTGCTGGTGGTATTGGGTGCTGCATTGCTCATGCAAGTGAGCGGTTTGACTATGGCAATGGGCGCTTTCTTGGCTGGTGTGTTGCTATCTGAATCTACCTTTAGGCATCAAATTGAAGCTGATATTGAACCTTTCCGTGGAATCCTGTTAGGCCTCTTTTTCCTTGGGGTTGGCATGTCCCTGGATTTATCAGTGGTTGCTCAAAATTGGCAGCTTATTGTAAGTAGCGTAATTGCTCTCATGTTTGCTAAAGCCATCATGATTTATATGGTCGCGCGGCTAACTAAAAGTTCTCATACTGAGGCCTTAGATCGTGCCTTATTGATGGCTCAAGGTGGCGAGTTTGCCTTTGTACTTTTTTCTGCCGCATTAAGTGCACAAGTCATTGATAGTACTATTAAATCAAACCTGACTGCTATTGTTGTACTTTCAATGGTGTTAACCCCAATTGTAGGTATTATTTTTAAGCGTTTTACTCAATCTAAGGCGAATGTTTCATTAGAAAATATCAATATTGCCGAGGGTTTAGCTGGTAATGTTTTAATGATCGGTTTCGGGCGATTTGGGCAGGTAACCAGTCAATTATTGTTGGCAAGAGGAGTAGACGTCACCATTATTGATAATAATACCGACATGATCCGAAATGCTGAAAGATTTGGTTTTAAAATTTATTATGGTGATGGTTGCCGTTTAGATATTCTACATGCGTCTGGAGCCGCAACCGCACAAGCAATTGTTGTATGTGTAGATAGTAAAGAAACTACCAATAGAATTGTAGAACTTGTGACTCATGAATTTCCGTTGGCAAAATTATTAGTTCGTTCATATGATCGTGAACATTCACTACATTTAGTCAAACAAAAAGTAGACTACATGATTCGTGAAACTTTTGAGTCTGCCATCAAATTTGGGGGTGTTATTTTACAAGAACTAGGTGTAGATGAAGACGAGGTAGAGCGAATTACCGAAGAAATTCGAGATTTGGACAATGAGCGTTTTGAAACTGAAATTGCCGCCGATGATGTATATGCCGGAGCGGGTATGCAATATACGCATGCGCATCATCCGAGACCAACAGCACCATTAATTCGACCAAAACAAGAAGGGCGTATTTTAAATAAAGATGATGCTTCGGATAATGAAAATATGGATGGGTAAATGCTCCAAAATTTTTAGGTGAAAATCTGAAGGTTAAAGAGTTGTTAACGACATTCAGGGCTATAAGGAATCCGGTCGATTCTTTTTTGTAAAATTGACGGATTCACTACGCTTTCATACATTTGTCGGTATGTTAAACGATGATCTTCATTATTATGATAGTTAATTAGTTCGAGTAGCTTAAGCTTATATTCTTTATGACCAGCGTGGTACATTGCCGCATAATTCCCCCATAATGCATATTGGTACCATAACTGTGCTTTAGGAATTAGGTTTATTTCGTTTAAATAGCTGGACGCAGTTTTTTCATAACATTGCTTTATAAGTGATATATCTTTTTTCATCCGTTTTAAGAAAATACATTGCGTTTCTTGAAGTTTGGAATTATTAGCTTTCGTTAACATTTTTTCTGTAATGGCATATGCTTGTTCAAGACAACCTAGACGAATAAGAATTTTCCTTTTAGTTTTTAAAATGGCTAAATTATCTTCATTAGATGGCATGGTATTTAATAATTTTTTTAATTTTAAATTGATTGATTTTTGATCATGGTTGTTAGGTAAGTTATAAATAATATTGTTGTATTCATAAATATATTTATTAGCTGTTAGTTGGTGTTTCGGCATATATTCCTGATTATTTATAGTTAATGCAGAATCCTCACTAGTTTTATTGCAAGCAACCAGACCTATACTAATAAAAGAAAGTGCTAAAAATTTATACATTACAGTTTTACCTATTTTATTAGTTAAGAGATTAATTAATAACATTAAAAAATAGGTATCAATATTGTATAATTTTTTACTATATATTCATATAGAATATAGCTGTTTTGATAAAATCAATTTAATATTGTTTTTCTTGTAATTTATTGTTTTTATGCATTGTTTTTATAATTTTAATTATGATTTATAAATAGAAATCTAATATTTTTCTATTAATCGCTCACACCCATATAAAATGAGTGAAGCGATTAACTAATAAAAATTATTTCTTATCATTTCTCCAAGCTTTTTGTACCTGACTAGCAATAGCAGGATAATCCATAACAAAACGTATATGAGACTCAACACCTGTTTTTAAAGTTGCATCATCTACAATAAATTCTCGACTATGGTTAGGAGCTGCTTTACTCATATCTTGATTTTTAGGAGTCGCACCGAGTGAAATATAAAGCGAGGGCATAAGCTTGCCATAGTGTGCAAAGTCATCACTTGCACTTGCATTAGTCTCCATACGATGCAAATTATTTTTACCAACCGTATTTTCTAATGTAGGCAAAATTAATTGAGTTAACATTTTATTGTTATAAGTTACAGGTGCATAAGGCGAGAGTTCAATATCAGCTTTTACATTGTTTGCAAGTGCAGTATGAGTGACCATTTCAGGCAATTGTTGAAGAATATTTTGACGGATATCTTCGTTATTGGTACGAATAGTACCTTCCATATCAACTTCTTTCGGAATAATGTTGGCCGCAGTTCCGCCGGAAATATGTCCTACCGTTATCACGGCCATACCTTTAGTAAGATCAGAACGGCGACTGATCATCGTTTGAATATTATTAATAATGGCAGCAGATGCCACAATTGGATCTCGACCAGCCCATGGCATAGAAGCATGCACTTGCTGTCCAGTCAGTTTAATGCGGAATTCATCAGCACTATTAAGCATAGCTTCATCTTTATAGAAAATGCTGCCACTTGGAATACCTGAAACGACATGGATACCAAACATGACTTCAGGTTCTGGTTTTTTAAGAGCGCCGTCTGTAATCATCTTTCTTGAGCCGATTTGGTCACCTTGGCTAAAACCAGCCAAATCAGCAGCTCCTTCTTCAGAAGGTTGGAAAACAAAAACAACAGTGCCTGCGAGTCTATTCTTGTTTTCTGCAAGTATTTTTGCTGCACCCAATAGCATAGCCGTATGTGCGTCATGACCACATGCATGCATAACAGGTTGTAACTCACCTTGATATTGTGCTTTTACTTTGCTTGCATAACTCAAATTTGTTTTTTCTTCGATGGGTAAGGCATCCATGTCTGCTCTTAATGCCATAACGGGACCAGGCAGATCGCCTTTTAAGATTCCAATAACACCTGTTTTGGCAAATCCTTTTCGAACTTCGATCCCATAAGACTTCAACTCATTTTGCACTAATTTTGAAGTGTTGAACTCCATGTTCCCAAGTTCTGGATGCTCATGAATATAATGGCGAATTTGAATAGTTTTTGATTCATTTTTAGAAACAGAATCTTTAATCCAATCGGCAAAACTTGTTTGGGCGGTAATGAGGAGGGGTGCCCCCAACACCAGTTTTTGAAATCCTTTCATCGTCTTTTCGAAAGATTTATTAAATAAACAATCCATGTTTTGCCTCAATAGTCAGTTCTTATTTAGAGGAGAACAAACGGACAAAATGCCCGGTTCTCAATATTAAATTTTGTGATAAAGCGTATCTGGCGTTATGGCTATGCATAGTTTTATATGTATAGTCACAACCTAACATGTATATACAACTTTATGCATATAAAAATAGCTTATTTATTAAAAAAAATGCAATATTTATCTAATACTTCTTAATCATTTTTATTAAGTTAAGCTTATAGGTGTATAAGGGGACTTGGCGTATACAACATTTGAAAAAAAATAGAGGCGGAAGCTTGTGCTTATAAAACAGTGTTCAATATTACTTTATATAATGTTTAGATAAAGTACCTAATACAATGAAAAACAATAATTAATTAAATAATTTCTAGCCAATTTCACATTGACAGCTCAAATATTGAAGATTACCATTTGCGGGCTGGCCTACATTGCCAGTCGGTTTTGACGGACCGATGATTCGACCACATCAGGATTATTTCTTCTGAGGAGTAGTCTTGTGTGCACACCCGTTCCCTCCCATAGCGGTAGGACGGGAGTGGGACACCTTCGGGTGTGCTGGATGTCGAACCCAGTCCGTCAACCTGCTTCCGTTCTGCCACCATAATTTATAATGTTTCGGCAGAACTCCCAAAAGAAGGAGTTGGCTATGCACATTCATAAATTATTGGCAGTCACTGTCAAAATCTATCTCGACACAACTTAAATCACTTTAAAGCAGTTTGATCGCCTATAGGCTTTTCAGGCTTTAAATCGTCACGACCAAAAACTTAGCAACAATAAAACTTGAGATGTGCCAAGCACAGTCTTTACGGCTTTGCTGTGCCTTTTTTTCTCCCAGAAAAGGCACAGGCTTTTTATTCTCTTTTAGAAACAACAAGAATTTATAACGGTAAAACTATGCAAAATTTAAAAACTTCTTCCAAAAAATTACAGGTTATTCATACTGCCATACGCCTATTTGTTACTTACGGTTTTCACACGACGGGCGTAGACCTTATTATTAAAGAAGCCAAAATAACCAAGGCGACTTTTTATAATTACTTTCACTCAAAAGAACGGTTAATTGAAATGTGCATCGCTTTTCAAAAAAGCCTGCTGAAAGAAGAAGTACTTGCCATTATTTACTCAAGTCGTTACCGCACTTCAAAGGACAAACTCAAAGAAATTATAAACTTACACGTTAACTTTAATAGCCTATATTACCTTTTGCTTAAAGCCTTTTTTGAAATTAAACATATGTATGCGAGCGCTTACCGTATGGCGGTTGAGTATAGGAAATGGCTACTTCATGAGATTTTTGACCTTATTTTTAGTTTAGAAACCCATGCATTAAAACCCGATGCCAATTTGGTTTTAAACCTAATTGATGGCTTGATGTTCCAGATTTTAAGCTCAAAGAGTTTGGAAGAAAGAGATGTGGTGGTGGAGAGGTTTTTTGGTGGGGAGAGGGATTAATGGTTTAAATCATCATTGAATAAATTATTTAGATAAATTTAAGACATTAGTTTCTTTTTTAGGCTACTGATATGTATTTTAATTTTATCTTGTAAAATCATGATATTATTTAATGTTATTTGGACTAGAGTACTTCAATAGAAGTTTAAACTATGCAACTGAAAGCAATAGACTTATTTGCCGGCGCAGGGGGATTTACATTAGCAGCTCATCAAGCTGGTGTTGATGTTGTAGCAGCTATCGAATGGGATAAAGCAGCAGCCGAGACATACCGTCGAAATTTTATTGAAGAAAAAGCAATTAATATAAATTTAATTAATAATGATATTAATCAAGTTAACTTATTTGAACTAAGGAAACAACTAAACTTAGAAGTCGGCGAATTAGATTTAATATTAGGTGGGCCTCCATGTCAGGGATTTTCTACGCACCGTATAAAAGATGCTGGTGTAGATGACCCTCGTAATTTACTACTTTTAAGATATTTTGAAGTTGTTCATGAGTTTAGACCAAAGTCGTTTTTAGTAGAAAATGTTTCTGGCTTATTATGGGAAAGGCATGCTGATTATTTAAAGAAATTTTTAGAATTAGCACAAGCAGAAGGATATGAAATCCAATTTTGTGATATTTTAAATGCAAAAGATTATGGTGTTCCTCAAAACCGTAAGCGTGTTTTTATATATGGGGTTAGAAAAGACTTAAACTGTTCAAATATTATATTTCCTCCAGAACCAACACATTTTGCTCCGACCTCTGGAAAAACATCAATCTGGAGAACTGCTTCCTCAGTTTTTGAACCAATACCCAACAGTATTATTAAGAGATATATAGAAGAATATTTTGTTCCAAAGTTAAAAGTTTCTGAAGAAGAAGCATATAAAATTTTGAGTACTTTAGAATTTGGTACAAAATTAGATAAAAATGACCCATGTAATATTCATATGAAACCGAGTGAAAATATGATAATCAGATTTATGGATACTAAACTAAACGGGAGTCGTGAAGATGCAGGTGAAAAACATCGTTTAAAATGCCATTCAAATGGATATAAAGGCCATAAAGATGTATATGGGCGTGTTATTATTCATCAACCTAGTAACACAATTACAGCAGGTTGCAACAATCCATCTAAAGGCAGGTTTGTTCATCCTTGGTTAAATCACGGTATAACATTAAGACATGCAGCCCGATTACAGTCATTTCCAGATGATTTTATTTTTTATGGTAATGCTACAGATCAGGCAAAACAAATTGGTAATGCTGTTCCACCTCTATTAGGATCTATTTTAATTAAACAAATTTGTTTAAACTTAAAAAAAACAAACTAAAGTGAAAGTTAGATTAACGATATATTCGAGAGTTTAAATATGAATGAAGACGAAAAATATTCATTTTTTAAAACAAGAGCTAGAACAATTGATCATTTGGGGCGTGAACAAATTGCAGATTGTCCTACTGCAGTTTCAGAATTATGGAAAAATGCTTATGATGCCTATGCTGAAAATGTAGCACTGCATATTTTTGATGGCGATATTCCAGTTGCATGCGTAGTAGATGATGGGCATGGAATGGATATTAATGAATTTAAAAATAAGTGGTTAACTGTTGGTACAGAGTCTAAAACTGATGGATTTGAAGTAACTATTGAAGATCGTAATGATCTACCTAAAAGACCCAAGCAAGGTCAAAAAGGAATAGGCCGTTTATCTAGTGCTGCTTTAGGGTCGCTATTATTATTAGTTTCAAAAAGAAAAAATGGAAAATTTGTTGCAGCCTTAATAGATTGGCGATTATTTGAAAATCCATTTATTTATTTAAATGATTTAAGAATCCCTATTAAGGAGTTTGAGAATTTCGATGAGATATATAATTTACTACCTGAACTATTTGATACATTAATGGGTAATATTTGGGGTGAAAGTGATGATCCAAATAGAAATACAAGACTTGCTCAAGCTTGGGATCAATTTACAAAGCAAGAGCTAGAAAATGATATTTCTGAAGAAGAGACTACAAAAGAAAAGATCATTAATACATTAATTTCGGAAGTTTTTTTTGAAAAGCATTTTAAGGTTTGGTCAGTAGCAATAAATGAAAAGTCGCATGGAACAGCGATGTTTATAGCTCAACTTAATGACGATTTAATTTATCAGTTGTCAACAATACCTCTACTAGATGCTCCAGATACAGAGAAATTAGCACGTGAGCGTTTTTTTCAAACTTTATCTAATTTTACAGATCCATTTAATAAAGAAAATGAATCTTCAATTAAAGATTTTAAATATCTTGTTCAAGTTTGGAATGAAAGCCTTCCAAAAACTATTCTTGGGGATCCAATTGAGTTTGATATAAGTAAATTGGAAGAATTAGAGCATATTCTTGAAGGGAATGTTGATAGTCAAGGATATTTCAATGGTAGAGTTAAGGTTTTTGGTGAATGGATAGAAAATGTTAAATTATCACCTAAAGCAATCTATAAGACCCGTAGAGATTCTTTTGTTGGTGGTTTTCATTTACGTATCGGCACTTTTGAACAAGAAATTGGCAGTACCTCATTAACAAGTGAACAACATTCGAATTTTAAGGAACAAGCCGATAAGTATGCAGGTTTTAGGGTTTACCGCGACGGATTAAGAGTCATGCCATACGGGCGTGAAGATAATGATTATTTTGAAATTGAATATCGCCGTTCTAAAAATGCTGGTAGATATTTTTGGGCTAATAGACGTGTGTTTGGACGAGTTGCTATTACTCGTGCTAATAACCCTAATTTAAAAGATAAAGCTGGTCGAGAAGGCTTTATTGATAATAAAGCTTCTAAAATTTTCCGTGAAATAGTGGAAAAAATTCTATTAGATGTTGCAGATAAGTATTTAGGGTCGAAATCAGAATTAAGAGCACCTAACCTTGCCGCAATAAGAGAAACTAAAGCTTTAGAAAAAGCAGAAGAAGATAAAAGAAAACTACAAACTAAAGAGAAATCAAGAATCAGAAAGTCTATAAAGGAAAAAACTGAACCGTTGTTACAGCATGTTAAAGAGTTAGAGAGCTATAAAAATACTATTGGCCATCATTTAGAAATGAGTAATTTAGATGAGCTTCAGCTTTTAAAGAAAAAAATTGATAATTTGAATGAAATTACACAATCTTTTTCTTTAAGTCCTATTCCTACTAATTTGGGTCGACTAGCTGATGATTATAGAGCGTATAGAAAGCATGAATTATTGGCTAAAGAATTAGTAAAAGATCTGATTAATGTAGTCAATCAAGCTATTTTAGATTCAAAAGATAGAAGTGATTTTGAAAAAATTTCTGAGATTTATAGGTCTAAATTATCGAGTGTAAATAATAAAATTACTCATTTAGCCTCTCAAGGCAAGAGCATGCTATCTAAACAGTCTAATGAGCTAGATGATTTAATAAAAACTTGTCGACAACAGTTTAAAGTATTAGGTGAGTCTATAATTGAAGATGTAAAACTTCAAAGAATTACTATTGAAGACGCATTACAAAAGCTGGAAGAGGGTCAAGAAATAATAGAGGTTGATAACGCACAAAAGTTAACACCATATATTACAGCATTAGAGCGAATTAATGAGCAGATAGACCTTGAAGGTGTTGCTATTCATAGTTTAAATGAATCAGAAAAATATAGAAGTGAGTTGTCAAGATTTTATAGTTTGGCTCAACTCGGTATTACTGTTGAAATAATTGGTCATGAACTACAAAGTCTAGATAAAACTGTTACTGGTAATTTGAAATTATTAGCTAAGGAAGACTTGACTGATAAACAAAAAAATATTTTACAAGTAATAACTGATACACATAGTTCATTAATTAACAAACTACAGTTTTTATCACCACTTAAATTATCCGGTGAGCAAATTATTAGAGAAATTACTGGAAAAGAAATATATAATTATATAAATGATTATTTCTCTGAGTATTTTGAGAGTCAGAATATTAAATTAGATGTATCTAGTGATTTTCTGAAAATCAGGATAATGGATAATATTTCTCGTATTATGCCAGTATTCATTAATTTAATTAATAATGCTCAATACTGGACACAGTTCAGTGAACAAGAAAGGAAAATACTTTTAGACGTTAGAAATGGGGAAGTAATTATTTCAGATAGTGGGCCAGGTGTAGAACCGGATGATATAAATAGTTTGTTTTCATTATTTTTTACTCGTAAACAAAGAGGTGGTCGAGGTGTGGGCCTATATTTGTGTAAACAGAATCTTCAAGCAAGTGGTCATCAAATTAGATATGAAACTATAGACAACAAAAAGTTGTTATCAGGCGCAAATTTTGTAATTCAATTTAAGGGAATGGGGAACCATTAAGGTTTTTTATAATGACAGCTAGTATCGCATATAAAGATTTAATAGAAGAAGCTTTTATTGAACCAATTAGAAGTGTAATGGTAATAGATGATGAATACCCAACATTAACTAACCTTATCTCTGTAATCCAAAATCGGGAGCAAAATAGCTATAAAGTAGAGAATTTAGACAGACTGCAAAATATTATAAGTATGTGCCATGGAGAAATGAAGTGGACTGTTGATGTATTTGATGGAAAGGATAGTATAGAGTCTCATATACCAGATAGGCTCAAACATAGTGATTTAGTAATTCTTGACTATCATCTTGATGGTGATGTTAATCCTATAGATAGTGAGAAAGCTAGAGATATATTGCATTCATTAGATAGAAATCAGCATTTTAATATTGTTATGGTCCATACAAATGGACTTCAAGATGATATTGAAAAGGTTTATGACGAAATTTTATGTGATTTTATAAAGGTTACTAAAAAACATTTGTTTGAATTAAATAATGATCTCGATGATATAGTTGAAGACTGGTTGGTTGAAAATGACCCAAATGAAGATCGGTTTTTATTTTTAAAGCGTAAATTTGGTATTAAGGATGTTGTTAAACTTATAAATATTGATAATGAAAAAGAAGCATATTATCCTCAAAAACCTACTAATTTTTTTCATCCATTTAAAGCTGATATTCAGCAATTAACCGATGCTATTAAAGTTGATCATGAAAATATTCATATAAAAGATATTACTCAATGGTTCGGTTCTAAAATTGTTTTAAAATTAGTTAAGGAGCTAAAAGGAACACGTGAAATATCTGAGGTAAAATGGGGTTGGGAAAATGAAGTTAACTATATATGTACCGATAATATATTTATTACGGTAATAAGAAAGCAAGATGGTCCTGTTAAAGCAGAGTTGTATGAGCAACTATTTAAGTCCTTAGTTAAATTTAATCCATCGCCAATGTTTTTATTACTTGCTAAAATTCGCCACTATATTGATGAAATTGGGTTAGAACAGGCCAATAAAATTACGAATAATAAATATGCTCAAGCAGGGTGGCTGTATAATTTATTGAAAAAATCGGTAGATGTTTCAGAACATGAGAAAGCGATAGATATACATTGGGAGCAATTGGGACGTGCTAGTAAACCTCATCTAAGAGACTTCTCAAAAAAACTATGTGAAAGTTTAATGCTTGAGAATAGTAATGATGAAAAAGCAATTGTTCAGAAATTTTTTAAAGTTAATAATGAGCAAACTCATGAGGTATTATCTAATTTAAATGCTTTTTCGTGTTCAATCCCGCCTTGCAGTACTCATTTGACCACAGGTTCAATATTAGAAATTGATGATAAATTTTGGCTATGTTTGTCGCCTTCTTGCGATTTAGTACCAGGACAACGTTCACGAGATTGGGAAGCAAGAATAGGTGAGCAATACACTGTCTTTAAAGCTGTTCAATTAAACGAAGAGTTAAATGTAAATAAAGCTAATGATGAAGCAAATACTAATAACTATCTATTTTTACAAGATGCAAATGGAGTAATTAAAGCATATTCAATAGCTGTTGGTAAAAAAAACCCAACTTGGGATATTTTTTATGCTCATAATCAAGGCATATTTGATGATTCTAGACAAATTAAATTAACTTGCCTCCGTAAAGATACAGATAATACAACATCTTTACTTTCTACTAAACAATATGTTGCAACAGTCATAGCAGAACTTAGATACGCATATGCTCTTAATTTTTTACAGAAATTGGGGATGAATCAAACACGAATAGGTCTTAATTACAGTGACAAATTTCTTCATTGATTAATTTTAAATGGGGCGTGGAATGAAAATCATTACCCATGATCAGCTTACTATTTCAAATCTCTTTGTGGATTGTTTATATCAAGGGGCACGAAATGGTAATGCATCGGATGATCCTTTGCATCTTTTATTACCCGTGAGTAATCAAGGCGGCTTTCGCATAGTTGGTAAAAAAACAGAACCTAAGTTAGTCGTCCTTACGACAAGTATGAATGACCCCGATTGGCCCGATGAGGTTGATAAAGAAACGGGTATTTTTACTTATTTTGGAGACAACAAGAAACCTGGTCATGAGCTTCACGATACACCACGATATGGGAATCTTTTATTAAAAAATATGTTTGCACTAGCTCATGGTAAACTTGAGGATCGTTTAAAAGTTCCACCTATATTAATTTTTGCCAAAGGTGGTGGTTGGCGTGATGTAGTTTTTATAGGTCTAGCTGTGCCAGGTGCTCCACACCTAGACTCTAACAGTGATTTAGTTGCTGTCTGGAAACTACGTAATGGTAATAGATTTCAAAATTATCGTGCTCAATTTACTATATTACATGAATCTATGATTAGTAGAGAGTGGATTTCTGACATTGTAAAAGGTGATCCTTTAAGCTCAGCATGCCCTTCAAGTTGGAAAACATGGGTTGAGCAAGGGCTATATCTACCCTTAAAAGCCCCTAGAGCACTTGAATATCGAACACGTGATGAACAGTTACCTGAAACCCAATTAGGTCAAATTCTGATTAAAAGAATACATTCTTTTTTTAAAGAAGATCCATATAATTTTGAGAGATGTGCAGGGAAAATAGCTGAAATGATGTTACCAGCTATTGCTGGTAATATGGACTTTACACGTCAATCTCGAGATGGTGGTAGAGATGCAATTGGTTATTATCGAATTGGAGAAGGTGCTTCCGCGGTTCTTGTGGAATTTGCACTTGAAGCTAAATGTTACGCTTTGGAATCATCTGTGGGAGTAAAAGAGATTTCTAGGCTAATTTCACGCCTTAGATATCGTCAGTTTGGTATTTTGGTGACCACTTCTTTTGTGGCAGCTCAGGCTTATAAAGAAATCATGGAAGATCAACATCCAATAGTTATTATATGCGCCTCTGATATTATTAAATTATTAATTAGGCATGGTATTAATGACTTAGAAACTCTTGATAGATGGTTGAAAAGATTTAAGTAATTTTTTTATAAATTAAAAGGAATTAGCTTTACATTTTGCTTAAAAAATATACAGAAACATCTCTGAAACGAGTTGGAACGCTACAAACGCGAATGATATTTTAAACTCCACTCTTCCCAATAAGTGAGGTGAGCTATGAAATTGTTAGCTTTGGTTAGCATGGGAGTTGCAGCGAGTTATTGGTATAAAACTATAAAAAATAGCAAGCCAACTCTTCTGAATCCTAATTTTGATGAAATAGTAAAAAACTTTGTATTAGCAGAATTTAAAGCCTAATGCATTTGATAATCTTAATTAAATAAAAAGCTCATCGGAAGATGGGCTTTTTTGTTGGAGTAAAAACAGACAAGCTTATAGTTTTCATATACAAATAAGAAAATATTGACCCATCTTAGCTTCTATATATTTGTTATAAATAAAAAAGAGACCATTAATGGTCTCTTTTAATTAAATCTTTTATTTCTAAAACCTAAACCAACTTTTGAACCTTTTGCGCTTTTGGCAATGTCGGTTTTCTTCCCAAATACAACGCAATCATGGCACCCGTAAATGTAAGCATACATAACGGTAAAAGAGAAATAGGGAAGCTTCCCGAATAATCTTTTACAATACCCATAATAGAGTTCATAAGCCCAGTACCAATATGCGCAATCGTATTCACCGCTGCAATACCTACAGCCACTAAAGTAGGTGGTAAACGCTCAGAAACCAATGCCCAGAAAGGACCTTTAATGGCATAGTTACCCATCAAAACGAGTGAGAATAAAAGTAAGCTCAAAGTTAAAGACGAGGTAAAAATAGTAAGGAGCAAACCAAAACTGGTTACAAATAATGGAATGGCTGTGTTGAGACTCTTATTGCCACTTTTATCGGCATGTACGCCCCAAACAATCATGAAAGCGGCAGCTAAACCAAACGGAATCATATTTAAAAGACCTGTCTGCATGGCAGTTAAATGGAAGGCTTTTAAAATCTGAGGCATCCATAACGATAAAATATTGCTGGTTGCTGAACTTCCTGCATAAATAATTGCAAAGAACCATAAATATTTATTGGTAATCAGCAACTTGAACTTACTCTTTTTCTGTTCGGCACTGTCTTGTTTTTCAGAGTTCAACAATTGATTTTTTTCAAAAGTTAAAGTGCTTGATAACCAGTCCTTTTCTTCTTGATTTAACCATTTAACATTATTTGCGGTATTTGGCAGCCATACAAGGCACAACAAACCAAGAAGGATTGCAGGTAATGCTTCAAGAATTAAAAGCACTTGCCATCCACTTAAACCCAGTAAACCATGCAAGCCTAACAGTAAGGCAGATAATGGTGAACCGATAAAGTTAGATAAAGGAATGGCAACCATAAATACGGCAACAATTCGAGCCATATATCGTTTAGGGAACCATAGTGTTAAATACAGTAATACGCCTGGGAAAAATCCGGCTTCGGCAGCACCAAGTAAAAAGCGTGAAATTGCATATGAAATAGGGCCAGTAATGAAGGCAGTACAGCAACCGACAATGCCCCAAGTAATCATGATTCTGGCAATCCAGATACGTGCACCTAGCTTTTCCATAGCCATGTTACTTGGAATTTCAAATATGACATATGCAATAAAAAATAATGTCGCACCAAAACCAAAGGCAGTAGCAGTTAAACCAATTTCTTGGTTCATGGTTAAAGCGGCGAAACCAATATTCACCCGATCAATATATGCGATGAAATAACAAAGAATGAGGAAAGGAAGAATACGAAAAGAAAGTTTACGGATCGTTGACTTTTCTACTTCCGATATAGATATATCATTTTTCATACATACTCCTTATGTACGTGAGAAACCAAACAGCTCGGTAGGATTCTGATTTAAAATTAAACATTGCTCGTGTTTATCAAACACAATCTGTTTAAAAGCTTTAATCGCATCTTCATAAGTTATTAAGGATTCATGTTGGGTATGCGGCCAATCGCTTCCCCAAATGAGTTTTTGTAAAAAACCTTTTTCTTTGAAAATGTTATATGCCTGTTTGGCTATATTTATATTGTTGGGTGTAGCACCCAAACGATAGAAACCGGACACTTTAATCCAGTGCTGTTTTACGTTAAGTAAGCTTAAAAATTTCTGATAATCCGGATCTTCAATCCCTTTAACAGGGTCAACTCGGCCAAAATGGTCAATTACGACATCAAAGCTGTATTCATTTAATTGTGGTAAAAGCTGAACCAGATATTTCGGCGGTGCGTGTAATTCAACTTGCCAGTTGAGGCTTTCCACATTTCGTAAAAATTTTTGCCAGTCAGGCGTATTTAGCGCAGGAGGGTTAAGACCGAATAGATTTAAGCGAACACCTACAATGCCTTGTGCCTTGAGATTCACTAGCTCATCAAAAGTCGTCGTATGTTGAACAACGGCGATGCCTTTTAAACGGTCAGGGTATTGCTGAATTGCGTTTAACATCGCTTGGTTATTGGTACCCAAAAAGCTGGGTTGAACCAAAACACCATGCGTGAAATTGTGTTCATCAAGATGAGAGATAAAACTTTGTACAGTTGCCTCATAATCAGGAGCATAACGTGCTGTTTCGATACTGTGGTCCTGAGTCGAAAAAACATGTGCATGTGTATCTATACAGTTCATTTTCATCTCACATTACAAATTTTAAAGCAAAAATAGCGATTAAAGCGGCAATGACTCCTACAGGAATTGCTTTAAATAACAGTTGATTAAAGAATTTGGTTTTGTCGATGTCTGCTGGTGCTGAAGCCATAATGAGGCTACCGCCAGACGAGAAAGGAGAAATCGCTGTAGACTGAGCGCCAACCACAATACAAATGAACAGCACTAGTGGGTTTAGGCCAGAGGTAAGTGCTAGCGCCGGAACAATTGGGAATAAGGTAGGAGCAACTACGCCGAGAGTGCTTGAAAATACAGACATAATGGCACTGATGAGACATAAAAGTACTGGAATGACCCACACAGGAACATTGTTTGCTAACCATTCAGAAAGGGTAGTAATAATGCCAAGCTTCACACCTAATGCGATGAGCATACCGACACCGCAAATCATGATCAGTGTTCCCCAAGGCACAAGTGCAATGACCTTTTTCTCATCGGCAAGTTTCATAAGTAAACTAATGAGCGAGAAAGTAATGGCAAGGAAGGCAATATCAATTTTGGAGTTTAAAAAGCTAATCGTTTTTACATCGGGAAAAACAAGATACAAGATTGGAAAAACTAAAACAATCGACATCATTAAAATAATAAGGAAGATGGATTGTTTCTGTTTTTTGTCGAATGGTTCAGGCTTTTGATCTTCAATCACAATCGAATTACTTTTTCTATTCCACAGGGTGTAAATTCCCAACACCGCAATTGGAATAATTAAAGTCAAGACAAAAATTCCACTGCTATATGAAAAAGCTGTTTGTGAGCTAATGCCAGTATTTTCCATTAAGCTTCGGAAAATTATGCCACTTTGCGATGTCATAAAATTTGCGCCAGCTAAAGCGCCGTAATTTGCAGCCATCCCACCAATAATCATATTCATATTGGTTTTTTTACACAGCAGCAGTGTAATCGGTGCCATAAAGGCAAGTACTGTATAAAAACCAGCACCTAGGCCAGCAATAATGGTTGCTGCGAAAAAAATCGCTAAAGGTAAAAACTGAGGAAACTTACGGCATTTATATAAAAGATGGCTGGCAAGCTTCTCTAAAGCACCATTTGCCAAAGCAAAGTTATAAAACAGAGTGACAGATAAAATAATAAAGAAAATTTTGACAGGCCATAATTCAATAACTTCGGAAGGTTTAAGACCCATGCCAAAGCAACCAATCAGGTAGGCAAACGCTATCGTAAAAAATCCGATATTAATTTTCGTTTTATAACCTAAACCTATCGATACGGCTAAAGCCATCAGCATCAATGCAGTCATATTATCTTCCTTGATAAATATATAAACATCTAAACATATATATGTTTGGTTTTTTGTATTACACAGAACTATGCTAATATTGTCAAATCGATTTCATAATGTTTAACGCAAATGCTTGATGAGACTGCATTTAAAAATTTTAAATTGCCAAGATATGAAAAGGTCCGTTGGGAACTTCAAAAACTACTGATCCAGTCAAAATGGACAGTCGAAGAGCCTATTCCAAGTGAACAAGAACTTGCGCAAATGTATAGTGTATCGGTAGGAACCATTAGAAAGGCGGTTGAAGGACTGGTTGAAGACGGCTTATTGGTTAAACAACAAGGAAAAGGAACTTTCCTCAAACAACCTAATTTTGAAAATTCGCTTATTCGTTTTTTTAGATTACGTAATAAAAAAGGCGAGTTCATGCAGCCACAAGGACAGATCAAAAAAGTAGAAGTGTGTGATGCAATACCGGAAGTAAACGCCGAGTTAGGGCTTGGGCACACTGACAAGTTGCTTTATATCGAGCGTGTCCGTAAGCATGAAGATGTCGTTGTATTAAGTGAGAGAATCTGGCTACCTGAACGCTTATTTAAAAATCTGGAAGAAATTCCAATCGCTGAGTTTGGTAACTTACTTTATCCTTTTTATTATCAGCACTGCGGTCAATTTGTTTCTTCTGCAACAGAACGGTTAACTTTTGAGAAAAATATTAAAGATAGCTATTTAAATAACCACCTTGAAGACCCTTTAGTGAAGGTATGCTGTATTGCAAAAAATCTTGAAGGTGTCGCGGTCGAATACCGTGAGTCTTATGGTTTGGCCGATAATTTTCATTATGAAATAACAATTAATTAATTCTTTATGCAGCTTAATAAAGATTTCCTTATTAAGCTGCAGAGCTTGTTCACTACCGTTTATGGTTAAGTATTTCTTGTAGGAAGTGAGTCATTACCCCATAAATCGAGCATCGGCTAATCCTTGAATGCCTAGCCCATAAATGGCAAAAACACTGCCTCGCAATTGGTTGTCATCAGGGAATCTCGGAAGAGGCGGTTGCGACATAGATGTAACAAACAAGACATCAAGATTTTTTCCACCAAAAACTGCACTGGTAATTTTTTTTACAGGCATTTCAATAATACGATCGATTTGTCCATCAGGACGATAACGTACTAACTGACCGGAATATACTTTTGCATTCCATAAGTAGCCTTCACGATCTACTGTCGAGCCATCTGCTGAACCACCGTCTGATGTATCTATCTTACAAAAAATAGTTTTATTTGAGATTTGGCCTGTTTCAAGATCATAATCATAAGACCAGATTTCACCTTGCCATGTGTCTGCAAAATAGAGCTTAGTACCATCAGGACTCCAGCAAATACTATTTGAAGTATTAATATTATTTTCTAATTTTTCTATTTTATAATCTGCATCTAATTGATAGAGAGACGCGGTATTCCCATCTTCAAGGCGGTTCATAGAGCCAAAAACGAATCGACCTTGCCGATCGACACGACCATCATTTAATCTATTTTGAGGTAGGTCTGGTTCAGGGTTACAAATAAATTTTAAGTTGCCTGTGTCAAAGTCGAGTTGATATAGCCCGTCTTCGAGCGCAACAATTGCGCCGTTATAATTTTCTTGTAAAGCAAAAGAACCTATTTTTTTATGAACTTCCCACGCCCGTATATTCCCACCGAATTCATCACAACAGAATAATCGTCCATCAACAATATCTACCCAAAATAGGCGTTGGCGAACAGCATCCCAAGTTGGGCATTCTCCAAGTTTTGTTTTTACATCTACCAGTACTTTAATTTCCATAATTCCTTTTTTAGTCCTTTTATTCAGTCATTCATCGATGAAACTAAATTAATGAAAGTTAAATATAAAAACCAATGAAAATTTTTCTTTACCTAATAAGGGATTGTTATTGGTCCAGTGGATTAAAAATGTAGGGAAATAAATAGCTAAGAACTAAATTGATAAATATAAGTTATTACGTGGTGTAGAAATATCATTAGTAATTCTAAATCGACTTGATAGTTTAAGAGTGGACAAATGACATAGCGTTATACGTAAAAGCATGTGGATGCATTTTAATTAAAAAGGAATTAGAAATGAGCCTAAAAAAAGTTCATCGCCACTCTTGGGTATCATTAGTGATTTGCTGGATTATCTGGGTAGTTGTTGCATACGACCGAGAGTTGATTTTCCGCGCAGCCAATATGATTTGTAATGAATTTAATTTATCTCCAACGCAATGGGGATACACCATTGCTGCAATTACACTTTCTTTGGCCGTTCTTAGTATTCCGGTTGCTGCTTTAAGTGATAAACATGCGTCCGGTTGGAAGCGAGGAATTTTTCAGTGGCCCTTAGTAATCGGATTTACTTTTATTTCGTTGCTTTCAGGCATTACATCTTTAAGTTCAAGTTTTTATAAGTTCGTAACCTTACGTATTATGGTTTCTTTGGGTTGTGGGGTGGCAGAGCCAGTTGGGGTGAGTAATACCGCAGAATGGTGGCCCAAGGAACATCGCGGTTTTGCCATAGGTGCTCATCACTCAGGTTATCCGGTTGGAGCGCTACTTAGCGGTGTTGCAATGGCCACCATCATTACTTATTTTGGTCCGCAGAATTGGCGCTATGCCTTTTTTCTTGGAATTATATTTGCTGTACCGGCATTAACTTTTTGGGCGATTTATTCGACCCGTAAACGTTATTCAGAGTTTCACCAATCTTGTGTAGATAATCAATTCACACCACCAACAGATTTTGTGCACGATGAAGGAGAAGAAAAAACGAGTACGCATAGTACATGGGAACGTTTAAAACAAACTCTAAGTTCTCGGGGAATTGTGTTTACCGCAGCCAGTACTTTAATTACCCATGTGGTTTATATTGGTTTTTTAACTATCTTTCCTGCATTTTTATACAATATTGTCGGGTTAGATCTGGCGAAATCGGCTGGCTTAAGCGCTGTATTTACAATTACCGGCATGATGGGGCAAATTATTTGGCCGACTTTGTCCGATAAGATTGGCAGACGACTCACATTGATTTTATGTGGTTGTTGGATGGCGGTCAGCATTGCAAGTTTTTGTTTAACCTCAGGCGTGGTTTCCGTCATTGCAATACAACTGTTTTTTGGTCTATCTGCCAACGCAATTTGGCCTATTTTCTATGCGACAGCATCAGATTATGCGCCAGCCGGAGCAATTGGAACTGCAAATAGTTTAATTACAGTTGCTCAGTATGTAGGTGGGGCAGTCGCACCGATTATTATGGGATATTTGCTTACGAGCTTTGGTGGCTGGCATAGTCATCAGGGGTATATCTGGTGTTTTCTCTTAATGTCATGTTGTGCGTTTATTGGCGTGACTTTGCAAATTATATTGGGTTATCTCATTAAAAAAGAAAAATCAGAACAAGTTGATAATTTAAGTTTGAGTGCAAATTAAATTCTTATTTATTTCAAGTTTTTAATCTTATTTTTATCTCTGATGAGACACCAGCAAAGTATGTCGATATTGGAATACTTTGCTGGCATTGAAAAGAAAACTAATTCTGCCAATACGGTGTGTCGCCATAGATTTCTGCAAAATAATCGATCACTGCTCTAATATTAAGTGGTGGATGACGAACATTTGGATAAATGGCTGCGATATGCTGGGGTTGTGATTTAATCGCGACTTCATATTCAGGTAAAAGCTTTATTAAGTCACCTTTTTTTAAAGCTTCGCCAATCAGCCAATCAGGAAATAAAACAATCCCCATGCCATGAAGCGCGGCTGTCATTAAACTCTCGGCATTGTTTGAAGAAAGTAACGGGGTAATTGGATAATGTACCCATTCTTCATTGGGCTTTCTCACTAACCAGCGGTTAGGACCTTCAAAACCTTTATAGACTAGGCACTTGTGTTGATTAAGTTCTGTTGGGTGGTCGAGCGTACCGTATTTGGCAACATACTGAGGAGAGGCGGCTAAATGATATTTTTGTGTACCAAAAATACGGGCATGAAATGATGAATCAGTCAGTGCTCCAATACGAAATATTAAATCTGTGCTTTCGCGTAATGGGTCTATAAATTCATCGGTTTGAATTAGTTCTATTAGAAGCCTTGGATAACGCTCTGATAAACCCGCCAACCACGGCGCAATATGCCGTTGACCAAAAAACACAGGGGCATTAATGCGGACGAGTCCGGATGGCTCTATGGTTTTATCTTGTAAAGCCTTTTGAGCTTCATCAAATTGTTCGGTAATTCTTTTTGCATATTCAAAAAATAATTTGCCCGATTCGGTCGGTGTGATTGCTCGTGTATTTCGGTAGAAAAGTTGTTGCCCCAACGCATCTTCAAGTTGTTGAATGGTTCGAGAAATCATGGAGGCAGACACATCTTCTTTACGTGCTACATTCGAGAAGTTTTGAGCATTGTAAACACTAATAAAGAAGCGAAGCATGCGGATATCAATCGAATTTGTTAAATCCATTTGTGCAATTTCTGCAAAAGTGATTCATGAATTATGCTATTTTTCTGATGAATTAGCTACCTTAGTATTCGTTGCCTAGATACAGATGAGGCAATGTAGATGCAAATTCTATTACTACTCCTAACTATTTTAGGGGGAATGGGGCTATCGGTCGAAGCTGGGCTTTTAGGGCCGTTAGGAAAGGAAGTAGGTGAGTTGTGGGCCACTTTTAGTATTTTTGGTGTGGGTGCAGCACTTACTTTTTTACTCATGTTGTTTTTTAGCCCACGCAATAGCCCTTCATTTTTTACACTTCCATCTTGGCAATTACTTGGTGGCGTTTTAGGTCCGGCTTACGTCATTATTTTGACCATTACCACTCCAATTATTGGCATTGCAATGACCATGATTGGCATTTTAGCGGGACAGGTATCTAAAAGTCTGATTATCGACCACTATGGTTTACTAGGAACTCCGCACCGAAAGGTTGATCGTAAACGAATTTTGGCACTCATCTTTATTGTTGCTGCACTTGTACTTGTGGCAAAAGCGTAGGAGACAGCCATGACAATTTTAATGATTCTTCTCGCCGTTCTTGGTGGTGCTTTATTGAGTGTACAGGCTGCAATTAATGGTCAACTTGGAGCAAAAGTTGGTGTATTTCGTAGTGCTTTTTTGACTTTCTCGGTCGGTGCTCTAATTACGGCTCTCCTTATTTTTTACTTTGAACCAAAACAAACCTTAACCTTGTTAGATGTTCCCAAATGGCAGTTGTTAGGTGCCATGTGTGGAGTGCCTTATATTGTCATTATGGTACTGGCTGTACAAAGAATTGGGGCTGCAGTTGCTACGGTGGCTGTGATTTTTGGGCAACTTTTGATGAGTATCTTAATTGATAACTTTGGCTGGTTCGGCAATGAAACGCTTCCTTTTTCATTGTATCGATTAGGGGCGCTAATTTGCTTAGGAATTGCTTTATATTTTATCTATTCAAGTAGTAAGAATAAAAAGGTAGAAGGGTAAAATACGGGCTTAATTTAATATTGAATTTGATGAGGCCTCATTAGGAGTAAGACTAACAATGAGGCTCATTTAAAGTTTGAAGTGCTCAGTTGATTCCGTTTATTTGGTCGTATCTACAGAAACCACAACAGATAGACCAGGACGCAACAATTTAATATCAGGTTGGTTCTCAAGGAGTTTGATGCGTAAAGGTAAACGCTGAACAATTTTAGTAAAGTTACCCGTCGCATTGGTTGCTGAAATTGGCGAGAAGAATGCACCAGTCGATGGTGAGAAACTATCTACCACACCTTTTAACTCAACATTGTAAGCGTCGACATAAACAGTGACAGGCTGGCCGATTTTAATTTGTTTTAGCTCAATTTCACGGAAGTTTGCTTCTACATACACTTGATCTAAAGGCACAACCACCATGAGTGGATTACCTGCGCCAACAAAGTTGCCCACATTTGCAGACTTCTGCCCAATCATGCCATCAATAGGCGCTCGAATTTCTGTATAGCTTAGATTCAGTTTTGCTTTATCAAGCGCAGCTTGGGCTTGTTTCAAAGCAGCTTGTTTAGCTTGAACCTGAATCTTATATTGGTTGAGCTGATACTGTGCATCAATAACTTTTTCTTTACTACTGTCCAAGTCGGCATATTGCTCGGTCAATGTGGTTTTTGATTGTTGTGTAATCAATCTAGACTCAGCACCAAGTGCCTGTAATTGCTCATAGCGTGCGGTATTATCTTTAGTGAGTTTAATGCCGGCTTCTACTTTTCTAAGCTGGGCCTCTGTTTCTCGAATAACAGTTGGTTGTCTTTCTACTGCCAGCATTGCTTCATTTAAGTCAGCTTGTGCTTTGGTATAATTAGATTCAGCTTCAGCTAAAGCCGCCTGATAATCACGTGCATCAATCCGTGCCAAAAGCTGGCCTTTTTTTACGGTCTGGTGATCTTTAATATAAATTTCTTCAATATTACCTGACACTTTTGGAGCAATGGTTGAGTACTCGACGTCTACCCGCGCATCATCAGTTTTAACAATGGAAGAAGGTAAAAATATAACTTTTAAAATCCATAAAATGGAAACTAGAACAATAATAAATGCAATAACCATAACCCAGTGTTTCTTAAGATATTGCATCTTTGTTAACTTGGGTGACTCGGTCATGGAGTGATCTTGGGCTTCGAGAGTACTCATAAAGATTTTCCTGAGTTATGACTATTCATTAACTTAATGAGAGCAATGCGTGGTGGATAAGTTCTAACTGGCAAAATCAGCATAACGATAAATAAAATTGCAGTAAGTCCCGCTAAAATCAGATATTGATCACTAATGACTAAAACAGATTGCTGTGCCTGAATCGCAGAATTTAAGGCAGATAAACCACCGGAAACACGTTCGGTACCATCTGCACTCAGCACAGGCGGGGTAAGAGGATTAATAACAGGACCTTGAATATTTTGAAAAACATGTTGTGCAGTATTTTCAATCAGCCGTGTTGAATGGTATTCACCACGTACTCGATTGACCCAGTCTAAAAGGCACACACCGAGTACGCCGCTAATAGCACGCGGGGTGTTAATCATAGGCGAAGCATAGATTGCCATAGTTGGATGGACGCTATTTGTACCCATCATGAGGAGCGAAAGCACTACACAGGTTTGTCCTAAACATGAGATTGCATGCCAAAAATAGAATTGGTCTTGGTTCCAAGTCGTATCAAGTTGACTTGCACCTAAGCAGCCAACCATAACCAAAAGCAAACCAAACCCATGTACGTATCGGCTATCAACCCAAGCTTGGTTCAAAACTTTAATAACAATCGGGATATAGATAAATTGTAATGCGGCAATTTGTAAGCCAATCCACATAGTTTGAGTGGGCTTATAACCATGCACAGCGCTTAAGTAATTAAGGGGTAATGTACTGGTTGACATACCAATTACCACAAAGCAGAACAACGCAATAACAGCATAACCAAAATTCCGTATTTCGAGCATTTGCGGTTTAATTAATGGTGTTGGATAGCGCCATTCATGTATTAAAAATAAAGGTAGGGTAATGGCACTCATTAAAGCCAAAACACAAATCAATTTTGAATGGAACCAGTCCAAATGATTGCCATGCAAAAGCATGGTACTAAGGCTTGCCAAACCAATAATGGCTAGAATCGCGCCAGTCCAATCGTAAGTTTTTATTCTTGAGTAATTTAACGGATCTTGCGGAATACCGAAGTAAACTAACGCAGCACTTAAAGCACAAAAAGGAATGGTTTGGAAAAATATCATCTTCCAACCAATCACATCTAAATAAAAGGCAGCAAGCGCAGCGCTTAAGTTTGGGAAAAAAGTTGCTGTCAATGCATAGCAGGCCAAGCCCCATAGACGAATTTCAGGTCCTAGGAATCTAAGTGCACATGCCATTAATAAAGGAATGGTTAAGCCATTGGCGAGTCCTTGTAATCCCCGTAATAAATAAAATATTTCGATATTTGGGCTAAAAGGAATTAAAACGCTAGAGAAGAGGCAAAGTCCTATCGCAAAAAGAAGAACCCGACGCATGGAAAAAATAACGGCCCAACTGGTGGACAGGATCATCCCAATAATCATGGCACTGGCATAAATACTGCTGACCCAATAACCAGAGTCGACACTAATACCCATCTCACCGCGAATATCGACCAAGGTAATGCTGCTAATTCGGTTATTAAATTCGACAGTCATGGCTGCAAAAATGGCACCTGCCAAACCGATGAGTGGTCGTATATTCATCTTTTACCTTAAATTTTAAAATGAGCTTAATGCTTATAGCGGTGATTAAGCTCAACTGTACCGATCGGTACTCTACTATCTTATTAAATTTACGTCAATTCTCGATTTTGAACTTTTCGATGAGTTACACTAAGAATGAAATTGCTAAATATGTTTGTAGGGTCGTATGTCTGATTGCACTAAAACGAATGAGAAAGATCAAAAAATTCTGGATGCAGCAACAAAGTTTTTTCTGATCCATGGTTTTAGTGGAACAACCACAGATATGATTCAAAAAGAAGCCGGCGTTTCAAAAGCGACTATGTATGGTTGTTTTAAAAATAAAGAAGCGATGTTTGCTGCGGTCATTGAACGTCAATGTACCAACATGCAAAAACAAATTATGTCGGTCGAGACAAAAGCCAAAAATTTACGTTCAGCCTTAACCGAAATTGGGAAAACTTATCTGTGCTTTATCTTATCGCATTCAGGTTTAGCTTTTTTTAGAGTGTGTATTGCAGAGGCTGTAAGGTTCCCGGAATTATCCGAAAAGTTCTTTGAAGTGGGACCACAACGTCTGGCAAATATTATTGCAGGTTATCTTGAAAAGTCGATTAAACAAGGAGAAATTGAATTAACGTCTTCTTCGGAAGTCGCAGCAAATATATTTTTATCACTGTTAAGAAGTGATGCCCACTTAAAGTGTTTGACTCATCCTGATTATTTAATCTCAGCTGATGAAATTAGTACTTGGGTTGAATACGCTGTTGATTTATTTTTAAAAAATATTAATTACAAACTAGATTGATTTTAAGGAGCTTATAACTCCTTAAAAACCCTAAATGTAGAAGTAAAAAGAGACCAACTTGTGGTCTCTTTTTATTCTTAAATCGCTTCTTTAGTCATCTCACCATTCACCAGTCTTAAAATCTGCAATGGGTTGCTGTCTTTTAAGGCTTCCGGCAATAAACTCTGTGGATAGTTCTGGTAACACACAGGTCTTAAGTAACGGTCAATGGCCAAGGTTCCAACTGAAGTGCCTCGTGCATCTGAAGTGGCTGGGTATGGTCCACCGTGCACCATCGCATCACACACTTCTACACCTGTTGGGTAGCCGTTTATGAGTAATCGACCAGCTTTTTCCTCTAGCACAGGAACTACATCTGCAAACTCGGTTAAGTCAGCTTCATCGGCAATTAAAGTCGCAGTCAGTTGCCCATTCATGCTTTGTAATGCCTGAATGAGTTGGGCTTTATCTTCAACTTCAATGATGACTGTGGTTGGCCCAAAGATTTCTTCTTGTAAAAGCTGGTCACCTGCCAGTAAAAGCTCAACATTAGCTTTAAACAGTTGTGGCTGAGCCTGATTACCTTGTTGAGTTTGACCTGCCAAGTGTTCAACGCCTTGATGCTGGGTTAAGTGCTCAAGACCAGCGGTATAGCTTTTTAAGGTGCCGGCATTGAGCATAGTTTGCGCAGGCTTAGCCCCCATAATTTCAGTCAGGTTGCTAATGAGCTGGCTAAATTCAGCTGATTTAATTCCCAAGATTAAACCCGGATTGGTACAGAACTGACCACAGCCTAAAACTACTGAATCAGCCAAGTCCTGTGCAATTTTTTCACCACGGTTTTTTAAGGCTTCGGGCAACATCAACATCGGGTTAATACTACTCATTTCAGCAAACACCGGAATCGGTTGTGGTCGGGCTGCGGCCATATCACATAAAGCACGACCACCACGCAGTGAACCGGTAAAACCAACTGCCTGAATTAAAGGATGCTTAACCAGTGGTTCACCCACACCATTACCGTAGATCATATTAAACACACCTTTTGGCATATTTGATTTTTCTACGGCACGTTCAATTGCCTGCGCTACAAAGTCTGCTGTCGCCATATGTCCACTATGGGCTTTCACCACTACAGAGCAACCTGCTGCCAGTGCCGAAGCAGTGTCACCACCCGCAGTTGAGAATGCTAAAGGAAAGTTACTTGCCCCAAAGACTGCAACAGGGCCAACACCGATTTTAATCTGGCGCAGGTCTGAGCGAGGTAAAGGCTGACGCTCAGGTAAAGCAGTATCAATACGGGCACCTAAAAAATCACCACGGCGCAATACTTTGGCAAACAAACGCATTTGCCCACTGGTACGGGCACGTTCACCTTGTAGGCGTGCAATTGGCAAAGCGGTTTCCTGTGAGACAATTTCAAGAAAATCTGTACCCAAAGCATCGAGCTCATCGGCAATATTTTCTAAAAAAACTGCACGCTGTTCAGGTGAGGTATGGCGGTAAGTCTTAAAGGCTTGACTGGCTGCTTCACAGGCCTGATTAATCTCTTGCTCGGTTGCATGGTGAAACTCATAAGGCAAAGTTTCACCAGTCGTAGCATGAATACTTTTTAATAA
>NZ_JAKTIJ010000006.1:0-12931 GCF_027855275.1 Acinetobacter sp. AOR12_HL | reverse complement strand
CTAAATTCAGCTGATTTAATTCCCAAGATTAAACCCGGATTGGTACAGAACTGACCACAGCCTAAAACTACTGAATCAGCCAAGTCCTGTGCAATTTTTTCACCACGGTTTTTTAAGGCTTCGGGCAACATCAACATCGGGTTAATACTACTCATTTCAGCAAACACCGGAATCGGTTGTGGTCGGGCTGCGGCCATATCACATAAAGCACGACCACCACGCAGTGAACCGGTAAAACCAACTGCCTGAATTAAAGGATGCTTAACCAGTGGTTCACCCACACCATTACCGTAGATCATATTAAACACACCTTTTGGCATATTTGATTTTTCTACGGCACGTTCAATTGCCTGCGCTACAAAGTCTGCTGTCGCCATATGTCCACTATGGGCTTTCACCACTACAGAGCAACCTGCTGCCAGTGCCGAAGCAGTGTCACCACCCGCAGTTGAGAATGCTAAAGGAAAGTTACTTGCCCCAAAGACTGCAACAGGGCCAACACCGATTTTAATCTGGCGCAGGTCTGAGCGAGGTAAAGGCTGACGCTCAGGTAAAGCAGTATCAATACGGGCACCTAAAAAATCACCACGGCGCAATACTTTGGCAAACAAACGCATTTGCCCACTGGTACGGGCACGTTCACCTTGTAGGCGTGCAATTGGCAAAGCGGTTTCCTGTGAGACAATTTCAAGAAAATCTGTACCCAAAGCATCGAGCTCATCGGCAATATTTTCTAAAAAAACTGCACGCTGTTCAGGTGAGGTATGGCGGTAAGTCTTAAAGGCTTGACTGGCTGCTTCACAGGCCTGATTAATCTCTTGCTCGGTTGCATGGTGAAACTCATAAGGCAAAGTTTCACCAGTCGTAGCATGAATACTTTTTAATAAGGTTGTACCTTGCGCGCTGCGTGAACCGCCAATAAAGTTGTGTCCAATGACCATTTTTATATTCCTTAGAGAGTAATAACTGAACCGATCGGTAATTCGGGTTGCATATGAGCAAGTTTGTTTTTGAGTGGATGACCGAACTCTTTCATTTCGATTTCAAACTCATCATTAACCTGCGCTTGAATACCATCGGCAAAAGATAGAGTCGCTGTACCGAAGTAGTGAATATGTACATCCCCTGCTTTTAAAAATTGTTGATACTTAAAGTGGTGATATTCCAGATTTGCCAAGCTATGGCACATATTGTCCTCACCCGACAAAAACTCTTTTTCCCAAATAATTTGTCCATCACGGCGCAAGCGGCTGGTTCCGACTAAATGTTTTGGTAACTCGCCCGTCCGTAAAGCTGGACCAAAACTGCAAAAACGCAATTTTGAATGGGCCAGATATAAATAGTTACGGCGCTCCATCACGTGATCAGAATATTCATTGCCCAGCGCAAACCCGATTCGGTAAGGCTTTAAATCTTCGCCAATAACATAGAGGCCTGCGATTTCAGGTTCTTCGCCGCCGTCTTCAGCAAATGGGGGTAAAGGTAATTCAGCTCCCGGTCTTACCACAATTGAACCATCGCCTTTATAAAACCATTCCGGTTGCGCACCGATCTGACCTTCTGCTGGACGGCCCTTTTGTAGCCCCCATTGAAATATTCGCATGGTGTCGGTCACCGAGCTGTCATCACTTAAATTTTGTTGATGCATTTTGTCGCGTGCAGATGCAGAACCTAAATGGGTTAAACCTGTACCGGAAATTAAGCAGTGCGTTGGATCTGGATGATCTAAAGGCGGCAATACCTTTAAATCTGCTAATAAAGATGAATAATCATAAGTTTCGGACTCAAACCCTAACGCCTCAACTTGTTGTTCCAGTGAAACTTTATTGCGGATTGCTAAAAGTGCTAAATCACGAACCGATTGAATATCTTTAACCGGATATGCCATGTTGCCTTCTACTTTCGCGACGGCACGTTGATTTGCACGATTCTCAAATTGAATAATTTGCATGTTTTATTCCTTACAAAGGCTTTTGAATATTCACTGTTTGTGTTTTTTGACGTTCGAGCTTGGCATAGACGATGTAAGTCAGAATCAAGCCAAAAAGCATGACGATAGATAAGAAATACAAACCAGCAGCCATATTTCCCGTGTATTCTTTTAACAGTCCGATCCCAAATGGACCGACATAGCCACCTAAATTTCCAACAGAGTTAATTAAGGCGATACCAGCCGCTGCACTTGCACCCGTTAAGAAACGACCCGGTAATGTCCAAAACACGGCAGTCGATGAAAATAGACAGAACGCAACTACAGCCAAAGCTGCCAACTGCATAACTGGAGAATTTAGCCAACCACTTAAAAACATTGCACAAGCACCTAGTGCATACAGAAAACTTAAGTGTCCGTAACGATCGTTCAGGCGGTCAGTACTACGCGGAATAATGAGAAGTCCAATAATTCCAAAAATATAGGGAATGCTAGATAAGAACCCAATTTGAATATCACTACCTCCGCCAAATTGCTTAATAATGGTAGGAAGCCAGAGATTTAAACCATAAATACTTAAAGTTACCGGTAAGTAGTAAAGTGCTAATAAAAGTACGCGTTTGTCTTTTAAAGCATGTAGTGGATTGGCATGTCGGGTTTGGTCATATTCGGCTTCATCTTTAACGAGTTCATTTTTAAGCCATTGTTTTTGTTCAATGCTTAACCATTTTACTTTATCAATGTTATCGGGCAGCCACAAAAATGTAGGTAAAGCCAATAAAACCGCGGGCAAGCCAACTGCAACAAACAACCATTGCCAGCCGTGTAAATTTGCAATGCCATCCATTCCAAGTAATAGACCAGCTAAAGGCCCTGCAATCATCATGGCAATCGGTTGTGAAAGCACAAACATTCCCATGATTTTTCCGCGATGCCGCACCGGATACCACTGCGTAATTAGGTATAAAACACCAGGGAAAAAACCCGCCTCTGCTACACCGAGTAAAAACCTTAAGAGATAAAAACTTTTAGGGCCTTGAATAAGCGCCATGGCCATGGTGATGAGGCCCCATGTTAATAAAATGCGGGTAAACCATTTACGAGCACCAAATTTGTCTAAAAGCAAATTACTTGGAACTTCAAAAAGAAAATATCCAATAAAAAATAAGCCAGCTCCTAGACCATAGGCAGCATCACCAATTCCTACATCGGCACCCATATGCAAATGAGCGAACCCGACAGCGGCCCGATCAATGTATGCCACCAGATATAGTATGACTAATGCAGGTATCAGCTTAAACGTGACCGTCCGTATTACATCCTTTTCGAAATCCATGTTCGACTCCATTTCCTATTATTTACTTATAGAGCATCTTGCTCGTAAATTATCCTTTCAATTTAAAATATAGTAATACTATTTAAATTTCAAACCTTTTAAAAATAAAATTTATGGTGTATTTTTAATTTAATTAATTATAATAGTAATACTATATAGGGAAATTTGTATGAATAACAAACAAGTTCTTCGTTCGGCTGCCTGGTTTGGTACAACGGATAAAAATGGCTTTATGTATCGCAGCTGGATGAAGAACCAAGGAATTCCAGATCATGAGTTTCAAGGCAAGCCCATTATTGGAATTTGTAATACGTGGTCTGAACTCACCCCATGTAATGCGCATTTTCGAAAAATTGCCGAACACGTAAAAAAAGGGATTTTAGAAGCGGGCGGCTACCCTGTTGAGTTTCCTGTATTTTCAAATGGTGAGTCGAATTTACGTCCTACCGCCATGTTTACCCGTAACTTAGCCAGTATGGATGTTGAAGAAGCGATTCGTGGTAACCCTATTGACGGTGTGGTGTTACTGACAGGTTGTGACAAAACCACCCCTGCATTATTAATGGGAGCTGCAAGTTGTGATATTCCTGCCATTGTAGTGACTGGTGGACCAATGCTGAATGGTAAGCACAAAGGTAAAGACATTGGTGCAGGTACCATCGTTTGGCAAATGCATGAAGAGTTAAAAGCAGGCAAAATTGATTTAAATGAATTTTTATCTGCCGAATCTGGTATGTCACGCTCAGCTGGTACATGTAATACCATGGGCACGGCTTCTACAATGGCTTGTATGGCTGAAGCCCTAGGCACTTCTTTACCCCACAATGCGGCCATTCCAGCGGTAGATTCTCGCCGTTATGTGTTGGCTCATCTTTCAGGTATGCGCATTGTTGACATGGTTCATGAAGATTTACGCCTTTCTAAAATCTTAACCAAAGAAGCCTTTGAAAATGCGATTAAAGTCAATGCAGCTATTGGTGGTTCAACCAACGCCGTGATTCATTTAAAAGCAATTGCTGGACGCATTGGGGTTGATTTACAACTGGATGACTGGAACCGTGTTGGCCGCGGCATGCCAACCATTGTCGACTTACAGCCTTCGGGTCGTTTTTTAATGGAAGAGTTCTATTATAGCGGCGGCTTGCCAGCCGTGATTCGTCGCATGGGTGAAGCCAATCTCTTACCACATCCTCAAGCTTTAACCGTAAACGGTCAAACCATTTGGGAAAACTGCCAACAGTCACCTATTTATAATGATGAAGTGATTCGGAAAATAGATAATCCAATTCGACAAGATGGCGGTATGTGTATTTTGCGCGGAAATTTAGCGCCTAAAGGTGCGGTGCTTAAACCATCTGCTGCCACACCGGAGTTGATGAAACACCGTGGTCGTGCAGTCGTATTTGAAAACTTCGATGATTATAAATCCCGTATTAACGACCCAGATCTAGATGTCGATGAAACTTGTATTCTTGTGATGAAAAATGCTGGCCCTAAAGGATATCCGGGCATGGCCGAGGTTGGAAATATGGGACTACCACCAAAAATTTTAGCCAAAGGCATTACCGACATGGTTCGTATTTCCGATGCACGAATGAGTGGAACAGCGTATGGTACGGTCGTTTTACATGTTGCCCCTGAAGCTATGGCAGGTGGGCCTTTGGCCGTAGTTCAAAATGGTGACTTTATCGAACTTGATGCCTATGCTGGAAAACTTCACCTAGAAGTGAGTGATGAAGAACTTAAGCAACGTCTTGAAAATTTAGCACCACCAGCTCCACCAAGTTTTATTGGCGGTTACCGTAAGCTCTATGTAGAACATGTTTTACAAGCCGATGAGGGTTGTGATTTTGATTTCTTGGTCGGTTGCCGTGGCTCAGAAGTTCCACGTCATTCCCATTAATATTTATTCTTGAAAAAGATGATCTTGTTAAAACACAAGGTCATCTATACCATAGGATATTCAACATGTCGTAATAGTGAAATATGAGTAAAGCTGACTATAAAAATCCTATTCCAAGCAAAAGCCAACATGCATTAATTGTTCAACAATTGGGATTAAAAATCGTTTCTGGAGAAATCTCAGAAAATGAAAAACTCCCAAGTGAAGTTGATTTATGTGAGGAATATAAAGTCAGCCGCCCTGTCTTTCGCGAAGCAATACGCGTTTTAAATGCTAAAGGCTTAACTTATTCAAGGCCCAAAATCGGAACAGTAGTTCGACCTAAAGAAGAATGGCATTTACTCGACCCAGATGTACTGTTCTGGTTGATTCAAACCACGCCTGAGCACGAGTTTTTTAAAACACTTTCTACCGTACGACGCGTTTTAGAACCGGAGTTAGCCTATATTGCGGCAAGTACAGCAAATGAAGAAGATATTGAGCGTATTAAGCAAGCCTATGAAGGAATGGAAAAGGCAACAACAGTTGAAGAATTTATAGAGCCAGATATCCAGTTTCACTTAGCAATTGCCAAAGCAACGCATAATGACTTATTGGCTTATATGTCAAAAATGCTGGTTTTACCTTTGCAGCAATCGATTCAAGTCACCAGTCTACGCCCAAATTTACAAGGTCATTCATTACCAAGACATAAAGCAATTTTGACAGCAATTGAAAATAAAGATCCGCTCTCTGCTCGTCATGCTTCACTGGTTCAGCTAGACGATACTAAAATGGCTTATGATTTAATTAAAAAATAATTTTCTCTATGTATTAGAAAAAGCCTGCTGACTCCAAATTAAAGTGATCAGGCTTTTTATGTATAAATTAGAATACTTTTTTAACTGAGACAGTAAATGTCGAATCAATCGGATTTGAAATTGGTGCATCTGGTTCACCATTACTATAATTTCTATAGTATCCGTCTTTGTCCCACGCTTTGGTATAAGCTAACCCTGTAGTCCAGCCATCACCTAAATCTTTAATAAGTTCGACTTTCATATCCTGAAAATTAGCTTCTGAGAAGTTTTTAATTCTTTCATAGCCATAGTGGGCACCAAAAGTCCAACTTTCATTGATCGGCTGTGTAAAGTTGAGGTCTAAATAGGTTGTTCCTCGTGAACGTTTACCTTCCGGTCCACCCATCGTATTTGAGTTATAACCTGCGTAATCTGGGGTATAGGTAATAAAATATTTGAGACTTAAAGGACCATAGCCAATTTGGGGCACAATTTCGCCATAGTTATAGCTTGTACTCCCCGTTTCAGGCGTACTTTTTGCACCTGGGTAATAATAATAAAAAACAGACATTCCAATTGAGAATTTATCGATAGTTTTTAAATAACCTGCATAAAAGTCCCATTCAACTGAAGCATCGCGGAGATAGTTTGAACTTACATTGGATGCCCAAGTACCCATAAATAGCCCATTCGGATTTGCATAGTCGAAGCCAATTTGTAGTGCAGGCTTACCCCAAGTTTGTTGGAAACCACGTGAAATATATTGACTTGCAAAAGTCACATTCGCACTATACGGAGAAATTTGTTCTTGTTCATTTAATTGTTCAGCATGTACAACACCTGTAGACATAATGAGAGAAGCTATACCTAAAATTTTTCTCATTTAATAATTCCTTTTACATATTACCTATAGGTTTAAAGTTTTAAAATAACATGATAATTCAATTTAAAGCGTATTAAAAATTTATAAATTCAAATTTCTGGATACTTCTTCTTCGCTATAGATCTCTTCAATACAATCTAAGATTTTAGGAATATAGGAACTTTGGTCCATGTTGCGCATGGATAGAGAGATGGGACTATAGGCTTCTAAGTCTAAGATATTTAAATAAGTTAGATTCTTCATTCCAATGTCGCAGGCGCTTTCCGGAATAATACAAATACCCTCTCCGGATGCCACTAAGCCAAGTGCCATATGAATTTCTCGTACTTCAGTCAGCTTGGCGGGAACAAGACCTAATTTGGTAAATAAAGCTTGAATAGTGGTCGAAAAATTTGGTTTAGGTGTGGTTGGATAAGAAAAAATCGTCTCATTGATAATTTGAGATAAATAAATTCCTGACTCTTGGAAATCACTTAATGGGTGTTTTTTATGGATTGCGAGTTTTAATTTTTCTTTTCTGAGTAAAAGTCGCTTAATGGCTGGATCACTAATTGGTAATCGACCAAAACCTAAATCAATTTTACCGAGTTTTAATGCTTCCACCTGATCTCGTGTACCACATTCAATAAGCTCGACATGAATGTCAGGATTTTTTTGCCTAAATAGATAAATGACCTGTGGTAATCGCCCATAAAGAAGCGAACTCACATAACCAACTTTAACAACATTCTCGACCAGCTTCATTTTTTTAGCCATCGAAGCAGCTTGAGCGGTGTGCGTCAAAATTTGTACCGCATGCTGGTAAAAAAACAGCCCTGCTTCCGTTACTTTTAATGGACGAGAGCCTTTTTCGAATAAATCGATCCCTAATTCTTCTTCTAGTTTTTTGATTTGGCGTGTTAAAGGTGGCTGAGCAATAAAAAGCTTTTCTGCAGCTTTCGTCAGACTCTGTTCTTCAACAACGGTAACAAAATAACGTAGATGTCTTAATTCCATTAATATACCTTTTTAGTATCTTAAAATACCGTTCTATATCTATTTTAGGCTATTACATTCTTCTATGGTATACAAACAAGTTCGTAATAGTTGAAACTTCATGTATAGAACCATAGAAACCATACTTGTGGATATTCCAACTATCCGTCCTCACCAGTTGTCTGTGACTACTATGCGTACCCAGACTTTGGTACTCGTTAAAATTACGACCACGGATGGTATTGTCGGTTGGGGTGAAGCCACCACCATTGGTGGGCTGAACTATGGTGAAGAAAGTCCTGAGAGTGTCAAAGCCAATATTGATACCTACTTTGCACCATTACTGACATCAGTTAAAGATTTAAATGTTGCACAAACACTAAAACTGATTCGTAAAAATATTAATGGTAACCGCTTTGCTAAGTGTGCCATTCAGACTGCCCTACTTGATATTCAGGCCAAACGTTTAGGTGTGCCATTAAGCGAAGTTTTAGGTGGACGTCTGCGTAATAGTTTACCTGTGCTTTGGACGCTTGCGTCTGGTGACACGGAAAAAGATATTGCTGAAGCTCGCAAAATGATTGAGCTAAAGCGCCACAACACGTTCAAACTTAAAATTGGTGCGCGTCCTTTACAGCAAGATGTTGACCATGTGATTGCTATTAAAAAAGCATTAGGTGCTGATGTTAGTGTACGTGTAGATGTGAACCGTGCATGGTCAGAACTTGAGTGTATTCATGGTATTCAACAGCTCCAAGATGGTGGAATCGATTTAATCGAACAGCCATGTGCCATTCAAAATACCGAAGCACTTGCTCGCCTCACCCAACGTTTTGATGTAGCCATTATGGCTGATGAGGCTTTAACTGGACCTGACAGCGCGTACCGTATTGCAAAAAATCATGGTGCAGATGTATTTGCCGTAAAAATTGAACAATCTGGTGGTCTGATTGAAGCATGTGAAGTTGGCAAAATTGCTGGTTTGGCTGGTATCGATCTATATGGCGGCACTATGCTTGAAGGTCCTGTAGGAAGTATTGCATCGGCCCATGTATTTGCAACTTTTGAAACGTTAGCGTTCGGCACTGAATTATTTGGTCCGTTATTACTTACCGAAGAAATTTTAAAAGAGCCGCTACGTTACGAAAACTTTGAATTGCATTTACCGACAGCTCCGGGCTTAGGCATTGAAATTGATGAAGATACGATTGAGAAATTACGTCGTTAAGGCAACAGGATAAGGAGTTTCCCATGTTATTTCATGTACGTATGGATGTGCATATTCCACTTGATATGCCAGCCGACAAAGCAAATGAAATTAAGGCCGTTGAAAAGGCTTATTCGCAAGACTTACAACGCCAAGGTAAATGGCGTCATATCTGGCGAATTACAGGTCAGTACTCGAACATCAGTATTTTTGATGTAGAGAGCAATGAAGAATTGCACAACATTTTACAAGGTTTACCTCTCTATCCATATATGGACATTGAAGTGATGGCACTTAACCGTCATCCATCTTCTGTCCGTGATGATGATTCGTAAATAGAAAGAATTTTTTAAATGTGATCTCTGAAGTCCATTTAAAAACCAAGCAGATTATTCAGAAGGTAACAAGGAACGTGGCGGCACTTATTCGCTAGCAAAACAAAATGCCCGCAGCGCTGCCACCCAAAACCGTATTGCATACTTAAGGAGTTTTAGTATGAACCGTCAACAAATTGATGCGCTTGTAAAACAAATGAATGTCGACACTGCAAAAGGCGAAGTTGATGCACGTGTTCAACAAATTGTAGTGCGCCTTCTTGGGGATTTATTTCAAGCCATCGAAGATTTAGACATCCAGCCTTCTGAAGTTTGGAAAGGTTTGGAATATTTTACCGATGCAGGTCAAGCAAATGAACTTGGTCTTTTGGCAGCAGGCTTAGGTCTTGAACATTACCTTGACTTACGTGCAGATGAAGCAGATGCCAAAGCTGGTATTACAGGCGGTACACCTCGTACTATCGAAGGTCCACTTTATGTTGCTGGCGCACCTGAATCAGTTGGCTTTGCACGTATGGATGACGGAACTGAGACTGGCAAAATCGATACCTTAATTATTGAAGGTACGGTAACCGACACTGATGGCAATATTATTGAAAATGCCAAAGTTGAAGTATGGCATGCCAACAGTTTAGGTAACTATTCATTCTTTGATAAGTCACAATCTGACTTTAACTTACGCCGTACCATTTTCACCGATGCAGATGGTAAATATGTAGCGTTAACCACTATGCCAGTTGGTTATGGATGCCCTCCTGAAGGTACAACTCAGGCTCTTCTTAACAAGTTAGGCCGTCATGGTAACCGTCCATCTCACGTTCACTACTTCGTTTCTGCACCGGGTTACCGCAAGCTGACTACTCAATTCAACATTGAGGGTGATGAGTATTTATGGGATGACTTTGCTTTCGCTACTCGTGACGGTTTAGTGGCAACAGCAGTAGATGTCACAGACCCTGCTGAAATTCAACGCCGTGGTTTAGATCACGCTTTCAAACACATCACATTTAACATTGAATTGGTTAAAGAAGCCGCTGCTGCTCCTTCAACTGAAGTTGAACGCCGTCGCGCTAGTGCTTAATTGAAAGTGTATGTGAGTTAAAAGTTCGCTTTTGACTCACAAAATTTACTCCATTTATTACTACCATTAAGAATTTCAATAAATTTTTAGCGGTAGTAATACATCACGTTACCTCATGCTCTAAGGTTTCTCACATGATTGACAAAAGTAAGTCCTCACTAAGCGAGGTTTTATCGCAAATTAAAGATGGTGCAACCATTCTGATTGGTGGTTTTGGTACCGCAGGACAACCCGCTGAACTCATTGACGGTCTGATTGAACTTGGCGTTAAGGACCTGACCATTGTGAGCAACAATGCCGGTAATGGGGATTATGGTCTGGCTAAACTGCTCAAAGCCGGTTCTATTAAAAAAGTGATTTGCTCTTTCCCACGTCAGTCGGACTCTTATGTGTTTGATGAACTGTACCGTGCCGGAAAGGTTGAACTTGAACTGGTACCGCAAGGCAATCTGGCGTGTCGTATTCAGGCAGCGGGTATGGGCCTTGGCGCTGTGTTTACCCCAACAGGCTTTGGGACACTTTTAGCTGAAGGTAAAGAAACCCGTGAGATTGATGGTAAAGATTACGTGCTTGAGTATCCGATCAAGGCTGACTTTGCCCTGATTAAAGCCTACAAGGGCGACCGCTGGGGCAATCTGGTTTACCGTAAATCTGCACGTAACTTTGGCCCGATCATGGCCATGGCTGCTGATGTCACCATTGCCCAGGTTTCTGAAGTGGTTGAACTGGGTGGATTAGATCCGGAACACATCATTACCCCAGGTATCTTTGTACAGCACGTTGTACAAGTACAGCCCGCACAGTAAGCAATAAGGAGAAATAACATGAGCTACCAGAAACTCAGCCGTGACCAGATTGCACAACGTGTGGCACAAGATATTCCGGATGGTGCCTATGTCAACTTGGGTATTGGCTTACCGACCAAGATTGCCAGCTACTTACCTGCTGACAAAGATGTCTTCCTACATTCTGAAAATGGCCTGTTGGCTTTTGGCCCACCACCAGCGGCAGGTGAAGAAGACCCTGAACTGATTAATGCGGGTAAAGAGTTTGTGACCATGCTTGAAGGCGGCAGCTTTTTCCACCATGGCGATTCATTTGCCATGATGCGTGGTGGTCACCTTGATATTGCGGTGCTTGGGGCATTTCAGGTTGCTGCGAATGGTGACTTGGCGAACTGGCACACGGGTGCACCGGATGCGATTCCTGCTGTTGGTGGTGCAATGGATTTGGCAGTTGGTGCCAAGAAAGTATTTATCACTACAGACCATGTAACCAAACAAGGTGAGCCGAAGATTGTGGCTGAGCTGACCTATCCGGTAACGGGTAAACACTGTGTTGACCGTATTTACACTGACCTGTGTGTAATTGATGTGACCAATGATGGTTTAAAGGTGATTGAGAAAGTTGAAGGTCTTAGCTTTGATGAGTTACAGGCTTTAACCGGTGCAACTTTGATTGATGCGACTCAAGGGTAAGGTTTATACAGCAAAGACCTATTCCACAGCGTTCACTATCGTGACAGGCGACATGGATGTCGCCCGTTGGACAGGGAGGCAAAGAAGCCTCCTCTGTTCAACAAAGGTTTTTGTTACTTTTGACCTTTCAAAAGTAAGGTATCGCTTATGCAACAGACCTATGGATATCACAATAAATTACAGCTGTGATGTTATTCGTTGATATGAAAATTTATAAAGCATCACAACGGAGTCTTATCTGTTTAAGTCAGGTACCACCAGCTAATTCGTGTCACTTTTTTAAAAAAGTAACCAAAAACCTTTGTTACTCAGACACAACCTCCCTGTTGTGCTGAGCAACGAGGCGACATCCATGTCGCCACTGCGAAATACTTACGGAGAATGGCTAAAAAGGCCTGAAGTAAAGGACAAAAGTTAGAATGAAAAACGCTTATATCATCGATGCCATCCGTACTCCATTTGGCCGTTACGCCGGTGGCCTTGCACCTGTCCGTGCCGATGACCTTGGCGCTGTGCCAATTAAAGCACTTATACAGCGTAACCCAGGTGTAGATTGGGAACAGGTCGATGATGTGATTTATGGCTGTGCCAATCAAGCCGGTGAAGATAACCGTAATGTCGGCCGTATGTCAGCACTACTTGCTGGGTTACCGTATCAGGTTCCAGCAACCACCATTAACCGTTTATGCGGTTCTTCACTCGATGCCATTGCTATTGCTGCCCGTGCCATTAAAGCAGGTGAAGCGAACTTGGTGATTGCAGGTGGTGTAGAAAGCATGAGCCGTGCACCTTATGTAATGGGTAAGTCTGACAGTGCCTTTGGCCGTAGTCAGAAGATTGAAGACACCACCATGGGCTGGCGTTTCATTAACCCTAAACTTAAAGAATTGTATGGTGTAGACACCATGCCCCAGACTGCCGAAAACGTTGCTGAACAGTTCAACGTCAATCGTGCAGATCAGGACCAGTTTGCCTTGGTGAGCCAACAACGCACCGCAAGCGCGCAAGCCAAAGGCTTTTTTTC
>NZ_JAKTIJ010000005.1:0-282036 GCF_027855275.1 Acinetobacter sp. AOR12_HL | reverse complement strand
CTTGTTCCTTAATTTCAGGAAGAACTTCACCTTTCTTACAATAATGGCGTGTATTGGGTTGTGCAGGCGTTGTCCAGTAACCTGTTCTAGGACAAGCTTCTCCAGCTTGAACAGATTCTTGATATTGTGACTCAGCATCTTGTCCACTTGTTAAATCGTCCACACTATACGATGTACCATATAGAGCAGCCGTAAGGTCCTCAAAAGTTCTCAATCTTAATGGAGTTACCTGTTTTAGTAGCTTCATGTGAACAGGAAGATTAACTTTTGTTAGGTACTGTAATGATTCTTCCCCACCTAATGCCAAAGCAGGCTCAAAGGCATACATTTCATCTGCCTTTAAAACCCCTAATTTTTTTACAGCTCGATCAAATAGTTTATTGCCGTTTTTGTCTGTGTAATCTAGATAATTTTTTTTAGGTAAAAAGAAAAAATCACTACCATAAAACTCAGCACTTTCTAACTGTTCTCCATTGTCATGTAAGATACCTTCCATTGTTTTAATGTAGTATCTACCACAATTACGTTCGCCCCAAATTAACAGCTCACCAAATGCAGAACGGGCCAAAACATGATAGGCATCATCATCCAGTAATGGGGTCTCCTCTAACCAGTCATAAATCACTTCAGCGTAATCGTCTGGGTTAGTAATCCAGTACAAACCATTCAAATAACCAGCAAAACCAAATAAACGCCATTGCTCTAAAATACTTTCAGGCAGTTTACCCCGATATTTTTTTATGATGTCCTCTGTCACTTCAACTTTATCAATTGGCTGACCATATTTCTCATAAAAGTAATCAATATCTTCTTGGTTCATCTTACTACCCTCTATTACTTACAACGCTTCAATTCAACATCCATTGCATCTTTCCCCATTCCCTTTGCTTTAGCTTGAGCTGCCGCCGCATCCATATTGGCAAGACGCTTCTTTGCAGCCATTTGAGAACCAATAGAACGATTTACGCCACTATGTCCAAAATCATCTAGTGTAGGGGGCTTTTTAGGATCATATTTGACATCAAAACCACCTAATTGCATATCTGGATTATGTAAGACATCTAATCCTTCTAACGTTTTTTTAGCATTATTTTCAGCCATTCTTTCTATTTGGCCTTTCGATAATTGAGGTTGCTCTGTTTTTAATTTTTTATATTCAGATTCCTCTAACTGTCGTTGCATATCTTCTCGGATTCTTTGTTGCTGAGTACCTGTTCCAGCCCGCTTATACTTTTCATAAAGTTGTCTGTTCTGTTGATACTCCTCAACCGTCAGACGGTTAAGCCCTTCCTCTTGTCGCTTAAGCTGGCGATCAAACTCGGCATCTAGTTCAGCCTGAGACTTACCAGTCTTTTTCCCCCAACTATTCTTCAACCCTTTTTTCGGTTCCAAACACGGCTCAACCACATGCTTTGGTTTCATTTTCCTTGGTGGTGGAGGTGTTTCTTTCTTTTGACGATGGCTGGTTTCTGTTTTTTTACCGGAACTAACATTGGCCTCATAACGCCCTGTAGGGGTGTTCTTACCACCGCCACCAGCATGTGCCATTGCTAATGGTGGTTGAGGTAATAAATGACCAATCGCCTTATCCACTTCATCACACAACTGATCAATATACTTTTTGATGGTATTTAAAACATGGTTTAGTGTTGCCTGAAATTTTGCTAAGGCAACTTTCAATGCACCATTGAACCGTATCAAACACTTATTAATGACAGATAGGATTCGGTCAATATTATTTTTTAAAGTATTAAAAGCTTGTGTCGCTATGCCTTTCCATGGTCGAGACCTTAACCATGCCTCTGGTGCCTTACCCCATGGACATTTAATTTTGAGCTTTGTTAAAGCCGCCTCAAAATACTCCATGAACTTAAATAACTTGACCTTACTAACATCTTTTGCCCGGCTTGATTTCACAATCGTTTTGATTGCTGAACCAACTTCAGGAATGATACCCACACTTGTCAAAGCAAGTGCCATATAGTTATCTTTCGTTCGGGCTTTCTCATCCGACAAGGTGATAAAGTTGGCAATCAAATCGCGGATATCACACACCTGATCAGCTACAGGTATAAGACTAATAAGTCCACCAACAATAATCTGAGACATTGAAGGATCTTTATTAAAGTCACCCTTGAGCATGCCCCATAACCAGCTCCCTTGATCGGCGATTACCTTACTGGTGTTATAGTGGGTCACCGCCTCATTGTAATGAGCCTGCCCACTGTAAAATAATATCTTTTCCCACCATGACAGATTAGGATCAGGCTTACTCGTATCATAGGTCATATAACCTTTATACATAGCTGGATTATCATTGAGATACTTTGCTAATTTTTCAGCGCCATACCAGAACTGCTGTTGTATTTTCGTAGGTCGTTCTGCGATCTTTGACCAGAATTGTTGATTTTGAGGATCTGGCATAATTCTTTATTCCTCTTTTCCAGTCTTTGTACTGCTTCCAAGTTGAGTAAACCAGTCATCTACTTCTAAAGCTGGAAACTCATCTTTACTTTGGTCTTCCCCATATTGGATTTTGGCTCGTCCAGCAGGTACACCACTCACAATAGCCTTACCCGAAGCATCTAGTTTTCCTTTACGGATGGAACCATCAGATAATAAAACCTCATATTCAGCACCTTTAACAGGTGTCCCATCGCTATGTAAATATTCCAGCAATAAGTCATCTGTCTTGATTTCTTGTGTTGGTAAAGACGGTAAAATATAGTTCGCCTTTGCCCCACCCATAAACACATGCTGCCCCGCCTTCACTTCAAATTTGCCGCCCGTGACTGGGAAAATACCTGAGCTATTAATCTTGATTTGGGAACTACCCGAGGTAATCACAATTTCTTTAGAAGCATTAATTTCTATTTTGTCTTCTGTAGAAATAATCTGGATACCTTTACGGGCAATTAAATCTGCTCCATCGCCTTGCGCTTGTATCTCAACTTTACCTTTGCCTGCATAGAGCCGTGCTCCCTGTTGAGCGGCAAACAGGCTAATCTTGTTTTGTGCATGTGCAATCAGGTTCTTTTGAGTGCTTAGGCTAATGCTGTCCCCAGCATTTTGGCTTAACTGACCATCTGCACTTAAATGAATATCTTCATTACTAGCGACTGCAATACTGTTTGGTGCTGTTAAGACCATCAAGGCTTGCTTAAAAGTGGCAGCTTTGTCCTGATCTTTTTCTTCAATTTGCTCTATGAACGTTTTTAAGTTCTCAAACATTTCCAATGGATCAGTTTGCTGGTTTTTAGCAACTTCACTCAGTGCCTTAGCATTATTAAGACCACCTTCGATTTGTTGCTTGGCATCGGCTGCATCTAAATGTGTGCCTTGAGCTTGGTCCTGTTTATGGGTACTAACAAGTAAACCTTTACCTGCTCTAACCGCGCCCCACTGGTCAGTTCTGAGTTCAAAGCCCTCTCCACGACCATCACTCTCGGCCTTATCTTTTGGATGGCTTAAGTTGCCTAAGTTTAACTGACTGACCGCATGGCTACTTTGTAACTGTGCACTAATTTGCCCAGTCGTATCATCAAAACGCAGCTGGTTAAAGCCTTTACCATCCACTTCTTCTGAACGAATACCGCTGAGTTTTTTAGTGTCAGGTAGCTGCCCTTTCTGGTCGAACTGGGCTGGATGACGTTCGGCTTCATGAATACGTCCCACTACAAACGGACGGTCAATATTGCCGTCAAAGAAGTCGATAACCACAATCTCACCAACACGTGGCAAGAAGCGTGCACCATACCCTTTTCCAGCCCACGGGGTTACAACATCAACCCAAGCCGAATCAGTATCGTTGTCGTTACTCCCCGCGCCTCCATCATGGCTATGGTCATTAGCTCGGGTAAACAAGAAACGAACTTTAATACGGCCCCACTGATCAACATGGATACTTTCACCTTCAGGTCCGACTACACGGGCACGTTGTACAGAGGCTTGAGGACGATCTTGTAAGGGCTGGTATTCAGGAACTGTCTTGATATGGCGACGTTGTAAAATCAGTTGATTGCCTTGACGCTCTTTTGTATGACTAGATTGCCAATGGCTTTGTGTAGTTAAAGTTTGTATTTGCTGGTCTAAGTCTTTCGGTAAGTTATTTTGGTTGTAGTAATGCTTACCAATGATCAGAAACTCTTTATCTGCCCCACTATGCAGATCAATTTCAGGGTGTTCATTCAGTTCAAACCAGTAACCAACTTGTGTATCCCGTACTGTGGTTTGAGCAACAAACTGCTTGGATTGGGCATCATGGTAAGCGCTTAAGTTCTGGTTAAATTTTTCCAGTTGTTGATTACTTGCTGAGGTTGCCCCATCTTCGCCGTTTAAATCCTGCATCCATGCCGGACTGAAGTGCCATGCATCTTCAAGGCTTAAACTTTGATTGTCATAGCTGGTACTATGCTGATGTGTACTTTGTACACTGCCTGCCCCATCAGTTTGTTGTAGTACATCTGACTGCCAACGCTGCACAAAAACAGAAGTCGGCTGCAAATGACGTCCAGCGATCAAACTGGTCATACTGTCAAACTGTTCAGTTGCACTGCTACGATGGAAACGGATTGTCCTTCTAGTCAGTGCCTGATACTGGCTATTGTCATCAATAAGGCGTAATTTTTGTGGCTGAATATTGTCCGTATTGCTCGCCACGGTAAGCTCAGCTTCATCAATCAACCAGTTAATGCCTTCACTCCGCCATAAGCGGGTTAGAAAGTCATAGTCACTTTCATTGAGCTGCATAATGAAAGGCCGGATATCGTATGCCTGTTTCAATCCACTTAAATCTAAAGTCAGACTAGAAGCAAATAAAGGACTTTTCCCCTGCCATTCTTTAAACAGAATTTCGCTAATATCCCGTACACTTTTGTTCATAAACACACGACTGTTTCTGCGTTTATGCCAGAGGTAGGTTGGATCAGATATCGTGAGTTTATATAAGGTTAGAGCACCATCACTCTGTCCTTGTGATGCTCCAGTAATAATCCCTGTAGTACGAAACTGTTGGCCTTGATCTGTGACCTGATCAACCGCAACCTGCAACCCAATAAATGTTTTGAGTGAAATATGAGCATTGGTTGATAAACAAATCAGCTCGGCTGTCATGCCCTGATTAAGATAATGTTGCCCATCTATACGTTGTAAAAAAACCTGGCTATTCAGGGATGCATCTGAAAACTGGAGATACACCGAACGATGCTGTGAGAGAAAACCTATACTCTCTAAAACTTGGGAAATATTATTAAACATTACGTTTGTTATAAATGAGACTTAATCGATTATATTTTATAAAATGCGTACAGATCTGTCTATTTTTTATATCAATTGCAATGTTAATGGCTAGTCGGACACCCTATCCATACACTAAAATAAAAAGCTCAATACTTCAGCGACCTGTGCCGCTAACTCATCTTTAAAACTCATGAAATACACCTACTGCGGAGATTGCAGTGCCAAAGATCTAAAGTCGATCAAAATAAAAATTGGCGTAATTGTAGCAGATTTATAGGTCCTGTTTAGAGATTGTTGAGTTGTCTATCCGTGTTTTCATATTTGGAATATTTTTAATTGAGCCATTAAAAAAGCCTGTTCAATATCAACAGGCTTTTTACGAATAAACTGAACAGCTTATGCTAATTTCTTTTCTTCAATAAATTGGAAATCGGCAATTTGTGCATCCCAAAACTCAGTCCACAGTGCACAATAATCAAGACATAGTTGAGTCAAGCTTTCATAATCATCTTTGGTAATAGCTTGAGCCAAAGCAAACCAAAGGTCATCTTGATGGTCATCATCAGCTGCTTCAGCTGTTTCATCTGTTGAAACGCCATGTACATGGTAATAACCACCACCCTCAACATCGATATTTACAAACTTGGTTGCTTGTCGTAATGGCGGGCTAAAAAGAATGACTTCTTCTTCTGCCACCGCCAATAATGCCACCACATTAATATAACGATCGTAAGAAGCTTCTAAAAATGTTCTCACCTGATCTGCAATTTTTGAAGGTTTATAATTACGGCGGTCAGCCTCAGTCAAACCATAGTCATTTAGCAAATCTTCATATAATGGATAATGTGCATATTCAGGATTGCCTAAATAATAATTATCTTTATCTAAACCCGGTCGAAAACCAAATTCATCTAATATATTTAAGCTCAACAACACCCGTGGAAACATTTTAGCGCCCGAGTGAAGCTTTGGCTCCAATTGTTTTGTCAGAAACTGCGCCTTTAATAAAGCATCGGTAAAAATCTGAACAATGGCATGACGATATTCTAAATGAATACGAGTGAGGGTTTGTTTATCAAGATAACCGTTATTTAATATTTCAATTGCAGGGTGTTTACTTACTGGCAATTGCGCAATTTTATTCCTTAATTGTTTGAGAAACTGTAAGTTTTCTTCCCATTGTGAAGTGGGAATACTATCTTTCATCCCCTGCAATGCTTTTTCTCTTGGATTATTAAAGTCTTCAAATTTTTTTGACATAATCATTCTCAATAAAAAGTTTTTCTTATAGTTAAGCTAAAGGCTATCCCTCTATTTCCATTACGTATTCGAACGTAAAAAGGATAAATTCCGTATACCCATACTTAACGAATTGATATTATGTTTATTATCTCAACAAATCAATGGATTAATTAATATTATTTAAAAAAGTAAACTATTGCCAATAAAATATTTATTTCTTTATTTATCAAGGCAAACCAAGCTATTGAATAAATATAATTTTTTAAATATCATTAAATAAGTTTTATTTAAGCTTTCATACTTTACAATAGCAAAGTTAATCAAAAAATATCTATGACGGGGCAACCAATGTCAAAAAGAGAAACGATTATAACAACAGCAATGACCCTTTTTAATCAGAAAAGTTATACCTCTATTGGGGTAGACAAAATTATTGCTGAATCTAAAGTTGCAAAAATGACTTTTTATAAGTACTTCTCTTCTAAAGAAGTTTTAATTGAAGAGTGTCTTCGCCGAAGAATTTTAGAAGTCCAAACTTCTTTATTAGATAAAGTTAATAGTGCAGATGACCCATTAAATAAACTGAAAAGTATTTTTAATTGGTATATCGACTGGATTAACACTGAAGATTTTAGTGGTTGTTTATTTAAAAAAGCAACGATAGAAGTCCTGCAGCTCTATCCTTCTATTAAAAAACAAGTAAATAAATACCGTGAATGGATTTACAGTTTAGTTTTATCTATATTTTTAGAGTTAGAAATTGAAGATCCAAAAGTATTAAGCAGTCTTTTTCTTAACATTATAGATGGGCTTATTATTGACGGGACTATTAACAAACCAGAAATTAACTCTGAAGAAACATGGTCTTATATAAATAAACTCATTGAGCTTGAAACAAAACAAAAATATGAAGCTGCTTAAAAAATTTAATTATTACGGTTCCTTACCATATTATAAGTTTTATTTTGAAGATGAGAGGATCTGTAAAACATGCTCTATCAGGTGATCAGATCTGTTTTTTATCTGGTTCAATATAAAGTTCAGGCCGATATGTTTTAAAAGCACAACCGCCTGAACTCTATATAAATTTAGTTATTCTAAATATATCAATTAATAAACATATAGATTTTAATAAGTTAATCTTTAAGAAAAATACCCTTTAAAATATAAGTAAATAACAGTTCTCTCGTATCACCCCTAGTTTCATCTAGCAGCTGAATAATAGCCCCCTCTAATGTAAATAAAAACATATCGCTATCGCTTTTCGTAGCATCTTTCTTCACAGTTAAAAGCAATTTATAAACTTCAGTAGTTAACCAATGCCGATACTGTACAACCACTTGATAAGCTGCGGGGTAGAGTTTCTCAATTTCAAAAATAGCCCTAAATAGCAAGTGGTAATAACCATCCAGACTGGTATGTAAAAAGAAAATCTTCTTGAGTTTTTCACGCAAGATTAAATCTTTTTGTATGTAAATGATTGAGCGCACTTGTTCTTTTAAGACGTCTTTTTGAAAGTGTAGGCACATTTCAATAAGCCGTTCTTTAGAGTGGAAATAGTTATAAAACGAAGCTTTTGGCACCTCTGCTTCTCGCACAATGTGGTCTACTCCTACGTTATGAAAACCATGTTTATTAAAAAGATATCGAGACTTATGGAGTACGCTTAACGCGCGAAATGAGAGATCTGAATATGGCATATAGTTACCGTTATAAAATAATTTCTTGTTGTGTATAGAGATAAAACGACTGCAACTTTTGCTCTAAGCAAAAAAAGCATGCAAAGGCCCCAAAGACTGCGCTAACGCATCTCAAGTTTTATTGTTGATATGATTTTTTAGTCGTGAAGAACTGATGCCTGAAAACCTAAAGGTGATCAAACTGCATTAAAGACTAACTGGGAGGTGTAAAAATAGTATGCATAGCCAACTCCTTATTTTGGGAGTTCTGCCAAAGCATTAATAAAAGATTATGGTGGCAGAACGAGCAAGGGTTCGCAGACTGATAGTAAAGAATCAGCACACCCAAAGGTGTCCCTCACTCGTCCTACCGCAACGAGCGAGGGACGATTGTACACACAAGACTACTCCTCAGAGGGAATAATCTGATGCCTTTACTAATCGGTCTGCGACAACCGGCTGGCAATGTAGGCCAGCAGGCAAAGGATAATCTGAGAGTTTAGAAGTGTCAATGTGGAATTTATGACAAGTTTTAAAAATTCTTATTATTTTTCATTAGATTAACTAAATTATTATTTTAGATATTATATTAAGTAGTAGTTTTTAAATTTAACCAAATATCTGGGTTAAACAAAATGAGCACCTTGCGACTGAATCAGTTGCCCTACATTTACAGGCATACCCAACAAATAACCTTGGAACTGCTGACAGCCCAAGCGTGTTAAAATCTCAACTTGTTGCTGTGTTTCCACCCCTTCGGCTGTTACGGTTAAACCTAACTTTTTCGCCAAATGAATAATACTTTCTAAAATGACTTCTTCTTTTGAGCCCGGTTTTAAATCGACAATAAATCCACGGTCAATTTTAAGTTCATCGACTGGTAAATCTTTTAAATATAAGAAGCTTGAGTGCCCTGTTCCAAAGTCATCAATTGCCACACGAATGCCCATATCGCGCAGTCGCTCACAAGCACGAATGCTTAAGTCGATATGCCGCATTGCGGTTGATTCGGTAATTTCAATAATGAGGTGATGAGGCTGAATTTGGTATTTTTTTAATAAGCCTTCGAGAGTACTAAAGAGCTTTTTATTTTCGAACTGCAAGGCCGATAAATTGACTGCGATTGGATAAAACTGCGTATTGCTACGTTCCCATTCCTGAATTTGTTGGCAAGCTTGCTCAAGTGCCCAATATCCCATTGGAATAATTAAACCTGTCTTTTCCGCGCCACCAATAAACATATGCGGTGTCAGCATACCTAAAGACGGATGGTTCCAGCGAATGAGTGCTTCTACCCCACAAATCTCAAGATTGGTATTAAATTTTGGCTGGTAGTAGAGAACAAATTGTTTTTCTTCGACTGCTTTGTATAAATCATTGATCAGTTTTGACTGACTTCTTGTTTCTTGTTGATGGGTAGAATAACTAAAGACGGTATAAGTATTGCGGCCCTGCTCTTTAGACATCAGCATGGCAGCATCGGCATTCATCAGCAGGTCTTGAACATTTTGCCCATGTTCAGGGAACAGTGCGATACCTAGACTTGCTGAAATATTAATTTCTTTACCGGAAATTTGGTAACTGTCTTGAATAAGATGTAATACTTTTTCAGCAAGTTGCATTGCCTCTTCAGTATCAGTGTTTTCAGCAATTAGTAAAAACTCATCCCCACCAATTCTAAGCAATTTACATTTTTCATTGAGTTGCCAATGTAAACGATTGGCCATTTGTATAAGCAGTTGATCACCAATGTGGTGTCCAAACGCATCATTTACCGATTTAAAACGGTCTAAATCAATATAGAGAAAAGCAATTTTTTGGTCTTTATAACGGTGATCTGACAGGAGAACTTCGGCGTAATCCACTAAATAAAGTCGGTTTGGTAATTTAGTTAAGTTATCTTGAATAGAGAGGTTGGCTAATTCTTTATTGGCTTTGCGCAGTTCTAGATTTCGCTGGTTCAGTCGTTGTTCCAGCACGGCAACAATAAAACTCGCGACCAGTACCAGACAGGTAACCAAAATAATTGTAAATAGCAGCAAGTCATGTTCAGCCTGATATTGGCTTACAAACTTATCAGTAATATTTGTCGAAATAAGTGCCGTATAGTGCATCCCCATAATACTTAGGGTCATCATCACTGCAAAGGCTAATTTTAAACTTATACGGTGACGTTCACTTTCTTTTAATTTATAGGCCAGCAAGAAAGCTAGTCCCGACCCGCTCATGGCAATTAAAACAGAAAATAAAATAAGAAAAGAGGTATAGTCTTTCTTATAAATATCAATATTCCAGCCTAACATACTCACATAATAAGAAGCAGAAATCCCAATTCCCATAATGACTGAGCTTAAAATGAGTCTAAATATAGGAAGTGTAAAACGAGAAGTCAGCCAAATTGCGACACTTGAAAGTACAGCACTAATGCCAAAAGCCAGTGTAATTAAAGGAACGTTCGAGGAAGCTGCTTCAAATAAATGGTAAGCATGCATGCCGACAATATGGACAATACTAATCGCTGCTGCGAGTAATAATCCATTGAGTAATAAAATAAACGGCTCAATCTTTTTATAAGTTTGCTTAAATATTAACTGCTCCATGGAAATCACAATATAGCAAATAGCGCCAGCCGCAATAAAAGAGCCGACGATCAATGTGCTATCGTAATCAACATGACCCATATTGGACTTCCATGATTATTCAATACTTTTTTTTATTTTGTTCAACTCATTGCACAAAATACAATTAAACACGTTAAAGAAAAATTAGTAAATTCGACTTTTTTAGTCAGTTATAAACAATAACATTATCTAACATTTGGTCAAGTATTTTTTACTTTAGAAATCAATAAAGTAAACAAAAATTAAGCATCCAATTATATGAAAAATATAGGATTTCTTAAGTCTAGGTCAATTGACCTTAATGATGTTTTTTTAAACTTGTTTTAGGGGCTAATAAAATAAAAAACCCTGCATTTAGCAGGGTTCTTTTAAAAACAATAGAAAAGAGAATTAGTTTTTCTCTTTGTCTACGATCTTGTTCGCTTGAATCCAAGGCATCATCGCACGTAATTTAGCACCAGTTTGTTCAATACCATGTGCAGCATTTTGACGACGACGAGCTGTCATAGATGGGTAGTTCAACGCACCTTCTTGGATGAACATCTTCGCGTATTCACCAGATTGAATACGTTTTAATGCATTACGCATTGCTTCACGAGACTGTTCATTGATTACTTCAGGACCAGTTACATATTCACCGTACTCAGCATTGTTAGAAACTGAGTAGTTCATGTCAGCGATACCGCCTTCGAACATCAAGTCAACGATTAACTTAAGTTCGTGTAAGCATTCGAAGTAAGCCATTTCTGGTGCATAACCAGCTTCAACCAAAGTTTCGAAGCCCATTTTCACAAGTTCAACTGCACCACCACAAAGAACTGCTTGCTCACCGAATAAGTCAGTTTCAGTTTCTTCACGGAATGAAGTTTCGATAATACCTGTACGGCCACCGCCTACGCCAGAAGCGTAAGAAAGCGCAACGTTACGTGCATTACCAGAAGCGTCTTGGTGAATTGCGATTAGGTCAGGAACACCTGAACCACGTTGGAATTCTGAACGTACAGTGTGACCAGGAGCTTTAGGCGCAACCATGATTACGTCTAAGTCTTTACGTGGAACAACTTGGTTATATAGAACAGAGAAACCATGAGCAAATGCTAAAGTCGCGCCTTCTTTGATGTTTGGCTCAATCACGTCACGGTAAAGTTGTGATTGGAATTCATCTGGAGTCAAAATCATTACGAGGTCAGCTTGCTTAACTGCTGCTGGGACTTCAGCAACTTTAAGACCAGCGTTTTCAGCTTTCTTCCAAGAAGCTGAACCAGCACGTAAACCTACAGTTACGTCTACACCTGAGTCTTTAAGGTTAAGTGCATGAGCATGACCTTGAGAACCGTAACCAATAATCGCAACTTTCTTGCTTTGGATGATTGATAAGTCACAGTCTTTATCGTAAAAAATTTGCATTTGTGTTCTCCGCTAAAATACTTTTTAAAAAATTAAATGGCTAAAACTTTTTCGCCACGGGCGATACCTGATACACCTGAACGAACGACTTCAAGAATGGTGTTTTCTGCAAGCGCATCGATAAAACCATCTAATTTTTCAGTTGTCCCTGCTATTTGAATGGTATAGGTCGTTGGTGTCACGTCTACAATTTGCGCACGGAAAATATCCGCAGTGCGTTTAATTTCAGCACGTGAAGCACCTAATGCTTTTACTTTGATTAGCATGAGTTCACGCTCAATGTGTGAACCTTCTGATAAATCAACTACTTTTACCACCTCAACAAGCTTGTTGAGCTGTTTCGTAATTTGTTCGATCTTATGATCATCGCCATAAGTCGTTAACGTCAAACGCGATAATGTCGGATCTTCGGTTGGTGCAACATTAAGTGTTTCAATGTTGTAGTTACGTTGACTGAATAAGCCCACCAAACGAGAAAGCGCACCAGCTTCGTTTTCAACGAGTACAGAAATAATGTGTCTCATTAAATGCGCTCCCCTTTAGAAATCCACATATCACGCATAGATTGACCTGCAACCTGCATTGGATAAACGTGTTCGCTACGGTCAACCATAACGTTGATAAATACGCATTTATCATTGATTGCCATTGCTTCTGCAAGCTTAGATTCAAGTTCATCGGCATGATTAATTTGAATGCCTACATGACCATAAGCTTCCATTAACTTGGCAAAGTCAGGTAATGACTCAACATAAGAACTTGAATGACGACCTTCATAGTTCATATCTTGCCATTGTTTCACCATACCTAATGCACGGTTGTTCAAGCACAAGATTTTTACGTTCAAGCCATATTGTTTACAGGTTGAAAGTTCCTGAATACACATCTGAATTGAAGCTTCACCCGTAATACAAACAACTTGCTGGTCTGGGAAAGCAAGCTTCGCAGCCATTGCATAAGGTAAACCAACACCCATGGTGCCAAGACCACCTGAGTTGATCCATTGGCGAGGACGTTTGTACTTATAATAAAGTGCACCAAACATCTGATGTTGACCTACATCAGAAGTAATAATGGCATCGCCATTGGTCACTTTATATAAAGTTTCAACAACCTGCTGTGGCTTCATAGTGCCATCAGATGGATTTTCATATTTCAAACCATGAACTTTGCGCCATTCATTGATTTGAGACCACCAAGCTGCAATTGCTTCAGGATTTGGTTTAGACACATTTAATTGTTTTAACTGTGCCAACATTTCTTGAAGAACTGGCTCTACTGCACCAACGATCGGAATATGCGCCATAATCGTTTTTGAAATGGTTGCAGGGTCGATATCGACATGAATCACTTTTGAGTTCGGGCAGAACTTGGCTGGGTTATTTGTTACGCGGTCATCAAAACGCGCACCAATCGCCAAAATTACGTCTGCATGGTGCATTGCCATATTGGCTTCATATGTACCGTGCATACCTAACATGCCAATAAACTGTGGGTCATCGCCCGGGAATCCGCCTAACCCCATAAGTGTGTTAGTTACCGGATAACCAAGTAAATGTGCAAGTTCGGTTAATAACGCAGAAGCATTCCCTTGTACGACACCACCGCCTGTATAAATAACAGGACGTTTTGCAGTCAGTAATTCATCAATTGCTTTACGAATTTGACCAGAGTGGCCGCGTGAAGGTGGTTGATATGAACGCATCTTCACTTTTTCAGGGTATTCGTATGCAAACTTTTCTGCAGGGTTAGTCGCATCTTTAGGAATATCGACTACAACTGGACCAGGGCGCCCACTTGATGCGATATAGAATGCTTTTTTAATAATTGCAGGGATTTCACTTGCGTGGCGGACCTGAAAGCTGTGTTTCACGATAGGACGTGAAATACCAACCATGTCAGTTTCCTGGAAAGCGTCTTCACCAATCAGATGTGATGCAACCTGGCCAGACAAAACCACCATTGGGATTGAGTCCATATAAGCTGTTGCAATTGGAGTTACTGTATTGGTTGCGCCTGGACCAGAAGTGACCAGTACTACGCCTGTCTTACCTGTAGCACGCGAGTAGGCATCTGCCATATGACCAGCAGCTTGCTCATGGCGCACGAGGTAATGATTGATTTTGTCTTGTTGAAATAGCGCATCATAAATATGTAATACTGCGCCGCCTGGATAACCAAAAACATGTTCAACGCCTTCGTCCGCAAGAGCGCGAACGAGCATTTCACCACCAGATAAAAGTTCCAACGTGATTCACCCTAAAATCTTATATCACTATTTTATGGAAGGCATAAATAGTGTTTCATTCATTGAATTGTCTGCACTGTTATAGCACACATATTGTCTAGTTTTCGTTGCAATAGAAAAATTTCTGTTTTTCAGCCGTATAAGCTGTTTTAACATTAATAAAGCATGTCTGGATATACATACTTTAGTAAAATCAATCTCTCGGCTAGAGAGAATGTCTATTACAAAACATGACAGTTATTCGAAGGGTGATCGAGTAAATGCATATAAAACTAGAGAAAGCATTTTTGTTGTTTCTATATACAAAGTCAAGAATAAAGAAAAGGTTTTTCCATAAAAAAATTTAGCTGCTGCTTTTTTAATCTAATATTAAATCGTGAATTTACTCTTCTTAGCTCATTATTTATTAAAAATTCATTATTTTTATATAAAACGATCCATTCTAAATTGCTTATTTATAAAGTTTATTTAAATATAATCAGTTTACATTGGGGAAGAACTGACATGAATTTATCTTATTTAAAAACAAGCCTGTATACAGCCGTTACAACAGCAATTTTACTTTTCTCGAGTCAAAGTCAGGCACAGCAATATTATAAATGGATGGATCAAAGTGGCTCGACACATTACACCACGACGCCACCACCTAAAGGAGCGAAACATTTGAACAAAGTTTCGACTTACGGCAGTCAACCATTGTTGAAAAATCCAACATCAAACTCAGAACAACCATCTCAGGATAAAGATAAAGTCGTGCAAGAAGTAACTAACGTAGCAGTGGAAAAAGGTGCACCTGCTGTCCCGGTCCCACCTGCCCCGTCTGTATCGGCACCAAGATAATTAAAATGAGAGTGGTGAATATTTTTACCACTCTTCGATCATTTAAAATAAACAAGAATAGATTGGGAAATTTTATAGCGCAGATTAAAAGATAAAATCCTGCTCTAAAAACTGACATTTTCCTCTATTTTGCGCTATGCTGTGCAGCAATCTTTCATTTCAATTTTCGTTGTATAGCTTACGTCTATGACTATTTCTCACATTGACCCAGAATATCAAGCAAACACGATTGAACCATCAGTCCAACAAGATTGGGAAAATCGTAAAGTCTTTAAAGTTGCCGACACTGTCGAAGGTAAACATCGCTACATCCTGTCAATGTTCCCTTACCCAAGTGGCAAACTGCACATGGGTCATGTGCGTAACTATACCATTGGCGATGTAATTAGCCGTTTTTACCGTTTAAAAGGCGAAACCGTATTACAACCTATGGGTTGGGATGCATTTGGTTTACCAGCGGAAAACGCTGCAATTGCCCATAAAGTTGCTCCGGCAAAATGGACATTTGAAAACATCGCTTACATGCGTGACCAATTAAAAAAATTAGGTCTATCTGTAGATTGGGATCGTGAATTTGCAACGTGTACACCAGAGTACTATCACTGGGAACAATGGTTGTTCGTTCAGCTTTATAAAAAAGGTTTAATCTACCGTAAACTTTCAACAGTAAACTGGGACCCGGTTGACCAAACAGTTTTGGCAAACGAACAAGTTGAAAATGGTCGTGGCTGGCGTTCAGGTGCATTGGTTGAAAAACGCGATATTCCAATGTACTACTTCCGTATTACGGACTATGCACAAGAATTATTAGACGACCTAGACACTCTACAAGACGGCTGGCCTCAACAAGTGTTGACCATGCAGCGTAACTGGATTGGTCGTTCTACAGGTATGGAAATTACCTTCCCATCTGCCAATACTGAAATTTATGCTGACGGCTTAACTGTTTATACAACACGTGCCGACACACTTATGGGTGTGACGTACGTTGCCGTTGCAGCAGAACACCCTCTTGCGCTTAAAGCTGCTGAAAATAACCCTGAATTGGCTGCATTTATTGAAGAATGCCGCATGGGTTCAGTTGCAGAAGCTGACTTGGCTACAGCCGAGAAGAAAGGTATGGCAACAGGTTTATTTGTAAAACACCCTGTAACTGGCGAAGAGCTCCCTGTCTGGATTGCGAACTACGTATTAATGTCTTACGGTTCTGGCGCAGTGATGGCTGTACCAGCACATGACGAACGTGACTTCGAATTTGCTAACAAGTTCAACTTGCCAATTAAGCAAGTCATTGATGCCAAAGGTGCTGACGATGCAGACTACTCTGCTACCGAGTGGCAAGAATGGTACGGTTCTAAAGAAGGTAAACTTGTTAACTCTGGCGAGTTTGACGGTCTAGAATTCCAAGCTGCATTTGATGCATTCCTTGCGAAATTAGAACCACAAGGTTTAGCAAATTCTAAAGTTCAATTCCGTTTACGTGACTGGGGTGTTTCTCGTCAACGTTACTGGGGTTGCCCAATTCCAATGATTAACTGTGATACTTGTGGTCAAGTCACAGTTCCTGAAGATCAACTTCCGGTTGTATTACCAACTGACGTTGTTCCAGATGGTTCAGGTAATCCACTAAATAAAATGCCTGAATTCTATGAAACGAAATGTCCTTGCTGTGGTGGCGATGCACGTCGTGAAACAGATACATTGGACACATTTGTAGAATCATCTTGGTACTACGCACGCTATGCATCTCCAGACTTTACTGGCGGTATGGTAAAACCTGAAGCAGCTAAAAACTGGCTTCCTGTAAACCAATATATTGGTGGTGTTGAACACGCGATTCTTCACTTACTTTATGCACGCTTCTTCCACAAATTAATGCGTGATGAAGGTGTTGTACAAGGTAATGAGCCATTTACCAACTTGTTAACTCAAGGCATGGTGCTTGCAGATACTTTCTATCGTGAAGCAGAAAATGGTAAGAAAACTTGGTTTAACCCTGCTGACATCGAATTAGAACGTGATGAGAAAGGCCGCATCATTTCTGCAAAATATTCAGGTGATGGTCAAGAAGTGATTATCGGCGGACAAGAAAAAATGTCTAAGTCGAAAAATAACGGTATTGACCCACAAGCCATTATTGATCAATACGGCGCAGATACAGCTCGTGTATTTATGATGTTTGCTGCACCACCAGATCAATCTTTAGAATGGTCTGATGCAGGTGTTGAAGGTGCAAACCGTTTCTTGAAACGTGTATGGCGTCTGGCAGCAAGTTTCCTTGAAAAAGGAAACTCTGCAACAGCAATTGATAAAGCAAACTTGTCTAAAGATGCTCAAGATTTACGTCGTAAGACACACGAAACCATTCAAAAAGTAAGTGATGATATTGAGCGTCGTCATGCGTTCAATACTGCAATTGCTGCATTGATGGAATTGTTAAATGCAAGCAATAAGTTTGAAGCAAAAGATGACAATGACGTTGCTGTAGAACGTGAAGCAATCACCACATTGTTAACGTTACTTGCTCCATTTGCTCCGCATTTAAGCCAGACTTTATTGGCTCAGTTTGGTACGGACTTAACAGAAGCAACTTTCCCTGAAGTTGATGCTTCTGCATTAACCCGCAATACTCAAACGATTGTTGTACAAGTAAATGGTAAACTTCGCGGTAAACTTGAAGTTTCTGTTGATATTTCTAAAGATGAGTTATTAGCTCAAGCGAAAGCATTACCAGAAGTTCAGCAGTTCTTAACAGGACCAACCAAAAAAGAGATTGTGGTTCCAAACAAATTGGTTAACCTCGTGGTTTAATTACAGGTATTAATGAGAGGATCAAGCATGCACTTAGCCCAACGTTTAGCCGCTGTTGTTTTAACCTTAGGCCTTAGTGCAGGCTTAGTCGGGTGTGGTTTCCATTTAAAAGGAACCAACCCGACTGCGACTCCACTTGTTTATAAAAAATTAAGCCTTGAGTTACCGGCAAAAACCGATGACCTTGAAACACAATTAAAAGTGTATTTAACGGCAAATGGTGTTCAACTCAGCAATGACAACGACGCCTATGTTCTTCGTGTTTTAGAATACACGCCTCGTCGTCAGCTTCTAAATGGTAAACTTACAGAAGTATTATTACGCTTGACTGTAACTTTCCAAATCGAAGACCGTCAAGGTAATAAAATTACAGAGCCGCGTACTTTAACCGCAGCTCGTAGTTATCAATATGATTTGGCAACGGTCAACACTGAGAACCAGCAAGAGAGTTACTTGCAACGTATTGTAATTGATGACCTTGCACAGCAAATTACTCGTCAAATTTCAGCCAATCGCTTACCAAAAGCTCAACCATAGACGTATCTTTTCTTAAGTAATGAAACTTGACTATTTACAAGCCCTCAAACGCATTCCGGAAGCTCGGGGTGCGTGGATCCTGCATGGACAGGAACCTTTATTAGAACAAAATTTACTCGATACTTTCCGCAAAAGCTGGCAGCAACAAGACATTGAAAGACAGCGCTACGATATTAGTAGTGTAAGTGACTGGAAAAATGTCTTTAATGCACTGAACAGCCTATCTTTATTTTCTCAGCAACTTGCGATTGAAGTTCACGGCAATATCAAGCCCGATGCCAATGGTTTAAAACAGCTAAAAAGTTATATCCAGCATAATGAAACTAACCTGCTGTTAATTGTTTTACCCAAACAAGACAGTAGCAGCTTAAAATCTGCTTTTTTCCAAGTTGTTGAAGCGAACGGTGTGGTTGTTGCCCTTACTGCTAACTATCCGCAAGACCGTCAACGAATATTAGCCGCTGAGGCTGAGAAGTTAGAAATTCAACTCGACAATGATGCTTGGCAGTGGCTCATGCAGCATCATGAGCATAACCTGCTCGCTGCTAAAAATAGCTTGATGCGGGTAAGAGATACTTTTCCAGACCAGAAACTAATTCAAATTGAACAGTTATATGCATGTCTACAAGATCAGTCTCGTTACACCACTTACGATTTAAGCGATGCGTTATTAGAAGGTAATCTTGCTCAGTCCATTAAGATCTTTCAATATTTAATCGGTTCCGGTGAACCGGAAAGCTTAATCTTATGGACATTAAGTAAAGAAATGCGTTTATTAATGCAGTTGTTTGAACAACCACATAATGCATTACAACTGGGTATATGGAAAACAAAAGTTAGCTTATACCAACAAGCATTAAGAAGACTCAATCCACAGCAATTTTTGGGATGGTCTGCTCTACTTTTACAAATTGATGCCGCAATTAAAGGCATGTCAAATGAGAATGCCCAACATTTAATGCAACAAGCCATTGCCGAGCTGTGTGGAAAAACATTATTTATACATTAGGGCAGCCAAATCATTTGCCTGCTTTATTGAAATATCATAAAAATTCACGTTTTATCCTCATTTGACTCTTATACTAAGTTAAATTTTAGACTTTTCGACCTCTCGCCATGCCAAAAATAAAGCCAATTAAACTCGTAATTATTGTCGTCTGTATCGCCATTATTGCTGTCTTAGCTTGGAAATTCTTAAAGCCTAAACAACAGCAGCCTCAATATATTACAGCAGAGGTAACTCGCGGGGATATTGAGAATAATGTACTTGCAACCGGTACACTTGATGCAACCAAGCTCATTAGTGTGGGTGCTCAGGTATCTGGTCAGGTTAAAAAGATGTATGTGCAGCTTGGTGATCAAGTAAAACAAGGTCAACTTATTGCACAAATTGACTCGACCACCCAAGAAAACAGTTTAAAAACATCTGATGCTAATATTAAAAATTTAGAGGCACAGCGTCTTCAGCAAATCGCTTCTTTAAACGAGAAACAACTCGAATATCGTCGTCAACAACAAATGTATGCTCAAGATGCAACACCTCGTGCAGATTTAGAGTCGGCTGAAGCTGCTTATAAAACAGCTCAGGCACAAGTTAAAGCATTAGATGCACAAATTGAGTCTGCAAAAATAACGCGTTCAACAGCACAAACCAATATTGGCTATACACGTATTGTTGCGCCAACTGATGGTACGGTTGTTGCGATTGTGACTGAAGAAGGCCAAACGGTAAACGCAAACCAAAGTGCTCCTACTATCGTCAAAATTGCAAAACTTCAAAATATGACGATTAAAGCACAGGTGAGTGAAGCCGATATTATGAAAGTGGAAAAAGGTCAGCAGGTCTATTTCACGACCTTAGGTGATGAAACCAAGCGCTATGCAACCTTACGTCAAATCGAACCTGCTCCAGATTCGATCTCTAGTGAATCAAACAGCACCACAAGTTCAACAACCAGCTCAGCTGTTTACTACAACGCTTTATTTGATGTTCCAAATACGGACGGCAAATTGCGTATTGATATGACTGCACAAGTTTATATCGTATTAAATTCAGCAAAAAATGCCTTATTGGTTCCATCTTCTGCGTTAAGTAGCAAACAATTTTCTGGCCAAAGAAAACAGGGGCAATCGGCAGATAAAGCAAGTTCTACTCCAAGTGCAGAACGCAAACATCAAGGTAATGGTGTTCGTTTAGAACGCTTAAATTTGACTCCTGAACAAAAACAACTTATTGAACAAGGCAAAGCAACACTGAGTGTAGTTCGAGTTTTACAAGCAGATGGTACGACTAAACCAACACAAATTTTGGTAGGTATTAATAACCGTGTAAATGCACAAGTACTTGCCGGATTAAAACAAGGTGACCAAGTTGTAATTGCCGATAGTTCAGAAAACTCTGCAGCTTCTGCAAACAGTGGTAATAACCGTCGCCGTAGCGGTCCAATGGGAATGTAAGCATGACAAAACAAGCTTTGCTTGAAGTCAGCAATCTGGTCCGGGAATTCCCTGCTGGCGAAAGCACGATTCAAATTTTAAAAGGCATTGACCTGACCATTTATGAGGGTGAGCTGGTTGCTATTGTCGGCCAGTCCGGCTCTGGGAAATCAACACTCATGAATATTTTGGGCTGTCTGGACCGCCCAACAAGTGGTAGTTATAAGGTTAATGGTCAAGAAACCGGTAAGCTAGAGCCCGACCAGTTAGCGCAGTTACGCCGTGAATATTTTGGCTTTATTTTCCAGCGCTATCATTTACTGGGTGACTTATCAGCTGAAGGTAACGTTGAGGTTCCAGCTGTTTATGCTGGTGTTACTCCAGCAGACCGTAAACAGCGAGCTACTGCCCTGCTCACGGAGTTAGGTTTAGGTACTAAAACGCAAAACCGACCAAGCCAGCTTTCAGGTGGTCAACAGCAACGTGTATCAATTGCACGTGCCTTAATGAATGGCGGCGATGTGATCTTGGCCGATGAACCAACAGGTGCACTCGATTCACATAGCGGCGTTGAAGTGATGCGAATTTTGCGTGAACTCAACGCGGCTGGCCATACGATTATTTTGGTAACGCACGATATGCAAGTTGCAAAGAATGCAACGCGTATTATCGAGATTAGTGATGGGGAAATTATTAGTGACCGTCCTAACGTTCCAGACCAGTCTTTAGAAGAAGTTAAATCTGATCCAGATGCAGCACCTGCTTTACAAAATAAGCAGAAAAAAGGCAAAAGTATTTCGGCTTGGCGATCAACCCTAGATCGCTTATCCGAAGCCTTTCAAATGGCTTTACTGTCCATGAATGCCCACCGCATGCGTACTTTCTTAACCATGCTGGGGATCATTATTGGTATTGCCTCTGTGGTAACGGTGGTCGCACTGGGTAATGGCTCTCAACAACAGATTTTGAGCAACATTAGCAGTTTAGGCACCAACACAATTACGGTATTCCAAGGTCGTGGTTTTGGTGATAACTCCAAGACAGCCAATTTTAAAACGCTAGTTCCTGCCGATGCCGATGCATTAATGACACAGCCTTATGTCAGTGCAGTCAGCCCGATGGTCAGTACATCCAAGACTATGCGCTATCAACAAAATGAAGCAAATGCGACTATTAACGGCGTAAGTAACGATTATTTCGATGTAAAAGGTCTAGTTTTTAAAGACGGCCAAACCTTTGATCAACGAAGTGTCCGCGACCGCTCACAAGATGTGGTGATTGATACCAATACGCAAAAACAATTCTTTAGCGATGGTACTAACCCAATCGGGCAAGTCGTGTTACTTGGTAGCGTACCAGCTCGTATTATCGGCATTGTAGAACCTCAGACCAGCGGAATGGGTTCGGATGACACGCTGAATGTATATATGCCTTATACCACGGTCATGAGCCGTATGTTAGGGCAAGCGCATGTCCGTAATATTGTCGTACGTATTAATGATAAATACTCGACCAGTGCGGCTGAAAACGCCATCGTTAACTTATTAACCCAGCGCCACGGTGCCCAAGATATTTTCACCATGAACAGTGACAGTATCCGACAAACCATTGAGAAAACCACAAGTACTATGACTCTCTTAGTATCAGCAATTGCTGTAATTTCTCTGGTAGTTGGTGGTATCGGTGTAATGAATATTATGCTGGTTTCGGTGACTGAACGTACGCAAGAAATTGGTGTGCGTATGGCTGTGGGTGCTCGACAAAGTGATATTTTGCAGCAGTTCCTGATTGAAGCAATTTTAGTATGTTTGATTGGTGGTGTACTTGGCGTACTGCTATCACTTGGCTTAGGACAACTGATTAATAAGTTTGCCGGTGGCAACTTTGCTGTCGCCTATTCAACCACATCAATTGTTGCTGCGTTTGTGTGTTCAACATTGATTGGTGTCGTATTCGGCTTCTTACCTGCCAAGAATGCAGCAAAACTTGACCCTGTTGCAGCACTATCACGAGAATAAGGAAAATTGCATGTCTTTTTCTATGACTAAACTTAGCGCAGCACTTCTCCTCACTAGTTCTCTTGTGGGATGTGCCGCTGTAGTAAAAACACCTTACCAAGCACCAGCTGTACAAGTTCCAGGCAGTTTTCAGTACGATAAGGCTAAAGCTAAAACAGCATCGGTTGAGCAATATTCTGACCATTGGTGGACATTGTTTGGAGATGCACAGCTCAACCAACTCGTAACTAATGTATTAGAGCGCAATAGTGATTTGGCTGTTGCGGGAATCACACTCAAGCAAGCACGCTTGCAAGCTGATTTAACCGCGAATAAACAAGGCTTACGGACCAGCTCTAGTGTTTCTACAGGACATTCTTTCGACTTAAATTCGGGCGATGACAGCGCGAAAGGTTTATCAATGAGTGCTGGGGTGAGCTATGAACTTGATTTGTTTGGCAAGCTTGCTCGTCAAACTGAAGCAAGTAAATGGGAAGCCTTAGCAACCGAACAAGATCTTCAAGCTACTGGTCAAAGTCTGATTGCCACTACTGCGAAACTCTACTGGCAACTCGGCTATTTAAATGAACGTTATGCAACTGCGCAGCAAAGCTTAGCCACTTCACAAAAGCTTTATCAATTGGTTCAAACTCAGTATAAAGCAGGTGCAGTTTCAGGATTAGACCTTACGCAAGCCGAGCAGTCTGTTCAAAGCCAAAAAGCAAGTTTAAGCCAAATTGAGCAACAGCTTGTTGAAACGCGTACAGCCATTGCTGTGTTATTGCATGAGCCAGTACAGCAACTCAATATTCAAGAGCCACAGCGTTTACCTCGTACAGCGCTGCCTGCTATTGGTGCGGGTTTACCAGCGGATATTTTGTCACGTCGCCCAGACTTGCAAGCAGCTGAGCTTCGCTTGAGAAAAGCACTAGCAACCAAAGATGCGACTAAAGCAAGCTACTATCCGTCAATTAGCTTAACCAGTAGTTTAGGTTCAAGCAGTACATCTTTAACAGAGTTATTACGTAACCCTGCCCTTACGCTTGGAGCGAGTTTAAGCTTACCGTTTTTGCAATATAACGATATGAAAAAAGATATCGCGATTAGCAACCTAGATTATGAAAAAGCGATTATTCAATATCGCCAAACGCTTTATCAGGCTTTTGCTGATGTAGAAAACGCGTTATCAAGCCGCACAGAACTCGACAAACAAGTAGCGTTACAAGAGCGTAATGTCGAACTTGCAGAAAAAACTGAACGTTTAACTGAAGTCCGCTACCGTTATGGCGCTGTTGCGTTAAAAACACTTCTTGATGCACAGCAAACTACACGTACTGCGCGCTTGAGTCTTGTTGAAACCAAACAAAGCCAATACAACGCTTATGTCACCCTTATGCAGGCATTAGGTGGTTCGCCTGTAAAAGAACTGCCGCAATAACTTGCGCCCAGTAAAAAAGCCGTAGTCCTTCAACTACGGCTTTTTTTATGTCTGAATAAATCTTAAGACTTATTCATCATCCATCATAGATTGGCTCATACCTACAGTATTGAAACCAGCATCTACATATAGAATTTCACCAGTAATACCTGAAGCCCAAGGTGAGCATAGGAATAAAGCTGCGTTACCCACTTCTTCAATGGTTACGTTACGCTTTAACGGCGCAACTTTTTCGTTAGCATCTAGCATTTTACGGAAAGATTTAATACCAGAAGCAGCCAAAGTACGGATTGGACCCGCAGAAATCGCGTTTACACGGATACCGTCAACACCAAGGCTTGATGCTAAATAGCGAACACCAGCTTCTAAAGAAGCTTTTGCCATACCCATTACGTTGTAGTTAGGCATAACGCGCTCAGAACCTTGATAAGTCAAAGTTAATAAACAACCTTGGCGAGCTTGTAATAAAGGTTTTGCAGCACGTGCCATTGCAACAAAGCTGTATGCACTAATGTCATGAGCAATTTTAAAACCGTCACGGTCAGTCACGTCAGTGAAGTCACCGTCAAGCGTGTGTGCAGGTGCAAAGCCGATTGAGTGCACAACACCGTCTACACCGTCCCAATGTTTTGCAAGTTCCGCAAATGCATTATCAATTTCAGCATCAATGGCAACATCACATGGAAACACAAGCTTAGAACCGAATTGCTCAGCAAACTCATCTACACGTTTTTTTAATTTTTCGTTTGGATAAGTAAATGCAAGCTCAGCACCTTCACGGTGTAATGCTTGTGCAATACCATAAGCAATTGATAATTTACTAGCAACGCCTGCAATCAAAAAGCGTTTACCTGCTAAAAGTCCTTGTGTCATGCCGATCTCACTCAAAACAATTTTCAGCATAATGCCAATATTCAACGTTTTTCGAAATTGCATAATGCATCTTTTTTCAAAAATCGCACGAAAAAAAATCGCTCCGATTTAGGAGCGACTTTTTACCAACTCATTTTTAGTCGTCAGACAATAAGCCAAGTAAACGTAAGAAAGAGATATACATCCATACTAAAGTTGCAAGTAAGGCAATACCACACAACCATTCCATGAATTTTGGTGCACGATATGCTGCATTGGTTTCGATCAAATCAAAATCTAAAATTAGGTTCAGTGAAGCAATCACTGCAACAAAAGCAGCAAAACCAATACCTAACCAGTTGCTTTCAAAAATATAAGGAATGCTTGATCCAAACGCTAAACGCATCACCATCTGCACGATAAATACAATAAAGATCGCCAAAGATGCAGAGATTACAACTGACTTGAACTTTTCAGTTGCGCGTATGATTTGAAACTTATATAGACCAAACATCACCAAAGTCGTGACGAAAGTTGCCAATAAAGCTTGAAGAGGAACACCTGGGTATTTCAACTGGAAAGTAAAAGAAATACCACCTAAGAAAGCCCCTTCAAATAAAGCATAAGGAATTGCTAAAGTTGGTGCAGTTGTTGGTTTAAAGGTTGTAATTAAAGCTAAAACCAAGCCGCCAATTGCACCCACAATTGAAGCCGCATAAGCAATACCAACATTTGCAGTAAAGGCTGCATAGAAAAATAAAGCGACACCCACTGCAGCAGCAATGATGGTCAACATAACAGATTTTTGAATCGCACCTTGCACGGTCATCGGTTGACTATAGTCACTGACCGTTTCAACGCGTGTCAGTATCGGGTTATTACTTTGCATAAATGCTCTCTTTTTATAATAAATAAACTTAAAACATCATTTTAAGCAAAATGAATATGAAAGCCAAATTCCCACTTAGCATTATTGTAACAATGTCCTTTAAACAATAAAAAAGGGAGCTTTCGCCCCCTTTTCTTCTTACTTGAATAACCTAATCAATCTTTACCGTCAGTATTCATAATGAAGAAGTATTCGCGGTAATACTTAAGCTCAGAAATAGAATCACGAATGTCATCCATCGCCAAATGTGATGCATTTTTTTTCAGGCCACTCATAATTTCAGGACGCCAGCGTTTTGAGAGTTCTTTTACTGTAGATACGTCAAGATTACGGTAGTGGAAATACTGTTCTAGTTCAGGCATAAGACGATGTAAGAAACGGCGATCCTGACAAATCGAGTTACCACACATTGGTGAAACTTTTGGATTTACCCATTTTTTTAGGAATTCTAAAGTCTGTAACTCAGCATCACGAGCGGTCAATTTACTACGACGAACTCGTTCAATTAAACCTGACTGGCCGTGCTGACGCGTATTCCACTCATCCATTGCATTTAAAATACGATCAGGTTGATGAATAGCCAAAACCGGACCTTCGGCAAGTACGTTTAAATGATCATCTGTAATAATTGTTGCAATTTCAATAATCTGGTCGTTGTCGGTATCTAAACCTGTCATTTCCAGATCAATCCAAATTAATCGTGTATTTAAAGTACTGCTCATGAATGTACGTTCTAAAGTGCCGTAAAAACATCAATAGTAGCAAATTTCTTGCTTCTGCGCTGTAATTCCATACCAGCTTCGTGCTATTTTTGCGGTCTTCAAACAATGGTTTTTTTGGGATATGAATGGCTCTAATTCGTAAGCGTCGTTTAACTGAGCAACAGCAACGTCGTATTGAAAAACAGCATAAAACTCGCCAAGAAGAAGTCGATACTTCACACGATCTAGATGGGCTGGTTGTACAGCACTATGGACGTCAACTTGAAGTACAGGCACTTTCTGTACCCGATCATCACCCAGAAAAACCGCAAGTCGCTGAAGGCGAACCAGAACCGTTTTGGAAACCGATTGAATTAAATAGCGTTTGGCGCTGTCACACCCGTACAAACCTTGAATTACTGGTCACTGGTGACCGAGTGAAGTGGCAAGCTGACCCTAATACGGGTTTAGGGATTATTACCGCAATTCATCCACGTACTTCATTACTTACACGCCCGGATCGCTATCACAAAGTAAAACCTGTAGCTGCGAATATCAGCTTAATCGTTATTGTTTTTGCCCCACTGCCAGAACCGGCACCTACTTTGATTGACCGTTACTTAGTGGCATGTGCAGATGCGAATATTCCGGCTCTTTTAGTGCTTAATAAATCAGATTTACTCACTGAAAATGACCCGATTCTCGACATGCTCAAAGAGTATGAAAATTTAGGCTATGAAGTCATGATTTGCCATTCTAAAGGTGATATCTCAGCATTGTCTCAGCGTCTTGATGGCGAGACAGTAGCTTTTGTAGGTCAGTCAGGGGTTGGGAAAAGCTCACTTATTAATGTGCTCATTCCAGATGCTGAACAAAAAACCAATATCATTTCTGGAAACTCAGCACTTGGACAGCACACCACAACTTCTACACGTTTAATCAACTTTGGTAAAAATGGCGCCTTGATTGATTCACCGGGAATTCGCGAGTTTGGGCTTTGGCATCTCGATTTAGATAAAATTCGTATGGGCTTCCCTGAAATCGAAGCACATTTAGGTTCGTGTCAGTTCCGTAATTGCACTCATACTCATGAAAAGAACTGTGGCTTAAAACAGGCTGTTGAAGCAGGTGAAATTTTACCACGCCGCCTAGACAGCTTTTTACGTTTAATCGATGAGATTCAAGAAGCGCAGCAAAAAAACTAATTTTCTGCCCCATTTGCCCTTGAAGTGGTGATTTTGATCACCATCTATATACGCTATACTCTAGGTCAATTTTGTTTTTAATTTTTTTAGGTGACTTGTGGAACGCTGGTTAGAGTTTATGGGGAATCACCCCATTTTGTTTGGTACACTCGGAGTCTTGATCGTATTGTTCTTCATTTTTGAAGGTCAACGTAACGGTCGTAAAATTTCTCCACAGTCGCTTGGTATTTTAGTGAAAGCGAAAAATGCTCTTTTGATTGACTTACGCGATAGCAAAGACTTCCGCGAAGGTCACATTAGTGGTAGCCGCAATATTCCTTATAGTCAAATTGCAAGTCATGCTGATGAATTAAAAGCAAGTGACCGTCCATTGGTATTTATTTGCAACCTAGGGCAAGTTGCTGGTAGCGCTTTACAGAAAGTCGCTCACCATGACAGCTATCGCCTTGATGGTGGTATCAGTAACTGGAAAGCTCAAGGCTTACCTCTCGTTAAAAGCAAACCAAAAGCTTAAGGAGAATTGTTATGGCAGCAAATGTCATTGTTTACTCAACTTCTGTATGCCCGTACTGCGTTCGCGCGAAACAATTACTTGAGCGTAAAGGTGTTGCTTACAAAGAAGTAAATCTTTCTGTTGAAGCGCCAGAAGTACGTGCTGAATTAATGCAACGTACAAATCATCGTACTGTTCCACAAATTTTTATTAATGATCAGTTTATCGGTGGTTTTGACCAACTTTATGCTTTAGAGCGTGAAGGTAAACTCGACGAATTATTGGCTTAACATCGCATCCATATTAAGGAAAAAACAATGAGCGAAGAACAACAAGTTCAACCACAATTAGCTTTAGAGCGTATTTATACAAAAGATATTTCTTTTGAGGTTCCAGGGGCACAAGTTTTCACTAAACAATGGCAACCTGAACTTAACATCAATCTTTCTTCAGCTGCTGAAAAGATTGACCCAACTCACTTTGAAGTATCTTTAAAAGTTGTGGTTCAAGCCAATAACGACAATGAAACAGCGTTCATCGTAGATGTAACTCAATCTGGTATTTTCTTAATCGATAATATCGAAGAAGACCGTTTACCTTACATTTTGGGTGCATACTGCCCGAACATTTTGTTCCCGTTCTTACGTGAAGCGGTAAACGACCTAGTAACAAAAGGTAGCTTCCCACAGTTACTTCTTACTCCAATCAACTTTGATGCAGAGTTCGAAGCAAATATGCAACGTGCTCAAGCTGCTGCTGTTGAAGGTCAAGCTTAATTTTATAGCTTACCCTAAACTCAAAAAACCGCGTAATTCGCGGTTTTTTTATGAGAGTAATTTAGATTTAACGGTCAAGTGAATGAATCTGAATAGAAGGAAACTGGAATCCACGGCATGATTGCTCTGAACGCCATGCGACTGTTAAGATCATATTACCTAACACAAAGTTTTGGTAGGCAAATATCCCAATAAGCTCATGCGTACATAATCCGCCCTGATTTGTAGGATGTGCTTGGGTGTTTAAGGTATTTAAATCTAAACGTATACCCAGACCCGATGCTTTTAAAACAGCTTCTTTAGTCGTCCAGACTTTAAACCAATATTCTCTATCTTGTTCTAGACTTTGCCACGTTGCATATTCATCAGGATGAAAAGCATGTTGTGCCAGACTATCCAGACGTACTTTACGATCAAGCTCTTCAACATCTATACCAATATCTTTAACTCGCTCACTCAGCGCTAAAGCATAATATTGTTGGCTATGTGAGTGATTAAAATGCAGGGCATGGTCCAGTAAGTAAGGTTTGCCATACTCATGTTTTGCAAATACTAAATCTGTTGGTACTATCTCTAGCTTTTGAGCAATCAGTTTATTTTTAATATGTTGTATTTGCTGTTTTTTATACTCATTAAATGTACGAAAGTCGGGAAAGTCGTGTTGTTTTCGATTTAAAAAATCATTGAGTTTTCCTATATAAATGTCCACATGTTTACTATTCATTTTATTAATCCGAACCATCCATAATTCACAGCTAGCATTAAAACCTTACTGATACCTGATTAGACAATACAATAAAAAGCCCAAAGAAGACTTTGGGCTTTTTCAATTAAAAACAGATTAACGTTTAAATTTCTTTTCTGCTTTTTTGAATTTCTGAATATAACGACGACGACGTGCAGCTGTACGCTCATCAACCTGACTCTTACGACCTTCAAACGGGTTTTCAGAAGTCTTAAATTCAATTTTAACTGGTGTACCTTCAAGCTTGTAAACCTTACGGAACACATTCTCTAAATAACGGCGATAATCAGCTGGAGTCTTATCCACCTTGTTACCGTGAATCACAATAGTCGGTGGATTTTGTCCGCCCATGTGCGCATAACGCATTTTAATACGACGGCCTTGAACTGTCGGCGGCTGATGCTGATCAGTTGCATCATTCAAAATTTGTGTCAATTTCGCAGGAGATACCTTTAAGTTTGCAGACTCATAAGCACGGTGAATTGATGGATATAACTCACCCACCCCAGTACCATGTAGAGCAGAAATAAGGTGAATTCGAGCCCAAGGAATAAAGTCAAAACGGCGCTCAACATCAAGCTTACACTGCTTGCGGTCGTATTCACTCATGTTGTCCCATTTATTGATCGCAATGACCATGGCACGCCCAGCTTCCAGCGCATAGCCAATTAAATGTAAGTCTTGCTCAACAATACCTTCACGGGCGTCAACTACAACCACCACCACATGTGCGTCTTTCATTGCTTGCAAAGTTTTAACAATTGAGAATTTCTCAATCATTTCATCAACTTTACCTTTACGGCGTACACCTGCTGTATCAATTAAAGTGTATTTACGGCCTTCACGCTCGAACGGAATATAAATAGAGTCACGAGTTGTACCCGGTTGGTCAAACGCTACCACACGGTCTTCACCAAGTAAGCGATTTACTAACGTTGATTTACCTACGTTCGGACGACCAATAATTGCTAGACGCAATCCGGTATCTTTATCATGCTCTTCAGGATTTTCATCTTCTGGAATATCTTGAAGTACATCCTCAAGCATTTGTTGTACGCCACGGCCATGGCTCGCTGCAACTTGTAATGGTTCACCCATACCAAGCTTGTAGAACTCAACCAAAGCAGCTTCAGCATGAACACCATCAACCTTATTGGCAACAAGATAAATTTTCTTGCCTAAAGTACGTAATTCACGGGCAATTTGCTCATCGGAAGCTAACAATCCGGCACGCGCATCAACTACAAAAATAATAATATCTGCTTCATTGATGGCTGTTTTCGACTGCTCGGCCATGTAGTTATCGATACCGCCTTCACTTTCACCAATACCACCAGTATCAACAACAATGAAAGACTTATTTTGATAAGTCGCATCACCATATTTACGGTCACGAGTCAAACCCGCGAAGTCGGCTACAAGTGCATCACGACTCTTGGTAATCTGGTTAAATAACGTTGATTTTCCGACATTCGGACGACCAATGAGCGCAATAACGGGTTTCATACAATAACCTTAATTCAAGACCAGCCATATCTCATGGCATGAGCATTAGAAACAGTACAGGAGATATATTTTAAGGTCAGATATGACCATAATAAAAGACGGGGCTTTGAACTGATTTAATTCAAACACCCCGATATTTTTAACAGCGTAATTTGTTAAGCGGCTATTTTAGCACAAGCGAACAAAATTAACGATTCTGCCAAATACTTAAATCGCCTTTTCGGGTCGAAACATAGAGCTGATTCTCAATCACACGTAATGTATTGACCTCACCACTTGTTTTAGAACGACCAATCAACTTACCTGTTGTCGGGTCGATTAGGTGTAAGACACCATCCAAATCACCAACAATAAGATCCGATCCCAACACGGCAGGATTACTTAAATGACGGTTTAAGAGACTATCATTTTGCCAAAGCTGTTCGCCTGTTGTTAAGTCATAAGCAGTAAGCTTGCCATCAGTTGACGAAACAAACACTTTATTATCATAAACTTCTGGACGCTTAGTGCTACTTGAATCTTCACTCCAAACCACACGTTGAGAAGCAAGATCAGTAACAGTTACTTGGCCTTGGAAACTAGTCGTTACCATGAGTTGAACCGCAACAACCGGATCACCATCAATGTCAATTAAACGCTGAATATCAGAACGCCCTTCACTTACTGCAACACGGCGTTGGAAGCGCGGAATACCACTAATCGTATCAATTGCATAAACATATGCATTTGCAGAAGCAATTAAAACAGTACGAGGGTCAAGACTCACTGGCGATGGCTGACCACGTAAACTGAACTGAACATTTGGCAATTTGTATGCCCAAACTTGTTGTCCTGATGATACATCATGTGCAAATACAGTACCGTCATTTGCAATTGTAATCACGCGGCCAGACTGAACTAAAGAAGGACTTAATAAAGCACCAGATAATTGTGCAGTCCATTTTTGTTCACCGGTTGCCTGATCTAAAGCAAATAACTGACCTTTACTGTTACCAACAACAACAATACCTTCAGCTGCTTCAACACCAGAGCTTAAGCCCAATTTACTAACTTTTTTCTCCCAAAGACGTTGTTTACCACGGTATGCAGCAACTTCACCTTTAGGATCAAGGGTAAAAACAACACCTTCGCTAGCGTCAAGTTGTAAACGTAATGGATCTGCCTTATTCGTAGAAGAAACACTGCGTGAAAACACGGGCACCAAACTCTTATTTGACTCGGTCAATTTCGGTAGTGGATTTGGTTTTGCTTCTTTTACTTTGTTGCTAGAACATCCGACCAATACAGCCGATGCGATTGCAATTGCCAAAGGCAGTTTGAATTTCTGATTCATTAAGACTCTTCCACCTGTGTTTCCAAAATTGGGCGCTCAATCTGTGGATCTTCAACTAAAACGCCAACACTTTCGAGTTTAATTTGTAAAATTTGTCGCTCTTGTTTACGTTCCAGTAACGAATCCCATGCAGCTTGATATGCTTTTTTAGCAGAATCAATATCTTTCTTAGCAACAAAGATATCACCGCGTAACTCTTCTACTGTTGCTTTAAATGCCGGATCGACATCACCAGACAAGGTTTTTAGAGCTTCATCATATTTGTTTTGCGCCAATTGTGCATCTGCTAAACGCAATTTTACAACCTGAATCAGTCCTTCATCTTTTACTTTTGAATTCTCAACTTTTTTCAAAGCTTTTTCAGCAGCAGCATAATCTTGTTTTTCATATGCAAGTTTTGCCAATACAAATTGAGTTTGTATCGCCTGAACTGAATCAATATCGTCTTTTACAATCTTATCTGCCGAAGCTGTTATTGAAGCTAAAGCATTTGGATTATCGGCTGTTGCATTCGCTTCATCCATTAACTGCTGTACCTTTGCAGTTTCTGTCTGACTCGTTGCAAGGTTTCTTTTTTGCCAATATTCCCACCCGAAAAAGGCAATCAATGCAATGAGAATCCCGCTAATCATGGCAGAACCATATTTTTTGGCGAACGACTTTAAGCTGTCGAATTGTTCTTCATCACTTAAGCTCATGTGATTGTCCTTTTCCAGATGTTTCAGTTTATTTTGTAAATTTTTCAATTAAGAATGGTACAAGTTCAGCCAATGCAACTTGTGATTGCTCAGCTGTTGCCAACTCTTTGATAGCAAGCTGCTGTGCTTCCCACTCACGTTCACCCAAAATTATGGCGTAAACAGCCCCAGCCTGATCAGCTTTTTTCATCTGACTCTTCATGCTGCCTTGTGAACCAGTTTTAATGCGGATGTTACTATTCGCAGCTTCCAACTGATCACGTAATTGTTCTGCCAAAACTAATGCTTTAGATTGATAAGCAGGCTCTGCAACCAAGAAAGCTTCACAGTCACGTACAATTTCAGCTTGTTCGACTTGCTCAAGTAGAAGCAATAAACGCTCCATCCCCATTGCAAAACCGACCGCTGGAACAGACTGATCAGCCTTACCTTTTAACTGGCCAACCAAACCGTCATAGCGTCCACCTGCACATACTGTACCTTGCGAACCTAATGCTGTTGTTGTCCATTCAAAAACAGTTTTATTGTAATAATCTAGACCACGTACCAATTTTTGGTTAATTACAAATTTAATGCCTGCAGCAGTCAAATAATCTTGTAATTGTTGGAAGTGGCTTAAACTGTCTTCTTTTAAGAAGTCATGTAATTTCGGCGCATTTTCCAGAATTTTCTGAGTCGACTCAATTTTAGAATCTAAAATACGTAATGGGTTTGTTGTTAAACGGCGCTGTGAATCTTCATCCAAAGCATCTTTATGTTCATTTAAGAACGCAACCAAAGCATTACGATATTCCGTACGCTCATCTGTTTCACCCAAAGTATTCAACTCAAGTTGAACCATATGATCAACACCCATACGTTTCCACAAACGGGCAGTCAACATAATCAATTCAGCGTCAATATCTGGAGTCGCTACACCAAAAGTTTCCACGCCAAACTGGTGGAATTGGCGGTAACGGCCTTTTTGTGGTTTTTCATAACGGAACATAGGTCCCATATACCACACACGTGGCGTAGCACCACGCAACAAATTATGTTCAACTAACGCACGAACACAACCCGCTGTTCCTTCCGGACGTAAAGTCAGTGACTCAGGTGGGTTTCCTTTATCGAAGAATGTGTACATTTCTTTTTCTACGATATCGGTAGCATCACCAATAGCACGTTTAAACAGTCCCGTTTGTTCAACGATCGGCAAACGAATTTGTTGGTAACCATAAGCATCCATTAAAGATGCTAAATGCTGCTCGAGACGTCTCCACGCTGCTGTTTGCGTTGGTAAAACATCATTAAAACCTTTGATTGCGACAATTGAACTCATGATGAACTACGAATAATTTCTTTAGATTTAGCTTCTTCAAGCTCTTGAACACGTTGACGAACCATAGTTTCGATTTCATCAACCAATTGATTGGTATCAATTAAATGGCTTTTTTCACCATTACGATAAACCAATGAACGAGGCGCAGCCCCAACAACCCCGATATCTGCTTCTTTTGCTTCACCTGGGCCATTTACCTTACAGCCAATAACCGAAACGTCCATTGGTGTACGGATATCTTCTAAACGCTCTTCTAAAGCCTGCATCACCTGAATCACGTTAAATTCTTGGCGAGAACAACTTGGACAAGCAATAAAGTTAATACCATTAGAACGTAGGCCAAGCGATTTTAAGATATCAAAACCGATCTTGATTTCATCTTCAGGTTCAGCAGCAAGCGAAATACGCATCGTATCGCCAATGCCTTCCATTAATAACCCACCAAGAGCAATCGCTGATTTCACAGTACCTGTACGGTAAATACCAGCCTCGGTTACACCCAAGTGCAATGGATTATCAATTTGTTGTGAAAGCAAACGATAAGCATCCATGGTTAAAAACACATTCGATGCTTTTACGCTGACTTTAAACTCATGGAAGTCAAGACGGTCTAAAATATCAATATGACGTAAAGCTGACTCAAGAAGTGCCTGCCCTGTAGGCTCGCCATATTTTTTCTGTAAATCTTTTTCTAGAGAACCCGCGTTCACGCCAATACGCATAGAAATACCGTGATGACGTGCCGCAGCCACAACTTCACGAACTTTCTGGTCTGAACCGATATTGCCCGGGTTAATACGCAAGCAGTCCGCGCCATAATCTGCAACTGCCAAAGCAATTCTATGGTCAAAATGGATATCAGCAACTAATGGAACTGAAACACGCTTACGGATTGCACCAAAGGCTTCAGCAGCTTCCATAGAAGGTACTGAAACACGCATAATATCTGCACCTGCATCAACACAGCGCTCAATCTGAGCCACAGTTGCGTCAACATCGCAAGTTTCGGTATTTGTCATACTTTGCACACTAATAGGTGCATCGCCACCGACATAGACCGAACCAACACGGATTTTACGTGTTGGTCGACGTTTAATTGGGTTCTCTATCATTGTATCGCTCAACTCATGGTATTAGCGGGATAAACGGAATTCAGCTTTACCGTTTACCGTATATGGAGACAATGAAATCTGTTCTTGGTTTAGACTTAATGACACAGCCGTTGCATCATCAAGACGAATCTGGAATGGAGACTCACCATTTAAGGTTAAAGTCGATGCCTGACGACCCGTCGCTAAAACCTTCCCTGTTGCATCTACAATATGAACAGAAGTTGGACGGTTAAAGTTTAACACCAATTGGTCACCCACTGTTGCAGAGGTGTTCCCTTTCATAGGTAAAACTTCAACATTAGACTGATTTGCTTTTGGCAGCTCAGCATCTTCTTTGTTTGAGGTCCATTTTTGGACACCCATCACAATTAATGACACGACAGCAATAATCAAAATTGCAAGCAGTGCGCGCTTTAACCATTTTTTGTTACGATCACTATTAGAACCCGGTAATTTACCCATGATTTTAATTGGTGAGTTGTTTAAAGCATGATTTGGCAAAAGCCCAGTATCGTTTGCATAAATCTCATCAAAACGCTGGATAATTGCAGTTGCATCAGTATTTAAATACTTCGCATAAGAACGATAATAGCCTTTGATAAAAGTCGCTTCTGGCAAAGATTTATAGTCGTCTTGTTCTAACGCATTGAGCGTTTTCAGCGGCATATTTAAATCTGAAGATACTTGCTCTAATTCTTTTTTCTGAGAAACACGAATTTGACGTAAATACTCACCAGGACGTTGAATATTTCCTAAAGCAGAAGTCGGTAAGCTTGAGCCAGTTGGCTGCTGTGAATTAGGATTTATTTCCATACGGCCTCAGTACTATACTGTAATTGCAAATAACGTTGATATTCTGGACTTTCCGGGAATAAAGCACGTAACTGGTTTACTAAAACTTGCATTCCCATTTTATCCGCATTGGCTCGAGCCACTCTTAAACCAATCCAAAGTGCGCGTGCACCCTGATTTTTCTGCCCCACTGTACGAACATATTGTTCATACATTTGTGTAGCAGCCGGAATCTGCTGCTGCAAATAAAAAATTTCTGCTAACTCTAACATTGAAATGTAAGAGTCGCGGTTAGCAAGAAGTGCTTGTTTGAATGTTTTTTCAGCACTCGCAATATCGCCTAGTTTTAAATAAATTCGCCCCAGATTTTCTAAAGCCTGGTAACGTTGATCATAGCCTAATGTTGCACCAGCAATACGAAATTGCTCAATAGCATCATTATAACGCTCCATTTGGTACAAATACGTACCATAATTATTACGTGCCTGAGCATTGTCTGGTTCAGACGAAATTGCACGCTTAAAGTAATGTTCTGCTTTTTCTAAATTGGGTTTACTGCCTTCTTGTTGCAATAAAATACCCATCATCATATTTGCCGTTGCATCACGACTATCGACACTTAACGCTTGGTCAAGAGAACGCTTTGCAGAATCCAAGTCACCAGAACGAATGTATTCGGCAGCAAGCTGCGTACGCACTTTTACTGCTTTTTCCGGGTCCTTTTTAACCGTTTGCGAAGTCTGACAACCACTTGCCAAAAGTGCAACAGCAACCCCCATACATAACATGATCTTCAACTTCGGAGTACTCAAAGTCTGCCCTCAATATTATCCTTGTGTACGTAAAATCTCTTGTCGTTGAGCCACTTTCTTTTGCCACTGCTCAGCACGACGCGTACGGTCAGCAACTTGGCCGACCAATTGTCCACATGCGGCATCAATATCATCGCCACGTGTTTGACGAATCGTACACACAAATCCTGCATCAGACAAAGTTTTTTGGAAAGAGATGATACGATTTCGACTTGAGCGTCCATATGGCGCATGAGGGAACGGATTAAATGGAATCAAGTTAATTTTACTTGGTAAGTTTTTAAGTAATTTAAGCAACTGCTGTGCATGTTCAGGTTGGTCGTTCACACCTTCTAACATGACATATTCAATGGTCACATGTTTACGCGCGCTTTCATTACCATCTTTTGCAATATAACGCTGACATGCCGCAATCAACTGAGCCAATGGATATTTTTTATTAATAGGCACAAGTTCATTACGCAATTCATCATTTGGCGCATGTAGGGAAATTGCTAAAGCAACATCAATATCTTTCGCAAGTTGGTCAATTTTTGGCACAACACCTGACGTTGACAAAGTCACACGACGTTTTGACATACCATAAGCAAAGTCATCGAGCATAATGTGCATTGAGCTTAATACAGCATCGTAGTTGAGCAATGGCTCACCCATACCCATCATCACGACATTGGTCACTGAACGCTCGCGCTCAGCAACAGGCACTTCTTCCATATAAGAATAGTTTGCCATCCAAAGTTGCCCAATAATTTCATCTGGCGTTAAATCGCGCTGGAAACCTTGCTTACCTGTTGAACAAAATGAGCAGTCCAATGCGCAGCCCACTTGTGAAGAAATACACAAAGTTTTGCGTGAACCTGTTTTATCTTCGGCAGGAATTAATACAGTTTCTACTAAAGAGCCAGAACCTTCACCTACGCGAAACACCCATTTACGTGTTCCGTCTTTTGAATAATGACGGTGTACGACTTCAGGGGCTTTAATTTCACAAATTTGTTCAAGCTTTGCACGTAATTTACCTGAAATATTGGTCATTTCAGCAAAATCAGTAACAAAGTATTGATGAATCCATTTCATAACCTGACCGGCACGAAACTTTTTCTCACCAATATCTTCAAAGAATTTTTCTAATTCAGCACGTGACATGCCGAGTAAATTCACTTTTTCGGCAGCAGGCGATGCTGGCGTGGACGAAGATTGCTGCTGTCCATCAAGATTTTCAGATGAAACGACCACTGCAGAACTCATGTGTATTTACCTAAACCATGTCAAAAAAAGAATATATTGTTCAAGAATCAAACAATATGCTCTTGAGAGAATAAAAAAACCAGATAAGTAGTATACCACTTATCTGGTTTGAATGCTTTCGATTAACGAGTGCGTGGGCAGATCTCGTTGTCAGCAAAGAAGTAAGCAATTTCACGCTCTGCAGAAGCAACTGAGTCAGAACCGTGAGCAGCATTTTCGTCGATGCTTACAGCGAAATCAGCACGGATAGTACCAGGAGCCGCTTCTTTAGGGTTTGTAGCACCTAAGATTTCACGGTGAGCAAGAACTGCGTTTTCACCTTCAAGAACAGATACTACAACTGGACCAGAAGTCATGAATGCAACTAAGTCACCAAAGAAACCACGTTCTTTGTGCTCTGCATAGAAACCTTCAGCATCAGCTTGAGAAAGGTGTTTCATTTTAGTCGCAACAATTTTTAAACCCGCTTTTTCGAAACGAGCAAAAATTTCACCGATGTGGTTTTTAGACACAGCATCTGGCTTTACGATAGACAAAGTACGTTCAATTGCCATGAGTGGCTCCTTTATTTTAAGATTTAAACTTTAAAAAATTTGCCGCATTATACCGATGTCATAGGCAATAATCAGCTTTGAATGTGTAAAAGTTGCGATTTTTTCTACTGTTTTTAGCGAACTTCATCCAACCAAGCCATTTGGATAGCTTCTAGCAATCCTTCGCTTGATTTATTTGGGTCATCACTGAAGTCTGGTAACGCACAAACCCATGCATGTAAATCGGTAAACCGAATCCATTGCGGATCAACTTCTGGATGTGCTTCTGACAATTCAATGGCAATATCAATCGTATCTGTCCAACGTAAGCCCATAGCGGCTCCTATCTGTTTAATCTGCTAAATCAAGAACTGTGTACTTTAGCAAATCCACAAACCTAATCGATAGCTTAAGCTGATAAAAATTACTGTTCGTTATAAAGCAATGCCCAATAATGGCGCGACAAAAATAATCAGACTTGCTACTGCTGCACCAATAAGTGCGCCCACAATCACATCACTCGGATAGTGAAGTCCAAGTACCATACGAGACAATGCCACAAGCACCATGAACGGCAACATCGCTGCAAGCAACACAGGTTGGATATACCCCAACACAATTGTCACCATGACAGCATGTAACGTATGACCTGATGGAAAACTAAAGTGATCGAGTGGTCTTTCACCGAGAACAATCACCTGATGTACTTGGTAAGGACGTGGACGCGTGGTTTTATGTTTTAAGAATTTATAAATTGCTGTCCCAACCGAACCACCAAGTAGCAAATAGATAATTTGCAAGCTATAGGTAATGCCCTGCATTCCCCATACAATCGCCAACATAAGATACCAAAAAGGTCCGTCACCAGCACGGCTAATAATTTTAAAGAATAATGCCACACGCTGTGAATGAGAGAAATTATTGAGATATAAGCAGCCTCGTAAATCGAGATCGAGTATTTTTATTTTTGCATTCTTAAATTTCATGGTTGTTCTCCTATTTTAGGATACTTAGGTGAAGTCCGCCGAGGGTTCCTTCACTACCTGATAAAATGCCTGTTCTAATTGCTGTACCGGAAGTTGCCAACCGCTTTGCTGTACTTTATGACAGGCTTGTATGCCCATTTCTCTAAGTTGTTGTATTGAAGGAAGCTGATAAATTTGTTGTATAAAATGGTTCTTATGCCCAAGCGGGCTTAACCAACCGTTTACGCCATGTATTAAATACTGGTGTGCACATGCATAATCATACGCGATAACTGGCAAACCGCTCGCCATTGCTTCCAAAACTACGTTACCAAACGTTTCAACTTGGCTTGCAAATACAAAGACATCGGCACTTGCATATGCGACTGCCAAATCGTGCCCGCGCAAACTACCCGTAAAAATAACATTTTTCGCTTCAGGTAGTGCTTTTAATCGAGCAAGATCCGGGCCATCTCCCACCACAACCAGTTTAGTTTTCTGTTGCTGAATGTTTTGCATAGCTGCATAACTCTCAACGATCAGCTGGACTTCTTTTTCCGGTGATAAACGACCTACATACAACATGACACGTGTATTGGAATCAACGCCCCATTGCTGGCGTAAGCTTTCTGAGCGATGTTTTGGTGAAAACCGAGTAGTATCCACTCCTCGCCCAACAACGACTAGAGGACATGTAATGCCAAAACCGCGTAAAGCCTCTTCCGTATCTTTACTTGGAACACAGGTCACTTGAGTATTGTTATGGAACCAGCAAAGGTATTTTTGAATCGGCTTCACCAAAAAGGCCAAATCGAAGAACCTGCTAAAATCTTGAAACGGCGAATGAAAACCACTAGAGACCGGAATATCTTTGGCTTTTGCGGCTTGCATGGCTGTTAAACCTAACGGTCCTTCAGTCACAATATGTACGACATCTGGCACAAATTTTTCAAAAGCTTTTGAAACTTTTAAATATTGGGGCCAGCCAAATTGCAAAGTTGGATATTTTGGAATCGCTTGTGACATGACCAGACATTCTTGTTCTGGCAAAAAATCATGACATTTGGCTTTTTGCTCAGGTCGAACAAGTAGAATTTTATGCCCTTGTTTCTGTAAACCTTGGCATAACTGCAACAAAGAGAGTGCTACACCATTAATTTCAGGCGGCCATGTTTCTGTCACAATCGCAATTTTTAAACGAGGACGAACCAACTCGTGAAGTTGGTGCAATTCCTGAGTATTAGACAAATGCTGTTTTTGTTTAAAATAGAATTGGAAGCTTTCAGGAAGTTGCTGTTGTTTTAATAGTGCTGTCGCGTATGAGCCTTGCATAGCGCCATCCATCAGTATATTTATTTTCATGCTTAAAGATTAAGCAGCTTTCTTGACACTTTGATGATAAATGCATGACAGTTTACTGACATAAAAATTAAAAAAGCACGCTGAGAACAGCGTGCTTTTTCATAAAGCAGACAAGAGAACTTAACGGTTCTGCAATTTCGCATAATCCATCAATACATTCGCAGCTTCATTTACGAACGTTTCTTCTTCTGGCAACGCAGGACGTTGATTAGCTTTCATTTTGGCACGAGATTCAGCTAGAGCATCTAAAGAAGCCTGATAGCTTTCCCAGTTAGGGAAAGGTTTTTGACCTGTTGCTATACGACGTTCATTTTCAGCATCTAAAGTTTGCTTTTCTAAACTCAAAAGCTCTGCACGGCGCTTATCAATATCAAGCACAACTTGTTTCTGATCACTCGTAACCTTCGCAATTGCTGTACGTTTATTTAAATACTTAAACTGTGGATCAACAGCAACGCGTTGTTCCGAAAGTTGAGACAGCTTCGCTACATATGGCTGCACTGAACCTTCACGCTTAAATGGTGCAGTCGGAATCGTATCCCACTTCAACGCATTTTTCGATTTACGCTCACCAAACTCTTCGTTATAGATATCAACAAGCTTAATATCTGGCACTACACCTTTGTTTTGTGTACTACCACCAGTTACACGGTAGAATTTACGCTGAGTTAAGGTTGCTTGACCATATGCCAAAGTATCGAGTTGGACCTGAGCTGTACCTTTACCTGTGGTTGTACTACCAATGATAATGCCACGCTCATAATCTTGAATTGCAGCAGAGTAAATTTCACTTGCAGATGCTGATGCCAAGTTCACCAATACAGCGAGTGGACCTGTATAGATTTGCTGACCACCATCGTTGTCTTCAAATACACTTACGTTGCCATTACCATCACGAATTTGCACAACTGGACCTGACTTAATCACTTGTCCAAGCATACGTGCAACTTCTTCTAATGAGCCACCTGGGTCATTACGCAGGTCAATAATAATACCTTCAACTTTCTTGGCTTTTAATGCCTCAAACGCATTTGCAGTATCTTCAGAAACTGAGCGATATTGTTGACCGGCACGACGTGAACGATAGTCAAAATAGAACGATGGAATTTCAATCACACCTAATAGATGCTTTTTACCATCACGTGTCACTTCAACTGTACGTGAACGAACACCGGCATCTTCTTCTTGAATAACATCACGTACCAAAGTCACATTGCGTGCTTGACTCATTGATGCACCAGCACCAAGAAGCTTCAACGTTACTTTTGTACCGCGCTTACCACGAATCAACCCAACAATTTCCGAACTCGACCAGCCGACCACATCGATCATTTTGCCGCCCTCTTGAGCGACACCAACGATTCGGTCTCCTGATTTCACTTGACCAGACTTACTTGCAGGACCACCTTCTACAATAGTTTCAATCTTGGTGTAATCTTCATTACCACGTTCTGGGCGAATCGATACCCCAATACCTTCAAGTTGTAAGGTTGTTTGGCGGTTCAGCTCTATCGCATCAATTGGCGGATAATAGTTACTGTGCGGATCATAAGTTGCCAACATTGCATTTAATGTTTTATCCAACACATCGTCGCTTTTCACACGACTAATTCTTTCAAGCTGACGCGTATAACGCTTAGTCAACGTCTGAGCTGGCGTTAAATCTTCTGGGCCTGTTAAGTCTTGACCATCAGCAAGTGAAGGGTTTTCTTTTAACGCCTTTTGTTTCGCCTGCTCTTCTTCACGGCTAATCGTTAAATTAATTAACTGAGAAACCAGCATTTTACGCCAGTGATTTTGCTGTTCAGCTGACGTTTTAAAATACGGTGCTTTTTCGCGGTCTACTTCAATAAAAGTATTTGGCTGTTTTAAATTTTGTGGTTTCTTCAACTCAGCAAGCATGAACTCATAAAACTGTTTTAAGCGCTCACGATATTGCTGGTGAATAGCAAATGGCCCAGTTAAATTCCCCGCTTTTAATGAAGCACCAAAATTTGAACCATAGAGCTTTTTATAGTTTTGAACTTCAGCGTCTAAAAATAATGAGTGGTCCGGATCAAGACTGTCTAAGTACATATCAAGAATACGGTTAGATGTGTTCGCATCCAGACGCATATTTAAATAATGTTGGCGGTCTACTAAAGTTGCCAGTTGACGAGCCACCAAGGCTTGCTCTTGCGTTGGCTGGATCGATTGAGAAACAGCAGCAGTATTGGTTGCTGCTCTTGCTTCGTTCATCGTATGAGAGAAGAATAAACCGCCAGTCGCGATTGCTACTGCACAAGCTATAGTTTGAAGTTTCATAAATTCTTAATACTTCCTTGGGTGTTCGTATCTTACACGCTCTGTTTTCGATATGAACTAAGCAGATTCAACATCTTAACCAACTAAATTGTTTATACCGTGTAGTTTTATCATATTCTGTACTGACAAAATGTAGCAAATCATTGCAAAATTCGCTTATTGTTTTTCAATCAAAATTCAAATGGAACCAATATGATTGGCGCGTTGATGCTGGACATAGCCGGCACAGAACTTACTCAAGAAGATATTGAACTATTACAAGCTCCGCAAGTCGGTGGCATGATTTTATTTGCACGAAATATTGAATCACCACAACAAGTCCGTGCTTTAACCGACCATATGCGCCAAGTTCGCCCAGATATTTTGATTGCTGTCGACCAAGAAGGTGGTCGCGTTCAACGTCTAAAATCTGGCTTTACATTATTGCCAGCCATGGGCCGTTTTGGCGAGCTCTATATCACTCAACCTCAAAAAGCACTTGAATTAGCTGAACAGTGCGGCTGGTTAATGGCAACTGAAGTTTTGGCTGTGGGGATCGATTTTAGTTTTGCGCCAGTTTTAGATCTGAATGCAATTAGCGATGTAATTGGTGACCGTGGCTTCTCTAAAAATATCGAAGATATCGCTCCACTTGCTGGTGCATTTATGCGCGGTATGAAAAAAGCCGGCATGGCAAATACCGGTAAGCACTTCCCTGGTCACGGTTCGGTAAAAGCCGATTCACATGTCGCAGCCGCAATCGATAGCCGTAGCTATGACGAAATTTATAATCATGACATGCAAAGCTTTATTAAGCTTATGCCTGAGCTAGATGCGCTCATGCCTGCACATGTGATTTATGATCAGGTTGACCCAAATCCGGCAGGTTTCTCACCTTTCTGGATTCAAGAAGTCCTTCGTAATCGCTTGAAGTTTAATGGCGTACTTTTCTCCGATGACTTAAGCATGCAAGCTGCTTGTGTCGCTGGGGGTGCAGACGCGCGTATTCAAGCAGCTCTGGCAGCAGGCTGTGATATGGGGCTAGTGTGTAATGACCGTAGTGCAGCATGTACAGCACTCGATGGTATTGCAAACTTAGAACTACCAAATCAAGAGCGTTTAGAACGTATGCGTGGTCGAATTCCACAAATCCAAGTTGGTGAAACTTTATCGCTTGGAAATGACTGGCAAGCTGTCAAAACAGCCATTGAAGAGTTTAAAAATTCGATTTAAGTTAGTAAAATTTTAATTGGCTACAAAAACCTATTCACTATCTGATACGCGGATAAGTCATACGCAACCTGCTCATCTGCTGAAGGATATTGATTGCTTCAATATATTTGATAGATGCAGAAAGTGAACAGGTTTTGCGTATGACAATGGTTTTGGTTACTTTTCCCGAAAGAAAAGTAACTCCAACTGAAAGTTCATCCCAGAATGCCAACCTAATTGACAGGGCTCCGCCATGCAGGTTCATTCACCATCAATGCATTAGAACCTCTTCATTGTTATTAATAATGAAGATCACACAAAAACAATAAATCGAGTTCAGGACGAATGACACAACACCTTTCAAAACACCGCCACATCTCTTTTACAGCCCACTATACGGGTTATATCTGGTATCAAATGGGGATCTCACATGAAGCACTTGCCACCAGCAAAGGCAAATCACTGGCATATTTAGTTCACCCATTAGAGTCTTGGGCAGAGAAATATGTGGGCGGCAGCATGCGCACGACGCTTAAACAGCGCCATACCATGCTTGATCATGATTTAGAGAAGTTAATTCAAGAAAACCCTGATTTACAGGTGCTTGAAATTGCTTGTGGTTTATCACCACGTGGTTGGTGGTTTAGGCAGCATTATCCTTCCATTAGCTATCGAGAGCTTGATTTGCCCGATATGGCTCAGACAAAGCAAAATGCATTACAACAAATTGAAAAAAATGCACCTGAAGTTTTATCAGTCGATTTATTTACCGAAGCCTTTGCTCAAGCATTCGAAGTGTTTGACTCTAATCGCCCATTAGTTGTAATCAGTGAAGGTTTAATTAACTATTTTGATAAAGACTTATTAAAGCAACTGATCCAATCCATTGCCCACTATGGCGCTTCCTTTAAAAAGCTTCATTATTTAACTGACCTGTATCCTGAACCCGTTAAAAACAAACTTGCTAGTATTATCTGGAACAGTAGTAAATTACTTAAACTTATGTCTCGAAGCTCATTTAGTTTTCATTTTAAGACTCCACTAGAAGTGAAAGACTTTTTTAAAGATGCAGGCTTTAGTCAAGTTAACGTTGAACAACCTCAAATATTCTTTGGACAAGTTTCTAAAAACAGCGATGAAGAGCATTTAGGCGACTTAGTCTGGACTATCCATGCTCAATTAAAATAAAAAATGGAAGCCTCGTGAGTTTTGAGGCTTCCAAATCATAAAAGAATTAAACGTTAAGCTGCTTGTTTCTGGCGAGCAATGAAGCGGCTTAAACGGTCAGCAAGCTCAAAGCTACCATGTTTAAATAAGGCACGGACTCCTTGTTCAGTAGCTTCAAAAATTAAACACTCAATCGAGAAAGCACCCTCTTCATCTTCTAAATGTAAAGCCAAATCACGTGGATGTTCATTTACAAACTCAAGCTGTGCTACATCATCTAATTTCAAATACATTCCAAAAAAAGTCACGTCAACAATCGTCACTGGCACCTCTGTTTCACATTCACGGTGGCTCAGTTTCGTTTTAGGCTGGAGAACTGGTATACGCTCTTCACCTCGGCGTTCCATGTTTTGCATTTGCTCACGCGTCATTGGAATAATGCCATCCAGATTTTGGATAGATTCACCTTTCAAAAATGAAGTGAACAAACTCATAGTTTCTTTACGGCGCTGGAGCTGCGGCACATGGTCGGCGTTAGCAATCAGAGCAAATTCCATATCCGGACATTGCAAAGCAAAATTGGCATTTTCATGAGGCAAAGTAAAACTATCGTACTGCCCTGCTGCGACCAGTGTCTTACATTCTGGAATAGGTACATCTGTTAAACGCAAAAGGCGATTACAGTTAATTTCATAACGTTCTCTTTCAGTACCCGTAAATTCTGCCATTTGCCTAAAAAATAATTTTTTAGCTGTAGGCGACATACGTGTTTTATCTAATTTGGCATGATTCACCAAATATAAAATTACCGCTTGCCCAAACTCTTCCATACGATTTTCTTGCATGAGTTTGAGCGACTCTTCCAGAATCATCCGCCAGCTTTTACGGGTCTTTTGCATGACACCCATTAAAATCATACGGTCCATCAAATCTGGACGATGATAAGCAAAACATGAAGCAACAACTGAACCCAACGACATTCCCATTACAGAAACTTTTTGAATTCCGACGATATCTAGCCAACGTCCTAACATTTCCGACAAATCGGGAAGCTCTAATGTTCCAGCAGAAATTCCGGTATCTCGATTGGTAATTTGTTGATTTGCGCCCATAGATGGCAAGTCGATTAAAATCACCGGGCCACTTTCAAATAGTTGCTCAACACAATATTTATACGAGTTAAAATTTTGAAAAGCACCACCAACAATCACAATCGGTGTTTTGTGAATCGTTTGTGGGTCTGCAATCGCCATGTATTCAATTTTCCAACCGTCAATCCATGTGGTACGAGCCGGCTGTTTAAAACTATCTCTATGGTAGATATCGAAAAACCCAAAACCGGCATAAGCTTGGTTTATCTCCGAATCCATTTGAATAATGGAATTCATATCCTTGCTTCCTCCTTGCTGTAATTTTTTTATGCTGCAAGAGTTCCTTCTTGAACATGTAATCTTTTATGCACAAATCTTTAAAATTTGTATTAGTTTGTATTGCACAAGTCCATTCTAAACAATTGTCTGAAATATACGCAATCGCTGAATTGACCGCTCATCCTGTTTAAGCCGCGAATAGTTTGCAAAATATTTAAATGTTTTTTTATAGCGGTCACATTTTTCCAAAAAAGCCATTCATTGTTCCGCATTTGACTGCTACTATCGTAGTCATTGGTAAATGATTAAAAAATGCTATGCAAGATTCAATTGAACAATATATGCAAAAAGTTGGGCAACAAGCACGTGATGCTTCACGCGTCTTAACAAGTGCTTCTACCTCACTTAAAAATCATGCACTCTCTGCTATTTATACTGCTTTGGAAAACAACCAAGCAGCTATCTTGGCGGCGAATCAAATCGACATGGAAAAAGGTCGTAGCAACCAGCTCGACAGCGCCTTACTTGATCGTCTTGAGCTTACGCCCGCACGTTTTAAAGGGATGTTGCAAGGTTTAAAAGATGTGATCGCGCTTGTCGATCCAATTGGGGAAATTACGGATCTTGCATATCGCCCCACAGGCATTCAAATTGGGAAAATGCGTGTACCTCTAGGTGTCGTTGGTATGATTTACGAATCACGTCCAAATGTCACACTTGAAGCTGCATCTTTAGCAATTAAATCGGGCAATGCCATTATTTTACGTGGTGGCTCAGAAGCACTTGAGTCAAATAAAGCAATCGCAGAAGCGGTGAAGCATGGCTTAAAAGTTGCTGGTTTACCTGAGCACTCAGTACAAGTGATTGAAACTTCTGACCGCGCAGCGGTTGGTCACCTCATTACTATGGCTGAGTATGTAGATGTCATTGTTCCACGTGGTGGTAAAAGCTTAATTGAGCGTGTAACCAACGAAGCTCGTATTCCTGTAATTAAGCATCTTGATGGTAACTGTCATGTGTTTGTGGAAGCACAAGCAGACTTACAAAAAGCATTACCAATTACCTTGAATGCTAAAACACATCGTTACGGCGTTTGTAATGCAATGGAAACTCTGCTCGTTGATGAAAAAATTGCAGAAGTTTTCTTACCACACATTGCTGAGCTTTATGCTGAAAAACAAGTTGAGTTACGTGGTTGCCCAGAAACACGTCGTATTTTGGGTACTACTGTAAAACCTGCGACAGAAGAAGATTGGTATACCGAATATTTAGGGCCAATTCTTGCAGTTAAAGTGGTTAGCGGTATTGATGAAGCAATTGACCATATCAACAAATATGGTTCGCATCATACCGATGCAATTGTGACAGAGAACTACACTTTAGCTCGTCAGTTCTTGGCTCGTGTAGATTCAAGCTCTGTCGTAGTTAATGCATCAACTCGTTTTGCCGATGGCTTTGAATATGGTTTAGGTGCTGAAATTGGTATCTCAACAGATAAGATTCATGCACGCGGCCCTGTTGGCTTAGAAGGTTTAACTTCTCAAAAATGGATTGTGTTAGGTGACGGTCAAATTCGTCAATAAGCCTCCTACTTAAATAAAAACGCCTGATCCATATCAGGCGTTTTTATTTTGTTATTTCCCATAAAAAAGCCAGCCCGAAGGCTGGTTTTTTTAACCATAGATCAATTAGAAAATAAAGTCGGTATTCACAAATTTAGAATAGTGCTCAGACACCATAGAAGCCAGCATACCTTTACTGTCATCCGTCTGTTTAGCCGCAATCATAGAGCGAATCGAGAATGCACGAAGCGCATCATGCACAGAAAGTGTACCTTCTGCAGAATCTTTACGGCCACCAAATGGGAATACATCAGGACCACGTTGACACTGACAGTTGATGTTTACACGACAAACTTGATGTACGAGTGTGTCGACTAAATGGCCAATTTGCGCTGGGTCACTACCAAAAATACTCACCTGCTGACCATGATCAGAAGTAGTGACATAATCCAATACAGTTTCAATATCATCATAAACAGCAACTGGTACCACTGGACCAAACTGTTCTTCGCGATACAGTCTCATCCCCTCAGTCACTGGATAAACTACGGCCGGATAGAACATGGTTTTGCAAAATTCACCACCTTCCGGATTAACCACTTTTGCTCCTTTTGCCACAGCATCTTCAATCACTTCAGTCATGTAGGCTGTACGGTGCATGCCCGGTAGCGGCGTAATAGATACACCTTTTTCCCACGGCATACCTACTTTCAACTTAGCCAGCTCAGTCGTTAAACGGTTAACAAACTCATCGGCTATCGAACGGTGCACCATCAGCATTTTTAAAGCTGTACAACGCTGACCATTGAATGACAATGCACCCAACAGGCACTCTTTCACTGTCAGGTCCAAATCAGCATCTGGCAAAATGATAGCTGCATTCTTCGCATCCAACCCCAAAATCGCACGCAGACGGTGAGATTTAGGATGTTGCTTTTTCAAGTGGTCGGCCACTTTACTAGAACCAATCAGTGCCAGTACATTAATTTGCCCAGATGCCAGCAAATGCGGCACCACTAGAGAACCTGGTGCATAAATGGTATTGATCACCCCTTTTGGAAATGAATCACGAAATGCCTCTAGCAATGGTTCAAATAGTAAGGTTCCAAATTGAGGTGGTTTAAAAATAATAGTATTACCCATCAGCATAGCCGGGATCAGGGTTGCGAAGGTTTCGTTCAGCGGGTAGTTGTATGGTCCCATACACAACACAACACCTAATGGAGTACGACGAATTTGACCAATGGTGCCTTCAGCAATTACAAAGCGGGAGTTAGCATTATCCAGATCTTTCAGGGCATCAATGGTTTGACGCATGTAGGTAATAGTACGATCAAATTCTTTCTCTGAATCGGCCAAGCTCTTGCCAATTTCCCACATGATCAGCTTAATAATCAAATCTCGTTGCTCTACCATGCGCTGAATGAAATTTTGCATACATGCAATACGCTCACTAACCTTCATCATTGGCCATTCGCCACGACCATTGTTATAAGCTCGTACCGCTGCTTCTAATGCTTCATCGCTTTCTTTTTCGCCCATGACTGGGTAACTACCAAGTTCAACTTGCTGTAGGCTACCGTCAGGCTGCTGTATCCAGATCGGAGATAATGTTTTCTTGGTTGCACCAGCCCATAACTTCAACTCACCATCCACGAGTGAGACACGCTGATGAATTTGAGATGGCAAACGTACACTTTCAGGAATACCGTCCACTACTGGAAATTTATGCTGTAAATTATTTAACTGATTCATTCTTCTTAATACCTTATTATTTGTATGTCTTTTATATATTCCCGAACTCGCCCCTGTAATCAGGTTTTATTCGGATCAATACCACTATTATTATCAGTACTCACCTTGCTTGAACCGTAGACCACAAGGTGAATTCTTAAAGCATGGATAGTTTCGATATTTTCTAGATGAATTTACCCCCGACACACACTATCAGTTACCCCTAGCTTCTGGATAACTTGTTCAATGATCTGTTCTGGTGTGAGAGCAATATCAATAGCAATTGCTTCATTCACATCAGGTTCCTCTAATGTATCTAGTTGGGTTTGTAACAATGCTGGATCAAAAAAATGACCAGATCTTTCTGCAAGTCTTTGCTGTAATAGTTCATAAGAACCTTTTAGATATACAAACTTAACATTTTGGTCCTGCCCTCTTAAAATATCGCGATACATCCGCTTTAAAGATGAGCATGTAAACACAGCCGTTTCACCATCTCTTTGTTTTGCTTCAATTGCCTGACGAATAGCTTGCAACCACGGCAAGCGGTCTTCATCGGTTAAAGGGATACCTTGGCTCATCTTACTTTTATTTGCAGCTGAATGAAGCGTATCGCCATCAAGAAACTCACAAGCCAAACGCTCTGATAACAACTCACCAATAAGGGTTTTCCCTGTGCCACAAACACCCATTGCTATCACTATCATGGATTACCTACCTCTAATTACAAAACAGCACTAAGCAACAATGTGAAAGACAAACCAAGTACCGAAATAATTGTTTCCAGTACAGACCAAGTCTTCAGTGTCTGCCCAACTGTCATTCCAAAATATTCTTTGATTAGCCAGAAACCAGCATCGTTTACATGCGAGAAAATTAATGATCCAGAACCTGTCGCTAATACTAAAAGTTCAGGTCTAACGACTACACCTGCTGCTGCCGCAATAGGTGCAACAATGCTACAAGCCGTGGCCATCGCAACAGTAGCCGAACCTGTTGCCAGACGTATGAGAGCAGCAACAAGCCATCCTAATAACAATGGTGAAAGGTTTGCTTTTAAAGCAGTAGAGACGATTTCATTAGAAATTCCGCTGTCTCTTAAAATACCGCCGAAACCGCCACCAGCACCAACAATCAGCAAAATACCCGCAATTGAAGCTAGACATCCACCACAGAATTTTTCAATTTGTTCACGGTTAAAACCCTGCATGGTGCCAAAAGTAATAAAGCTGACCAAAACAGCAATAAGCAATGCAATATCAGAAGTACCAATAAAGCGTAATAACTCATTTGGGAACGTTTTTGGTGCAAAGAAAACATCTGCCCAACTACCAACTAGCATCAATGCAACTGGTAGCATGATCGTAAATAAGGTAATCCCAAAGCTCGGCAATTCACGTGTGTTGTTAGCATCTGCTTCAACAAACTGCTTTGCTAAAGGATTATTTTCAGGCAATTTGACATATTTGTTGATCCATAATGCATACAATGGACCTGCAACAACCGCCGTCGGGACGCCAACCAACAAACTGTACATAATGGTTTTACCGATGTCGGCATGGTAAGCCTGTACCGCAAGCAAAGCGGCTGGATGCGGTGGAATCAACCCATGTACGACCGATAGACCCGCAACCATAGGTAAACCAACAATTAATAATGATTTACCTGTACGTTTGGCAATATTGAATGCAATTGGAATAAGAAGTACAAAACCAACTTCAAAAAATACCGGAAGCCCTACAATTAACGCAATGAACATCATGGCCCAGTGAATATGTTTTTCACCAAACCATTTAATTAAAGTAATTGCTATTCGCTCTGCACCACCTGACTCGGCCATCATCTTGCCAAGCATGGTTCCTAACGCAATCACAATCGCAAGGTGACCTAGTGTTTTACCGGTACCTGCTTCATATGATTTAACAATCCCGTCCATTGGCATGCCAACTGCAAGAGCTAAACCAAGAGAAACAATAATAAGAACTAAAAAGGGGTAAATTCTAAACTTCGCGATCATGACAATCAAAGCAACGATCGCAATTAAAGTATAGACAAGCAACATGCCACCCTGAACCGTCTCCATGTGACACTTTCTCCTTGGAATAATGTTATCTAGGCACTGCCTAAATAAAGGTCTTCAACCAGAGATATACTCATTGTTGAAGCACTCATTTTTTATATTTAGTATGACTGGCAACCGCCAGTCACAGCATCACAAAAAATCTAAAGCACCTAAAAGACACTTTAGATTTTTAAACCACAATTACTTTCGTAAAACTCACAACTGGCTTGCAATTTGGGCTAAACGGGTAATTTCAGCCCAATCTTGTGCAGCGACAACAGGTTTAGGCGTTAACCATGACCCACCTACACACACCACATTAGGTTGCTTTAAGAAATCTGGAGCTGTCTCTGCTGTAATTCCACCTGTTGGGCAGAAACGTAAGTTTGGAAATGGACCATAAAATGCTTTTAGCATCTCAACCCCACCTGCCTGTTGAGCAGGGAAAAACTTCACAATGTCGTAGCCCAACTCAATCGCTTGAATAAGATCACTCGGTGTCATTACGCCTGGTAAAAGAGGTAAACCTGCATCTTGTGCAGCCAAATGTAAGTCTTTGGTCAAACCAGGTGATACCCCAAATTTAGCACCAGCCTTTTTAGCTTGCGCGCAATGCTCAGGCTTAGTAATCGTTCCTACACCTACCACAATGTCATCTGCTAACTGAGATGCACGTTCAATGGCAGCAAGCCCAGCTGCTGTACGTAAAGTAATTTCCAGTACCTTTACACCACCAGCATGCAACGCACGTGATACATGTTCACCTTGTTCGGCAGAGTCAAAAGCCAACACCGGAATTACTGGACCTAATTTGACAACATCTTCAATCTTGCTCATTACTTTGTAATTCCTTTGTCTTAAATCTGCCCTTGTGGCTCTTCGCCAACAAGTGCACCAAACACAGATGCGCCATGTTCAGCAGGCGCTGCTGCCGCACGGAACACACCAAATAATTCACGGCCAAAACCAACTTCGTTTTCTGCCTGATGTTCTGGTTGAGCAACAGGACGTGACTGCCAAGTCTGCTCATCTAACTCAATATCAAGTACACCAGCTTCAGCATCAATAATTAACATATCCCCGGTTTGAACTTTGCCAATCGGGCCGTTCAATAACGCTTCTGGAGACAAATGAATGACTGCCGGTACTTTGCCTGAAGCACCAGACATACGGCCATCGGTTACTAATGCAACATGGAAGCCTTGATCTTGTAAAACACCCAACACAGGAGTCAAGCGGTGCAACTCAGGCATACCATTAGCACGCGCACCTTGGAAACGAACAACCGCAATAAAGTCTCGGTGCAATTCACCACGATCAAACGCTGCCTGTACCGCTTCTTGCGAGTCAAAAACAATTGCCGGTGCTTTCACTTTACGGTGCTCTGGAGCAACCGCAGAAATCTTGATAACACCACGGCCAAGGCGACCTTGCATTAAGCGCAATCCGCCATCTGGCTGAAACGGCGCATCAATGCTACGGAGTACTTTGTCATCAAGGCTTTGAACTACCCCGTCAACCCAAGTAAGCTTACCGTCAATCAATTTCGGTTCTTTGGTGTAATGCTGTAAACCTTTACCAGCGACGGTCGTCACATCGTTATGTAACAAACCAGCCTCAAGTAAGTTACGAATAAGGAATGCTACCCCACCCGCAGCTTGGAAATGGTTTACATCGGCCTTACCATTTGGATAGATTTTTGCGAGCAATGGAACAACAGCAGACAACTCATCAAAGTCATCCCAGTCAATTAAAATGCCAGCCGCACGCGCAATCGCAATAAGATGCAACGTATGGTTGGTTGAACCGCCTGTAGCCAATAGAGCCACAATGCCATTGATAATGGCTTTTTCATCAATAACATGGCCAATCGGCGTGTAGTTGCCTCGCTCGGCAGTTAAGTCAAGTACACGTTTAGCAGCTTCAGCAGTGAGCGCATCACGTAATGGGGTATGAGGATGAACAAATGCCGCACTTGGCAAATGTAAGCCCATCACTTCCATCAACATTTGGTTACTGTTCGCAGTACCATAGAATGTACATGTTCCTTGACCATGATAGGCAGCCGATTCAGCTTCAAGTAGGGCATCGCGTCCTACTTGACCTGTCGCGAATTGCTGGCGGATTTTAGCTTTATCATCATTCGACAAACCGCTACTCATTGGCCCCGCAGGTACAAAAATGGTTGGTAGATAACCAAACTGCAAAGCACCAATCAGCAAGCCCGGAACAATCTTATCGCATACCCCGAGACACAATGCGGCATCAAACATGTTATGGGAAAGTGCAATCGCAGTCCCCATCGCAATGGTTTCACGTGAAAATAGTGATAATTCCATACCGGCATTACCTTGAGTAATACCATCACACATTGCCGGTACACCGCCCGCAAACTGTGCAACACCACCATTTTCACGTGCAGCTGTTTTTATAATGTCAGGGAATGTTTTATATGGGGCATGTGCTGAAAGCATTTCATTATATGAAGACACAATGCCAATATTTGGTTCACGGCCAACTTTAATAATTAATTTTTCATTATCTTCCATGCCAGCAAAACCATGAGCCAGGTTGGCACATGAGAGTGCACCACGAGCTGGGAATTTGCCTTGGGCATGTTCAATACGTTGTAAATATGCAGAACGAGTTTTTTGGCTACGCGCAATTACACGTTCAGTAACTTTTGCCAATACTGGATTCGGCAAGTCCATGCTGGACGCTCCTGTACAACCGGATAAGCCGGAACATAAAAATAGACCAAATGATATATTTCATCATCATTTGATAAGGGGGAGGAACAATATTATTAAGGCAAAAAGCGACATGCAAGCCCTAGTCAACTTTACGGTAATACTCGAGCATCGGTATTAAATACAAATTATGTTTAAGTTTTAAACGAGAAGCTGGTTTTATTTTTGACTATATTTATTGGTAAATCTGCCTCTATTAACTATGAGAAAATTCTCATAATATCAAAGCAATAAATTATTCTTATAAATGTATTAATACCGACTTTTTTATACTAAGTTTTATATTAAAAATGTTTATGATTTATTCATTTTAACCTATATATAAACGATTAAAATTTAATTTCATTTACGTATATTATTTGTAATACTCCCCTCTAGTTTGATTAAAATAACAGCACTTCTTTTTTCTTAAAAAATTTATACCAAATATTTGAAAAATACATTAAATAGAAATCTACCTTTCATAAATATATACAAAAAACTGTTTAATTCTTCTACAAAAAAACAATAAATACAGTGGTTAAGCTTTATACTGAGCGAATATTAGTTATAAAAAATTTAATGGTCGATAGTGCTTAAGTCTAATGGGCTAAAGTCTATCTTGGACAGAAAAACAACACATGTTAAAACATCACAACCTGCTCTTAATGCATCACACAATTAATGCCTTTTGATCAGGAAGTTAGGAAAACTATTTTTATATCAGGACTTGGGTATTTCAACGTGGCTACATCAGTATTAGTTATTAATTGCGGTTCTTCATCTATTAAATACGCACTGGTTTCAGAGCGTCGTGAAGATCGTATTTACGGTTTAGCAGAAAACTTAGGGGCAGCTGATGCTCGTATTAAAGGGATTACTGTCGGTGGAGAACCGCTAGAGCTTTCAATTCCTTATGCTGACCACGCCAAAGCTTTAGAAACTTTACTTGCACGTCTTGCAAACTATAAACCTCAAGCAATCGGTCACCGTGTCGTACATGGTGGAAGCCTTACCAAAGCTGAATTACTCACCCCTGAAATTGTAGAACGTATTCGTGCAGCCACTCCGCTTGCACCGCTTCATAATCCTGCTCACTTAATCGGGATTGAAGCAACGATGCGCCTTTTCCCTGAATTACCTCAAGTTGCCGTATTTGACACCGCATTTCATCAAACTATGCCTGCACATGCATACCGTTATGCAATCCCTAAGTTTTTGTATACAGAACATAATGTTCGTCGCTATGGTTTCCACGGTACAAGCCATGCTTATGTGTCTGACCGCGGCAGTGAACTGGCAGGAAAATTCCAAAAAGGCGGTTGGTTAACAGCACACTTGGGCAATGGTAGCTCGACTTGTGCAGTGTGGAATGGACAAAGTGTTGATACTTCTATGGGCCTTACTCCACTTGAAGGTGTTGTAATGGGAACACGTAGTGGTGATGTCGATCCAAGCTTACACAGCTTCCTTGCTAAAAATCTTGGCTGGGACTTAGCAAAAATCGATAAAGTTTTAAATAACGAAAGTGGATTACTTGGCTTATCACAACTCTCTAACGATATGCGTACAGTGATTGAAGCTGCTGAAAATGGCAATGAGGATGCTTGCCTCGCGATTGAAGTATTTAGCTATCGCCTTGCAAAATCACTTGCTGCCCTAAGCTGTGGTTTACCAAGTATTGATGGCTTGATCTTTACAGGCGGTATTGGTGAGAACTCTGCTTATATTCGTGAGAAAACTCTAGCTTATTTACCTCATTTCGGTTTACAGCTCGATAAAGACCAGAACAACAATTTAAAACGTGGCACTGAAGGCCGTATAGATAGCGGCACAGGCCCACAAATCTGGGTGATTCCAACCGATGAAGAAGGCCGTATTGCCAAAGAAACTCGTCAGGTTGTAGAGGTTTCACAAAATACATCTCCTGAAGTTAGCCTTGCTTAATTACAGAAGTTAAAAAACGCTATTCATTTATTTATAGGTTTATATGAATACAATTTTATTAATTCCTACAGGTGAAGGGGTTGGTTTAACCTCTGCCTGCTTAGGTATGATTTATGCACTTGATTGTAATGGGATTAAAGCAGGCTTTTTAAAACCGTTCTCTCAGGTAGATCAAGAAAATTTAGACCGAACTACCTCTTTATTTGGTCATTTATTTCAAAGCAAAACTGTTCAATCCATTTCTCATGAAAAGCTAACCCAACGCATTGCGGCTGGTGAAATCGATGAGTTACTTGAAGAAGCAGTAAGTCTTCATCGCAGTATCGCAGCAGACAATAATGTGATTATTGTTGAAGGCTTATTACCAAATGGGCAAGACCATTTTGCCAGTGAACTTAATGCAAGCCTTGCTCAAGCGCTTGATGCTGAAGTGGTTTTAGTCAGTACAGCAGATATTCAAAACCCACGTAAAACAGCAGAGAAAGTTGAAGCTCACTTACGGCAGTTTGGTGGTGCAACCTCTAACCGAACAGCAGGCGTACTCTTTATGCGTACACGCGGGTTGTCGGAAGAAACAGCTCAAATACCTGTTGCATTTGACCCATCGTTACGTCCAACTGAAGACATCGCAAAATTTACGGCAGAATTGCAAAAATATAACCGCTACTTTGGATCAAGCGATTTACCAATTATTGGTCTAGTTCCGTTTAGTAATACCTTAAGTGTACCTAGAACATTAGATATCGCGAGCGTGATTGATGGCCAATGGGTAAATCAAGGCGAAGCAAAAACACGTCGTATTTTGCACTCAAGTTTAATTGCCTCAAGCATTGAATATGAACTGAATAAATTCATTGCTGGTGAACTGATCATTAGCGCCTCTGAACGTACCGATGTATTACTGGCAAGTAGTCTCGCCACCAGTAATGGTATTCCACTGGCAGGCTTGGTGTTGACTGAGCGTGAAGCTCCTGCTCCCAAGCTTTTAGAGTTTTGCCAAAGTGCAATTAAACAAGGGTTGCCAATTTTACATACCCATTTAAATACACTAGAAACTGCGCAGCGCCTATCCGATTTTGGTAATGAAATTCCAACCGATGACACTGAACGTGCCGAACAAGTGACCCGATTTGTTTCCAGTCACATAGATGTCGAATGGCTTAAACAGCATAGTAATAACGGTGCTACACCACGCCTTTCCCCTTCTGCATTCCGTCATGAACTGGTACAAAAATCGATTGCAGCTAAAAAACGGATTGTCCTTCCAGAAGGTGATGAGCCACGCACTATTGAAGCTGCTGCTATATGTCAGGCTCGTGGTATTGCGCATTGTATTTTGTTAGCAAAACCAGAAACTGTACATGACGTAGCAAAAGCACGTGGTATCGAGTTACCAGCCGGGTTAGAAATTATTGATCCAGATCAGATCCGTGACCAATATATTGCACCAATGGTTGAACTCCGCAAAGGCAAACTCAACGACCTACAAGCTAAAGAGCAATTACAAGATACTGTAGTTCTCGGCACCATGATGCTAGCTCTAGATCATGTGGATGGATTAGTTTCGGGGGCAGTTCATACAACCGCCAATACAGTGCGTCCAGCGTTCCAGCTGATTAAAACCGCACCAGCGTACTCACTGGTTTCATCCATTTTCTTTATGCTTTTACCGGATGAAGTCTATGTCTACGGTGACTGTGCAATTAACCCGGATCCTACAGCCGAACAGCTTGCCGAAATTGCGATTCAGTCTGCTGACTCTGCAAAAGCGTTTGGAATTGACCCACGTATTGCCATGATCAGCTACTCAACTGGTACATCTGGAACGGGTGCTGATGTTGAGAAAGTACAGCAAGCGACTCAAATTGCACAGCAACGTCGCCCTGATTTACTGATTGACGGTCCACTACAATACGATGCGGCTTCAGTTGAAAGTGTAGGACGCCAAAAGGCACCAGACTCACGCGTTGCCGGCCGTGCCAATGTGTTTATTTTCCCTGACTTAAATACAGGAAACACAACCTATAAAGCAGTACAACGTGCAGCAAATGTAGTTAGCGTTGGCCCAATGCTGCAAGGCCTAAATAAGCCAGTCAATGACTTGTCTCGTGGTGCTTTAGTAGATGACATCGTCTTTACTATCGCATTAACAGCCATTCAGGCCGAGCAACAAGCTGCTGCCAAATAATTAATATCATTTAATCTTTTCTACCTCTCGCCATTTGATATCCGCTCAAATGGCTTTTTTTATTTTTTAAAAATAAGCCGGATTCTAGGTTGTTCTTAATTTTAAATAACTTAGCCTTTGTGTTATTCGACTTTCGGTCAAAAGATCAACCAATCCCCCACAAGATTGTCTTTTTGTCATATAATTTAGCCCGCTAGCTAACAGCCCGCTCAAGAGATTTTTTGGTATGACAACGATTATCAAACAAGATGACTTGATTACATCAATCAAGGACGCCCTACAGTTTATTTCGTACTATCACCCGCAAGACTTTATCCAAGCGATGAGCCGTGCTTATGATCGCGAAGAAAACAAAGCTGCAAAGGATGCAATTGCACAGATTTTAATTAACTCTCGCATGTGTGCGGAAGGTCATCGTCCAATTTGCCAAGATACTGGTATTGTTAACGTTTTCCTTGAAGTGGGCTTAGATGTTAAATTTGATTTAACAATGAGCTTAGACGATGCAGTAAATGAAGGTGTTCGCCAAGGTTACCTTGAAAACAGCAACGTTCTTCGTGCATCTGTTCTTGCTGACCCTGCATTTGGTCGTAAAAATACAAAAGATAACACCCCTGCCGTTATTCACTACAAACTCGTACCAGGTAACAAAGTAGATATCACTGTTGCTGCTAAAGGTGGCGGTTCAGAAAACAAATCTAAACTTGCGATGCTTAACCCATCTGACTCGATTGTTGACTGGGTTCTTAAAACCGTTCCAACTATGGGTGCAGGCTGGTGTCCTCCTGGTATGCTCGGTATCGGTATTGGTGGTACTGCTGAAAAAGCCATGATGCTTGCGAAAGAAGCGCTCATGGAAGAAATCAACATGGACGAATTACTTCGCCGTGGACCAGAGAACAAAATCGAAGAACTTCGTATCGAAATCTTTGAAAAAGTAAACGCTCTTGGTATTGGTGCACAAGGTCTTGGCGGTTTAACGACTGTTCTTGACATTAAAATCAAAGACTACCCATGTCACGCTGCTGGCAAACCAGTAGGTATGATTCCTAACTGTGCTGCGACTCGTCACGCTCACTTCCAGCTTGATGGTTCAGGTGTAGCTCATATTCAAGCACCAAAACTTGAAGACTACCCATCTGTAACTTGGGATGCTTCACAATCTAAACGTGTAAACCTTGATACCATTACTCAAGAAGAAATGGATTCTTGGAAACCAGGCGACACATTACTTCTTAGCGGGACAATGTACACAGGTCGTGATGCTGCACATAAACGTATGGTTGAAATGATCGACAACGGTGAAGAGTTACCGGTTGATCTTAAAGGCAAGTTTATTTACTACGTTGGTCCTGTTGATCCGGTACGTGATGAAGTGGTTGGTCCTGCCGGTCCTACAACGGCTACACGTATGGACAAATTCACACGTAAAGTACTCGAGCATACCGGTCTATTCGGTATGATCGGTAAAGCTGATCGTGGTCCTACAGCAATTGAAGCAATCAAGGACAACAAAGCAACTTACCTTATGGCAGTTGGCGGTGCAGCTTACCTCGTATCTAAAGCTGTTCGCGAAGCTGAAGTGGTTGCATTTGCAGACTTGGGTATGGAAGCAATCTACAAATTTGTAGTGGAAGATATGCCTGTATCTGTTGCAGTTGATGTAAACGGTACATCAATTCACGCAGTAGCTCCAAAAATCTGGCAAGCGAAAATTGGTAAAATTCCAGTAATCGATGCCGCAGCTGGCTAATCAAGAAAAGCACCGGATTCGGTGCTTTTTTTATGCCTTTTAATATTTTTTTGAAATTGAAAAGAATTGTAACAATTGGTTCGCCAATCTGTGCTATTAATGAATACACCCACCCGCCCTACACTGCATATAGGTCATTTCATGACTATTCGCCCTATTCTTAAAAATCTTTCAATCAGTCTCTGTCTAAGCTGTATTACTACAAGCTTATTTGCTTCTCCTGCCAAGTTAAGTTCAGTGAAAGAACTCATGCAAATGAGCCAAATTGATTATCTATTGAAAGAATCAATCAATGAGTTAACGCCTTACTATGATCAACAAGCTGAACAGATCATTAGCAATATTACGGGCATCAAAACTTTAGGCCCGAAAGAAAAAGAGGCAGCGAAAAAGTTAGGCTTACTTTTAAAAGATTCGAGTAACCAGCTGATTAGCAGCCCTAAAACGACTCAAGCCTTACAAGATATTTATTTAAAAACGTATACCGAAGAAGAAATCCAAGCAAATTTAAAGTTTTTGAAAACCCCAGAAGGCCAATCAATTACCCGTAAAAATGTACAGATTATGGGGCAAATTTCAGAATATATGATGGAATTGGGACAGCAAACTTTTAATGACCCTAAAGCACGAGATCATATGCAAGAAGAAATGCTAAAAATTATTGCACCCTTAATGAAAGATAAAGAAAAGCCTTAACTTTTCTTTATCGACCTCAAATTGTTACCACGTTAAGAGATTCCACAATTTAAATGGTTTTATCAGATGTACATCTGACTTTTCATTATATTTAGCAGGTTTTAACTCTTGGGGTTTATGACGTATTTTTCCTGAAGCATCTTCAGCAACAAAATTATAGCTAGAAGATTTAAGCTCGGTAAATGCAATTTCTCTACGACCAATATTATCTTGCATTAACATAAATGGACCCGTGTGCTCACTACGGTCCATTTTATTTTCTTCATCATACTTCAAATAATAAGATGCTCCTGCATCTACCGTAATATCGATATATTTAGGTTCTTGAAAATGAATCCCCAACAAAGGGCGGCTTGCTGAAATACGGTAAGTTCCTGCTGGCAGTTCAATCCAGTAATAATGGTTATGCAATAAACTTGGAATTCGTTTTCCATTTACAAATAAATTGATGGCTGCAATTTCCTGACGATTCCATTTCGTGTCTGGCCGGTAAAGATAGACAACTGCTGCCTGCTCATTTTGGGGTTTAACTGGCGCAAATGTCTGACCTAACTTTTGATTTACCCATCCCCCTACAGTGAAGCCCCCTAAACGATATTGATCCAATAAACCGGGTTCTTTATCAACATCAACTTTAGGTAAAGTGGCGGTCAGCTCACCTGAATTCTTTTCTAAGTGTGATGAACTTTGGCAACCTGCAAGTAATGCGGCACAACTTAAAGCAATAATTAAATAACGCATGACATCCCTCAAAGCGTTTTCTTTTGATTTTTTCTATATCGCAAAACTATGCGTATTTTGTTTTTTTAGATTAACACCACCTACATGAATTGAAAACAAAAAAAGCATGAATCACCGAGGCAATTCATGCTTTTTAGATGAATGAAATCTAAGCAGACTTCGAATCAATTACTTTTAAATCTGCCTTGGCAACACTTTCATGTGTTACTGCTTCTTTAGGCTGACGTTCTGACTTGTAGACAGGTTCAGCTTCACCATTAATAACTGCTTCATTAATGAAAACTGTTCCTACATCTGTACGGCTTGGCAAGTCATACATCGTTTCAAGTAGAACATTTTCCAAAATCGAACGTAGGCCACGAGCTCCGGTATTACGCTCAAGCGCTCGCTTAGCCACTGCACGTAAAGCTGAATCTTCAAATACGAGGTCAACATTTTCCATATTGAACAGGTATTGATACTGACGAGTTAATGCATTTTTCGGTTCAGTCAAAATTTGCATTAATGCTTCTTCATCAAGCTCTTCAAGCGTTGCAATCACTGGTAAACGGCCAATGAATTCTGGAATTAAACCAAATTTAACTAAATCGGTTGGCTCAACTTGACGGAATAATTCAGCAAGTTTTTTGGTTTCATCTTTGTTTTTAACATCAGCCGTAAAGCCAATTCCACCTTTCTCTTGACGCTGTTGTACAATTTTTTCCAGTCCAGCAAATGCACCACCACAAATAAATAGGATATTTGAGGTATCAATTTGAATGAACTCTTGCTGCGGATGTTTACGTCCACCTTGTGGTGGAATTGAAGCTACAGTACCTTCAATCATCTTAAGCAAAGCTTGTTGTACACCTTCACCAGACACATCACGAGTAATCGATGGATTTTCAGATTTACGTGTAATCTTGTCGATTTCATCAATGTAGATAATGCCCTTTTGAGCTTTTTCTACATCGTAATCTGCTTTTTGCAAAAGCTTTTGTACGATATTTTCAACGTCTTCGCCAACATAACCCGCTTCAGTCAAAGTAGTCGCATCTGCCATTGCAAACGGCACATCTAACAAACGAGCCAATGTTTGAGCAAGTAATGTTTTACCTGAACCGGTAGGCCCAATCAGTAGAATGTTACTTTTAGCAATTTCCACATCTTTAGACACATGACCAGATTGCCCGACTTTCAAACGCTTATAATGGTTATAAACGGCAACAGATAATGTCTTTTTGGCAAGATCCTGACCAATTACATATTGATCAAGCGCAGCACGTATTTCATGTGGTTTTGGCAATGCCTTGCTCGCCCAGTCACCTGCTTCAACCTGTTGGCTGGTTTGTACAAGGTCTAAGCAGACATCTACACACTCATTACAAATATATGCGTCCTCGCCCGCAATCAGTTTCCCGACTTCAGACTGCGTTTTACCGCAAAATGAACAATGTTTTTGTCCTTGAGGATGTTCGGACATATTCTCTCCACAAATAGAATCTTAAATATGAGGGCAAGCGATAGGGTTAAATGACTATATGGAGGCGTTTTCCAACAACTCAAGCCACTTAATATTTTCCCTTATGGACGCTTACTTAATACCTGATCGACCAAGCCATATTCTTTTGCTGCTTGTGCAGTCATAAAGTTATCACGATCGGTATCACGAGCAATCGTGTCATAGTCTTGACCACTGTGTTCTGCCATCAAACGGTTCAAACGCTCTTTAATAAATAGAATTTCACGAGCATGAATTTCAATATCTGATGCTTGACCACGGAATCCACCTAATGGTTGGTGAATCATTACACGTGCATTTTCAAGGCAATAGCGTTTACCTTTAGCACCAGCATTTAATAAGAATGCGCCCATAGATGCAGCCTGCCCCATACAGTATGTCACTACATCAGGTTTAATAAATTGCATCGTGTCATAAATCGCCATACCAGCAGTGACCGAACCACCTGGCGAGTTAATATAAAGATGGATATCTTTATCTGGGTTTTCAGCTTCCAAGAACAACATTTGGGCAACAATCAAATTTGCCATGTTGTCTTCAACTTCACCAGTTAGAAAAATGACGCGCTCACGTAAAAGTCGTGAATAAATATCAAAAGAACGTTCGCCGCGAGAAGATTGTTCAACCACAACAGGAACTAAAGCATTTTCAATTGTTGGAACATACATACGTTATTTATTCCTAAATTTTTTGTGACTTAACCTATGGCAACAATATGCGGGATAATTTCTCAAATTGCAAAAGGTTCGCACTGAAATATTATATTATTTATACCTAAGTACTTAAGACGTACTCAAATTAACCATATACCTAAAAATGAAAAAGGCGCCTAAAGCGCCTTTTCCTGACTTCTCAAAAGATTAGCCCATACGGCGAGCTTGTTGTTCTTTCAATAAATCTTCGTAAGATACTGCTTTGTCAGTCACTTTAGCAGAAGCTAAGATGTGATCAACAACTTGATCTTCTAACACAACAGCTTCAATTTGAGCGCGTTGTTGAGCATCATTTTTGAAGTATTCAATCACTTCAGTTGGATCTTCATAAGAAGAAGCCATGTCGTCGATGTAAGCATCAACACGTGCTTGGTCAACTTCAAGTTTAGCATCAGCTAATACTTTGCTTACCAATACGCCAAGCTTAACAGAACGTTCTGCTTGTTCTTTGAACAATTCGTCAGGAAGCATGCTCTTGTCAAAAGATTGCGCGCCCGCACCACCAAATTGTTGAGTGAATTGTTGAACCATTTGTTGACGTTGACGGTCAATTTCTTGAGCAACCATGGCAGCTGGAACTTCAATTTCGTTAGCAGCAACAAGAGCATCAAATGCAGCTTGTTTAACTTGGTTACGTAAACCATTGCGAACTTCACGTTCCATGTTTTTACGAACGTCAGCTTTTAATTTTTCAATGCCTTCTTCTTCAGAAACACCGAAGATTTTTAAGAATTCAGCATCAATCTCTGGAAGTTTAGGCTTTTCAACTTGCTTCACAGTGATTTTGAACTGAGCTGCTTTACCCGCTAAGTTTTCAGCTTGGTAATCTTCAGGGAAAGTTACATCAATAACTTTCTCTTCACCAGCTTTCATGCCAATGATGCCGTCTTCGAAGCCAGGAATCATACGGCCTGAACCTAACACAAGTTTAAAGTCTTCAGCAGAACCGCCTTCGAACTTCTCACCGTCGATAGAACCTTCGAAGTCAAAAGTCACTTGCATGTCTTTTTTCGCCATACCCTTGGTTACAGCCCAAGTTTGACGTTGCTTTTGCAAGTTTTCGATCATGGTGTCAACGTCAGCGTCTTTAATTTCAGCTGTTTTACGTTCAACTTCCAAACCGTCAAATGCTTTTACTTCAACTTCAGGATAAACTTCTACAGTTGCTTCAAAAACTAAAGCATCTTCTTTGTGTTCAACTTTCTCAATGTTCGGCATACCTACCGCATTGATTTTTTCTTGTTGAATTGCTTCAAATACGCTGTCACGAATGATGTCATTCACAACTTCTTGATAAATACTTGCACCGTATTCGCGGCGAACAACGTTTGCAGGTACTTTGCCCGGACGGAAGCCGTTGATCTTCACAGTTTTGGCAGTGCGCTTCAAACGAGCTTCAAATTGCTCGTTAATACGGCTCGTCGGTACAGAAACATTTAAACGACGGGCAACGCCCGAAACCGCTTCAGTCGTTACTTGCATGGCTTCCTCGATAAAAATTAGTTAGTAGGAACAGTTTTTAAAAAAGTGCTGTATTATATGACAACTTTCAAGATATACAAAATTAACCGATCAGATCATAAAATTGAAGGACGTATTTTTAGGAAATTTCACAGTAATTTTATGATTTTTTAATTTTTTTTAATGCAACGTTAAGCAAAAGTAATTTTTTAACTATCCTTTACAAATCTAAAATTACAATTAATTTTAATAAAGTTATCGTTTTTCTAAACAGTTAAGTTTAATCAATTAATTAGGGCCAATTTGTAACTAAAAGTGATTAAAACTTTCACATTTTCTTCATAATTCTATCGGCAAATCCAATTAACACAAACTGTACATATAAATAAGAATTATTATTATTCGCATAACGTTTATATTTAAGTCCTGAAAGTCATGTCATTGATTAGAACACGTAAAAAAATTGTTTCCTCTGCAATCGCCTCATCGCTCTCGATGATAGCAACAACTGCGATGGCGCAAGAAGCAGTTTCGCAATTACCAACTATCCATACTAAAGCGACTCAAGAAGAATCTTTAAAGGTTGATCAATCAGCAAACTCTAAATTTGTTGCTCCCCTTCTAGATACTCCTAAATCAGTATCAGTTATCTCAAAACAACTTATAGAAGATACAAAAGTAACAACTTTAGCAGATGCATTGCGTACTGTTCCTGGCATTACTTTAGGTGCAGGTGAAGGCGGTAATCCGAATGGTGATCGACCTTTCATCCGTGGTTATAGTTCAGAAAGCTCTATGTATATTGATGGTATCCGCAACTCTACCTCACAAAACCGTGAAATGTTTGCGGTCGAGCAAGTAGAGGTAACCAAAGGTTCCGCATCAGCAATGGGTGGTGCAGGTTCAGTTGGTGGCAGCATCAATATGATTTCCAAGGTAGCTAAAAAGGGTGATTTTCTAGAAGGCTCAGTAGCCGCTGGTACTGATAACTACCAACGTATCACTTTAGATGGTAATAAAGATTTTGGAAATGGCATTGCAGCACGTGTAGCTGTTTTGGGACATCAAAATGAAAAGGCTGGCCAAAGTAATGGGGCTGAATATAAACGTGTTGGTATTGCACCAAGTATTACTTTTGGCTTAGATACACCGACACGTGCAACTTTGAGCTACTATTATTTACAAACTGATGATAAACCTGATTCAGGTATTCCTTATTGGGATTCATCTCTTGGAAAAGCTCAAGGTAAACCGGCTGAAGTCAAACAAGGTACATATTACGGCTGGAAAGATCGAGATTTTCAAAAGCAAGAAAATCACATCGGTACAATTAAATTAGAACACGACCTTACCGACAATATAACTATTACTAATACGGCCATGTATGCCAAATCAAAAAATGATTATGTCTGGACAAACCCAGATGACTCAAAAGGTAATGTTGGCAAAGGTCTTGTTTGGCATCGTTTGAACTCAGCTATTACAGATAGTGAGACATTTACCGATCAATTAGCACTTACAGGTAAATTTGATACTGGCTTCTTAAAGCACAGATTTAATGTAGGAGCAGAGTACAGCAAACAAAAAACTGATAAAGGCGGCTATAACATTATTGATGCCAAAGGTAATGTTTCTAGTACTGGCTTCTATAGCGATTGTTCAGACTTATCAACAAATTGGTGTACTTCGCTCAATGGTCCAACTCAAAAGCCATTTGTTGACCGTTTACAAGCACGCCCAGACTTTGATGCAACTGTAGAAAGTACTTCTGTCTACTTACTCGACAATATTGAGATCACACCAAAATGGTTATTAGATCTTGGCCTACGTTGGGATAAGTTTGAAGCTGAACAAAACTTCTTAGCCACTTCTAGTGCAGCGGCCTATACAGCAAAAAATGATTCAGATTTCGTGACCTATCAAGCGGGCATTACATTTAAACCAACAGAGAATGGCTCAATTTATACAAGCTATGCAACCTCAGCTAGTCCAGTCGGCTTAAATGCAGGTTGGGGGGATAATAGCGAAACAATTAATGCCAATAATCAAATGATTGATCCCGAAGAGGCACAAACATTTGAAATCGGTACGAAATGGGATTTCCTAGATAACCACCTAAATTTAACAGCTGCTATTTTCCGTACTGAAAAACAAAATACACGTGTACAAATCGACCCAACTACTTATGCAAATGTAGGTGAAAGTAAAGTTGATGGTTTTGAATTAGGCTTAAATGGTGAAATTACTGATAAATGGAACATTTCAGCTGGCTATACTTATTTAGACAGTGAACTAACCAAAAATGGTAAATCTTGCCGTAGCGGAAAATGTACTGACCAATCCATTTATAATGGCAACCAAATGCCAAACGTACCTAAGCAAGCTGCTACGTTATGGACTACCTATAAAGTACTTCCACAATTGACGGTAGGCGCTGGCGCTGTTTACTCTGACAAAGTATATGGTGATGTAGCGAATACTAAATGGGTTCCATCTTACGTACGTTACGATGCGATGGCACGTTACAACGTAAATAAAAATGTTGATCTTCAATTAAATATCAACAACCTATCTGATAAGCGCTATTTCACTAAAGCTTACGCTTCTCACTATGCAACAGAAGCAGAAGGCCGTAGTGCAGTTCTAGCAGTTAACTTTAAATACTAAGTTAACCTAAAATCCCATAATATTTTTATGGTTTATAATATAAAATAGCCTCTCTTGTTAGAGGCTATTTTAATTTTCTACTATTATTACTCGCAGGTATCACCGTGATCCATCATATTCCCAATGTCTTGAGTAAAGAGCAGGTCCAATATTTTCGTAATGAAATGGATAAAATTGAATGGGTCAATGGCAAAGTAACCGCTGGTACACTCTCTGCAACTGTAAAACGCAATCAGCAGCTACCTGAAGATCACCCTCTTACTCACCATCTCAGCAATATTATTCTTGAGGCACTAGGCACACACCCTTTATTTTTATCTGCTGCAATTCCACTTGATATCATCCCTCCTCTTTTTAATCGTTATGAGAATCAGGAGTCTTTTGGTTTCCATGTAGATAATTCTATCCGACGCATACGTGGTACAAACGAACGGCTTAGAACTGATTTGTCATGCACTTTATTTTTAAGCGAACCTGAAGAATATGAAGGTGGTGATCTGGTCGTGGAAGACACTTATGGTTATCACGAAGTGAAACTCCCAGCAGGAGATATGATTTTATATCCATCCACCAGCTTACATGAAGTGACTGCAATTACTTCTGGCTGCCGTATTGCTTCTTTTTTCTGGGTGCAAAGTATGGTTCGTGATGACGCCGAGCGACATATGCTTTTTAACTTAGATCAAACGGTACAAAACCTAAGAATGCAACTGGGTGATAATCATAGCGAAGTAATTAAACTGACTAACCTTTACCATAATCTCATGCGTAAATGGGCTGAACTGTAACACTATTTATTTTTGCCTTATTTTAGCTAATTAATTATTTTTATCTCAATAAGGCAAAATAATGAAAATTATTTTCGACAAAATATAAAACAATGCAAAATTAGAAAATTATTTTCTAAACACTGAAATTAAAATCTTTATAAGACTTTTGCACAACGTGTAATCATCGTTTAGATGTGGTATATCTAAACAATAAGCATATTTGCAAACCACCAAACTTACTATTTCATGGTCTATAGATGAAAACGAATTACTTGTTTGCCCAGCCTACTCAAGCAAGACATCATCTCGAACTCCTGATGCTGCGCCTCGCGCGCGTATAAATTTTTGTCTGTATTTTAGAGCAGACCTTTTCAAATTCCCTTTAATTTTTCTGTATTAGATACCATATATAACTGTAGACGTTGCCTTTCACACGATACTTGACGCAACCGTGCTACGAGATAAGGAGTTTTCTCATGATGTTGGCTGACCCTAGCAAAAAATACCGCCGTATGTACCAGCGAGTCGATTTACCAGATCGCCAATGGCCAAATAATGAAATTACAAAAGCGCCAATCTGGATGAGCACGGATTTACGTGATGGTAACCAAGCAATTTTTGAACCGATGAACATGGAACAAAAGTTCAAAATGTTCAAAATGCTTGTAAAAATCGGTTTTAAACATATTGAAATCGGCTTCCCTTCTGCGTCTCAAATTGACTTCGATTTTACTCGTATGTTGATCGAAGAAAATCATATTCCTGATGATGTATACATTGAAGTATTGGTTCAGGCACGTGACCATTTAATTGAGCGTACTTTCGAAGCTTTAGCAGGTGCTAAGCGTGCAATTGTGCACATTTATAACTCTAACTCTCCAACTTTCCGTCAAAAAGTGTTGAATGTAGATATTAATGGCGCAAAACAGTTGGCGGTGAATGCAGCTCAGAAAGTGAAAGAATATGCTGCGCAATATCCTGAAACTGACTGGATTTTCCAGTATAGCCCAGAATGCTTCTCTGCAACTGAATTAGAAGTAGCAAAAGAAGTCTGTGATGCGGTTACAGAAATTTGGGATGCACGTCCAGATCATAAAGTTATTTTGAACTTACCTGCGACTGTCGAAGTTTCAACACCAAATGTTTATGCAGACCAAATCGAATGGATGCATCGTAATTTGGCACGTCGTGATGGCGTGATTATTTCTGTTCACTGTCACAATGACCGTGGCTGTGGTATTGCTGCATCAGAACTTGCCATTATGGCAGGTGCCGACCGTGTTGAAGGCTGCGTATTTGGTAACGGCGAACGTACCGGTAACGTTGACGTTGCTGCAATTGCATTGAACATGTACACCCAAGGTGTAGCACCAGAGTTAGATTTCTCTAATATTAATGAAGTCATTGCAACGGTTGAAGAATGTACTGGTTTACCTGTACACCCTCGTCATCCATATGCAGGTGACTTGGTATTTACTGCATTCTCTGGTTCGCATCAGGACGCAATCAAAAAAGGCTTTGAATACCAGAAAAACGAAGAAATCTGGGATATGCCTTACTTACCAATCGATCCGAAAGATTTGGGCCGCGACTATGATGCTGTCATTCGTGTAAATAGTCAGTCTGGTAAAGGCGGTATCGCTTACTTATTAGAATCAAACTATAACGTTGTATTGCCTCGTCGCTTACAAATCGAATTTAGTCAAGTTGTTCAACAATATACTGATGAGAATGGTACAGAGATTAGCGCTAAACAAATCTGGACCTTATTTAAAGACACGTATGTTGAAGTGAAAAACCACCATTACACGGTCAAAAACTATAAGTTATCTGACATTAATGGTACTCAAATTATTGAACTTGAGATTGATGTTGAAGGTGAAACTCAACAATTACGTGGCGAAGGTAATGGTCCAATCTCTGCATTCTTAAATGCACTTCAATTACCAATTGATGTATTGAACTACGAAGAACGCAGTATTAGTTCAGGTGCAAATGCCAAAGCATTAACCTTAATTGAACTTCAAGTGAAAGGTACAGGCAGAGGCTCATTTGGTGCAGGTGTTCACGACAACACAGTCACTTCATCTATTGAAGCTATTATTGCATGTACCAACCGTTTGATTGATCAAGGTGTTTTAAGTACAGATCAGGTTGTTGCCGCCGCTGTTTAATTAAAAAAAAGACTTTGGAAAGGATACCTAGCTTGGTATCCTTTCTTTTTATTCCTGAAAGATTTAAAAGGCGAAATGTTCCCGTGTCTTTTCCAGCTGACTCAGTGGGGTTAGTCACTCCGCAAAAGTTCCAATTTGAAGAACCCTTACATCTTGAATGTGGCCGTGTTTTACCGCGCTTTGAGTTAATGGTTGAAACTTACGGCACTTTAAATGCAGATAAATCAAATGCGATTTTAATCTGCCATGCCCTTTCCGGACATCATCATGCAGCGGGTTATCACCATGAAGATGATAAAAAAGCTGGATGGTGGGATAGCTGTATTGGCCCGGGCAAGGCAATCGACACAAATAAATTTTTTGTAGTTGCGCTTAATAATATTGGCGGATGTAGTGGATCAACTGGTCCAACTTCACCAAATCCTGAAAATGACAATCGTCCCTATGGTCCAGATTTCCCGTTAGTAACGGTCCGTGACTGGGTCAAAACTCAAGCCATGCTTTCTGACCGCTTAGGAATAAGTGTCTGGTATGCGGTGGTCGGTGGTTCTTTGGGTGGCATGCAGGCATTACAATGGTCGGTAGACTACCCTGACCGTTTACAAAAATGTGTCGTTATTGCCAGTGCGCCAAAGCTTTCAGCACAAAATATTGCGTTTAACGAAGTGGCACGTCAGTCCATTCTGTCTGACCCGGACTTCCATCATGGTCGTTATTTGGAAAATGATAGCTATCCGAAGCGTGGTCTAATTTTGGCTCGTATGGTCGGCCATATTACCTATCTTTCTGAAGAAGCCATGAAACAAAAATTTGGTCGTGATTTAAAATCCGGCAAGTTTATGTATGGTTTTGATGTCGAGTTTCAGGTCGAAAGTTATCTCCGTTATCAAGGTGAACAGTTTAGTCGTAACTTTGATGCCAATACTTATCTCATTATGACCAAAGCTTTGGATTATTTTGATCCATCGCGTGAGTACGGTCACTCGCTTACAGAAGCGATGAGTAAAACCAAATGCCAGTTTCTGATTGTCTCATTCACCACTGACTGGCGTTTTGCACCAAGTCGCTCACAAGAAATTGTAGATGCACTCATTACCAATCATAAACCGGTAAGTTATCTTGATATTGATGCTGAACAAGGTCATGACTCGTTCTTATTCCCGATTCCACTGTATGTCAAAACACTGCGCGCTTTCTTAGGCGGTGAAGAACATTTAAAATCGACTTCACTGGAGGCAAGCTAATGCGTATTGATCAACAACTAGCAGAAAAGTGGATTAAACCCGGCTCTAGCGTACTCGATTTAGGGTGTGGTGACGGTGAATTACTCGCTCATATGAGCCAAAAGCATCAAATTCGTGCTTATGGTTTAGAAATTGATCAAGAAAAGATTGCAATTGCCGTCAGTCGCGGGTTAAATATTATTCAACAAGATTTGAATCTCGGTTTAAGCCGTTTTGCCGACCAGTCTTTTGACTATGTGGTTATGGCACAGGCTTTGCAAGCCGTAGATGCACCCGATGTTTTATTAAGAGACATGGTGCGTGTGGGTAAACAGGCCATTATCACTTTTCCAAACTTTGCACACTGGAAGACTCGCTCTTTTCTAGCATTAAAAGGGATGATGCCTGTATCGGATGCTCTACCATATATGTGGTATAACACCCCCAACATTCATTTATGTACGTTTAAAGATTTCGAAGCACTATGTGCGGAAAATCAAATACAAATTATTAATCGACTCGCCGTCAATGGAAACCAGCAGGGAAGCCTGTTAAGCAAACATGTTCCGAATTTGTTTGGTGAAGTCGCTATTTATCGAGTGAGTGCACTATGAAAAAGACATTATTTAGCACACTAATTGCAGGACTGCTAAGTATGCAGGCTCATGCAGATTATATCGCCCAGCCACAATCGGTTGCGAGCCAAGCTGCGCGCTTCTCCACAATGGGGATTCATGACCTTCAAAAAGCTGCTCAAGCGGGTCAAGCTGGAGCACAGTTTTATCTTGGTACACGTTATCAATACGGCAAAGATGTAGCAAAAGACGATAAACAAGCATTTGCATGGTTTAAAGCTGCTGCTGATCAAGGTCTTTCACCTGCGCAATTAAATGTTGGCCGTATGTATGCTGATGGTATTGGCGTTAAGAAAGACGAAGCTATGGCTCGTAAATATTTCGAAAAAGCGGCAAGTAACGGCGATAACCGTGCAAGCTACAACCTCGCGATGATGGAAGAGCAAAAGAAAAACTACGTAGGTGCTTACCAGTGGTATGAACTTTCAACTCGTGATGGCATGCTCGACAATAAAGTGATTAGCTTATCTGAAGGTAAAAAGACGGCTCTTGCTGCAAACTTAACTCAAGAGCAAATCCGTATGGCACGTGACCGCGCGGATAAATGGATTCAAGCACAATAATAATCCAGCTTATACTTACTCGACTAAAACCACCTTATATCACCTATAAGGTGGTTTTAGTTTTTTAAGCTTCTAATTTTATATTCCATTTGTTTTGCTCTATATCCCCTTTCAAAAAACACGTAACATAGCTCACGTTCAATATTGGTTATAAAGTTTGGTTATCTTATGTCTACCCCACATTGGTTTGATCAGGGCTCTTTAGTCCTTGCAAGTAACAACAAAGGTAAAGTCGCAGAGTTTGAAAAACTTTTTGAACAGCTCAAGTTGCCTGTAGAAATTATTCCTCAGGGTCACCTAAATATTCCCGACGCCATTGAAGACGGCTTAAGCTTTATTGAAAATGCCATTATTAAAGCGCGTCATGCCTCTAAAATTTCAGGTAAACCTGCTATGGCTGACGACTCTGGTATTTGTGTACCAGTCTTAGGCGGCGCACCTGGTATTTATTCAGCACGTTATGCTGGAGAACACGGTGACGATGCAGCGAACAATGCCAAATTATTAAATGATCTTTTACCATTTCGTAAAAATGGTGAAGTGATTGAAGGCATGTTTGTGTGTGTACTTGCTCTAGTAACGCATGCGGAAGATCCATTGCCACAAATTTTCCAAGGCATCTGGCATGGTGAAATTTTAGAAGCGCCACGTGGTGAAAATGGTTTTGGCTATGACCCACTGTTCTGGTTGCCAGAGCTACAAGTTTCTAGCGCTGAGTTGTCTAAAGAAGATAAGAATAAGATTAGTCATCGTGGGCAAGCGATGCAGTTATTTAGAGAGAGCTTGCAGAAGTAGGCTGATCACACGGCCAAACTATACAGCGTTAAAACAGATTAAACTTTGTATAGGCGAACCTTACTTTTCAAAGATGAAAAGTAAGCAAAAATCTTTTGTTAGACTGATGGCACTTCCCTGTGCCACAGTCTAACTGGCGGCATCCATGCCGCCTTCGCACCAGCAAGTGCAGGAAACTTATAATTAAATAATTAATTAGACGAACAAGTGTAAAAACACTGCATAAATCGCAATACACACACAACTCACAATCGTCCCTGAAGCAATATAAGCAGCAGATCTACCCGTCCCTTGATAATGAGTTTCTAGAGCTACAATATTGGCTGCTGGCGGCAGACAGAACATTAAAAACATTACACCGATGTGCTGATTTATATTTGGAATCTGTAAAAATCTATAACTTAATCCACAAAGTACAAATCCACAGGCCACTTTAAATGCTTGAGCTTTTGTACTGTAAATTAAATCTTTTGCATAAACTCTGGTACGGCGCAGCCACATTCCAAGCACACACATACCTGCAAAAGTCATTGCAAATTTAGCAACCTCATAAACCCAATGTATAGCAGGGCTTTCGATATGTTGGGTCCCTAAAAGTCTGAGTACAACAGCACAGAATATCGATATACAAGGCGGAGAAGTTAAAACCTTTTTTAATATATTGAGCTTACTTTGCGGTGCCGTAGTAACGGCAGTCACAGCCCAAGCATTGCCAAAAAGCGACATTCCAATATATAAAGCAACAATTGGAGCAGTTGCTTCAGGACCGAATAAAGCCATAGCAAAAGGAAAACCAAGCCATCCCATGTTGGTATAACTTACGCAAAGTGCCAATAAGCGGTCTTTAAATAAAGCCAGATAAGCAAAGAAAATAATGAACGCCGAACCAAAACTAAAGAGCATTAAGCTCAAGCTTCCCGATTGATAAAAGACCATGTTGTAAATAATCACAATCGGAATCAGGAGTCGTGCAAGCCAAGCTGAGAGAATAGGTTTTACGGTTTCTGAAATGGAGGTCTGAGCAAGTAGAAGTCCTGTGATAAATGCCAATACAGGCAGTAATAATGCCACGCTCTCTCCTCTCGCTCGTCAAAATCAGCTTGTTATGCTACACCTTTTGATTTTGAAATGTATGATCTATTTCAAGTAAATTCGTCTAAGAACGAAGCTCGATAAAATTTAAAAATCCTCCCAAAAAATATTTTTAAAAATCTGATCGTAAGTGTCTACTTATAAATATTGTCTTAAAAATGAAATATAAATGTCACATTCCTGTCATGGCAACCTGTTGATATAAAGCGAACTAAAAAGAGGTATAAAATCATGGCTGGTTTATCTATTTGGCATGTCGTTATTTTCGCAATTGTCGTTATTTTATTGTTCGGTACATCTAAGCTAAAAAATATCGGTAAAGATGTAGGCGGTGCAGTAAGAGATTTTAAAAAGTCAGTTCGTGAAGAAGACGAAGCTGCATCTTTAAATAGCCCTCGTACAATTGATGCACAAGTTAAAACATCTGAAAGCACATCAGTGAAAAGCTAAAGGTTTGACCCATGCTTGATGTAGGAATGACAGAGTTACTCTGTTTTGCAATTATTGCAATTTTAGTTTTAGGTCCAGAGAAGCTTCCAGAAGCTGCACGCTTTGCAGGTCGCTGGTATGTTCGACTAAAACGCTATATTACGAATCTGCAAAACGAGATTGATCAGGAGCTACGTCTGTCTGAGTTCCGCAAAGAAATGCAAGAGGAACTTAACCGCATTGAAGCATTGGAACGTAAAGTACAACAACAGCTTGAAGAAATACAAAAACAGCAGGTTTCAGAATCTTTAGAAGCAACTGAAACAGCTAAAACAACACAAAAGCCTATTCGGAAATGTACTCCTATATCGGGCCATTACAAAGTGCCGTATCTGACTAAAGTTACGCCTTTGGCTCCTCAAACTGATATTTCAGAAACATCTCCTGTTGAATTGAAGATTGCCGTATGAATCAACTGCCTTCAACCGCTGTAAATAGTCAAGAAAACCTAGACCAAATGCCAATCATGAATCATTTGGTGGTTTTAAGACGTCATTTATTTAGGATTGTAGGGGTAACATTATTCTTATTTTTTTGTTTACTGCCCTTTCGAAATCATACTTATCAATTATTATCTGAGCCTCTAAGGTTACAACTTCCTGCCTCATCTTCCATGATTGCAACGGATGTTACAGCAACCTTTATGGCACCATTTAAACTTAATTTATTTGTTGCGCTCATGCTGGCAATGCCATTTATTCTTTATGAAATATGGTCTTTTGTTCGCCCGGCGCTTTATCAAAAAGAGCGTCATTTAGCGCTGCCGTTACTGATTGGTAGTATTATTTTATTTTATGCAGGTGTCGCTTTTGCTTATTACATTACCCTGCCTGCCATATTACATTTCTTTATTAGCGTTTCACCTGAAACGGTAGCACCAATGACCGACATTAATAGTTATTTAAGCTTCTGCTTAAAGCTATTTTTGGTGTTTGGTGTCACTTTTGAAATTCCTATCGCAACCTTGCTACTCATTTTGATTGGTGTGGTAAATACGCAAAGCCTTGCTGAAAAACGACGTTTTATTATTGTAGGATGCTTCTTTGTAGCGATGTTTATTACCCCACCCGATGCGATTTCAATGGTGATGCTAGCAATTCCAATGTGGCTACTTTTCGAAATAGGTTTACTCTTCGGCAAAATTCTTGAAAAAAGAAAAACTCATTCTGCTGAATAAAAATAATATAAAAAAGCCTGAACTAAGAAGTTCAGGCTTTTTTATGTAGAACGCTTTTTAATCTACAAAGCAATAAACTGTCTTCAAAGTGACTTAAAAATGTAAGAAAAGTGTCATTTTCAATCCATAGAATCGACTCAACAAATATACACACAAAAGTTACGGATTTATTATGACCACTGCTTCTAACCACCCAACACGTCGCGATATTTTAAAATGGTTTACGGGGATCCCTTTTCTTCCATTAGGTGCGATGGCTACGGCAGCAACGTTAGCAGGTTGTAACGATAGCGATAACGACTCATCTATTGTCACTCCGTCAAAGCCAATTAACTTTAAGAATGCAACGTTCACTTCAATGCCAGCTCCTTCAACGGTAGCAGATATTGCCACAACAGCATGTGCATCAAAACTTGCTATTTCATGGGAAGACGGCAGCAAAACAGAATATCAACTCGCTTACAAACCATTCTTCTTAACAGGTACAGAAGTGCCTGATGGTAAAGGAGGAAAAGTCATCGCGGGTGGTTATTACGATATTAATAATAAGCCAATTATTGATAAATCAGTTGCAGGTAAAGAACGTCAATTCTTCTCTGACTGCCCAGATGGTAGTTCTCTCATTAGTTTCAAACAAGCAACAGGCAAAGATTTCACAGATGCTGACAAAAAAGCATTAGGTGTAACCGGTAACCCAGTGTTCCATGTGGTCCAATTTGAATATCTATCAAAAGACCAAAATGGTGGTGATACTTACGGTAAATTATCATCTCCGATTGCTGTCTTAACTTTAGATCAAGATCCAAAGACAGGTCACTTAACTTTAATTAAATACCATAACGTTGATACTTCAAGTGCACATGGGCTATGGATTACTTGTGGTGCAAGTTTATCTCCATGGGGAACTCATCTTTCTAGTGAAGAATACGAACCAGATGCTTTTGACCAAAAATTAGGTCAATCACTTTCAACACTTAAAGCCTTCAGTAAAAATATATATGGCGATGAAAACATTGCCAATCCATATAACTATGGCCACTTGCCAGAAATTACCGTAAATGCAGATGGTACTGGTCGCGTTACAAAGCACTATTGTTTAGGTCGTATTTCACACGAACTTGTACAGGTTTTCCCTGATAACCGCACTGTGTTAATGGGCGATGACTATACCAACGGTGGCCTATTTATGTTCGTTGCAGATAAGGAGAAAGATTTATCTGCAGGTACACTCTACGTTGCAAAATATACAACGATACTTAGTGATACAACGACTGGTCAGATTTCTTGGATCAGACTTGGTCATGCAACAAGTGCCGAGATTGAAAACCTCATCAAGAGCGGCATTAAAGGAACTGATATTTTTGAGTCAGTTCTACAAATTGCTAAATATCCAAGCGATGCAACAACAGCAGAGAAAGAGGCTATTGATGCAGGCGACAAAGGTACTCCTGAACAACAAGCTTTAGCCAAAGCTGCAAAAGAGCGTTTAAAACTACAACAAACTGCCCAAAAAGCAGAATTGGAAGCTCAAGGTTTTAAATTTACTTATTTAAGTAAAACTGGCGTATATCTCAAGCTTAAAGATAATAGCGACAGAACTAAACTTGCAGCGGCTTTCCTTGAAACACACCGTTATGCTGCTTACATGGGTGCTTCAATGGCATTGACCAAAAATGAAGGCACAACAGTCAATATTGCAGATAAAAAAGCTTATTCAGCTTTAGCTAATATTGTCGACTCAATGGTTGAAGGTGGTAGCGGTTATCTTGCTGAGCACAACGTTAAATTCCCGAAAATCACTGCTGGTGGTATTTTGGAGCACACATTAACTGGTGGACAGAAAGACAGCTCAAATGTTGCAATCAATAGTGAGTGGGTACCTAGCCAATCTAACCTTCTCATTAAAGGTAAAGATATTAGCTTTGACAGCTTAGGGAACACCGCTGACCCAGAGCAAATTGCTAGCCCTGATAACTTGAAGTTCTCAGAAAAGCTTCGCACTTTATTTATCGGTGAAGACTCTGGTAACCACTTAAATAACTTCTTATGGGCTTATAACGTTGATACCAAACAGCTCATCCGTATTTTATCTACACCGGCAGGTGCTGAATCGACGGGTCTACATGCAGTCGACGAGGTAAACGGTTGGACTTACATCATGAGTAACTTCCAGCATCCAGGTGACGAATGGAACCGTTTCTACAAAGAAAAAGATGGTGTTCGTACTGGTATTAGCGCAGATTTACTTGCTCAAATTGATACTGCAATTAATACAAATTACAGTAATAAATTTGCAGCAGCAGTTGGCTATATCACTGCCGACCCAATTGCACCATCTGTTGTGAAGAAATAATTTCTTTCAACACTATAAAAGAGGCCTGCTTTATGCAGGTTTCTTTTATTTTTAAAGTCTCATTAAAAAAATAAAATTCCTTCAACCTTTCACTAAACGGTCAAATATTTCATTAACTTATCATCAAAACGTCAAAGCCTCGTCACATTCACAAACTAAGCTCATGAAGACTTTTAGAACAATCTCTTTATTTACTTAGGAATTTCCCATGACAGAGCTGACGCCATATCATGAAGACCAAGAATTGGATAATAATACTTCTGACAATATCCACTTTCGTGACATTTTAGAACAACACATCAGTCGTCGTAGTTTAATCACCAAAGCAGCAAGCGGTGCAGTAGCACTGACTTTAGCTTCTACTTTAACTGGCTGTAATGATAACGATGATGACTCTGGCTCTAATAATGGTGGAACCACACCTGTAGATCCAAATAAAAAACCGGAAAAACTCACATTTACGCCTGTAGCTAAAAATTTAAATGATATTGTGACTGTACCTGAAGGTTATGAAGCTAATGTCATCTACGCTTTAGGTGACTCAATCAATCCAAGAGTTGGAGATTGGGACGACAATAATATTCCATCTGGCCCAAGCTTCCAGTTTCGCTCTGGCGACTGCCATGACGGCATGCATTATTTTGGCTTAAACACATCAACAAACCGCTTTGACGAGACTGTGTCAGCACAAGGTTTGTTGGTGATGAATCACGAATATATTAATCAGACCTTCCTTCATCCCAAAGGTCCTACAAAAGTGGATGGACGTCGCCCTGAAGATGAAGTCATTCGTGAAACCAATGCACATGGGGTTTCTGTAATTCATATTAAAAAAGATCCAACCACTCAAAAAGTAGAGATTGTTAAAAACTCTATTTTTAATCGTCGTATTACAGCTTCTACAGTTATGGAGTTTGCAGGTGCTGCAGCGGGTTCAAGCCTGCTTGCAACTCGCTTCTCACCTGCTGGACGTCAAACACGTGGCACTCATAATAACTGCGGTAACGGTTATACACCTTGGGGCACTTATTTAACCACTGAAGAAAACTTTATTGGTTATTTCCAACGTTCGGGTAGCGATGAATATGCACGTACAGATGCAGAAAAAATTGCATTAAAACGTTATGGTTTAGGCGTTAAAAAAGATGAACCTTATCTGTATGAGAAAGATGAAAAAGGTGCACCTAAAAAAGATAAAGATGGCAAGATCATTTACTTAAAAGATAAAAATGGTGAGTTAATCCCTAACGTTGATGAACAAGGGCGACAAATTTATTTAGGCACAAGTTCGCGTTACGGCTGGGAAACAGCAATTGGTCAAGTAGAGTCACAAGACTTGTATGATCGCTGGAATGCCGATGTAAAAGCAGCTCAAGCTACCCAAGATTACCGAAATGGGCCAAATACATTTGGCTGGATGGTTGAGATTGATCCATTTGATGGACGCCAAAATCCGGTTAAGCGTACTTCATTAGGCCGTTTCGCACATGAAGACAGTGCTTGCCGTGCCGTAGTAGGTCAACCATTAGCATTTTATATGGGTGATGACTCTCGTGGTGAATACATCTATAAATTCGTTTCAACCGCTGTGTGGGACACCAAAGATATAAACGGTGGTTATACAGCTGGCGACAAATACATGAATGCAGGCAAATTGTATGTTGCTAAGTTTAATAACGATGGCTCAGGTCAATGGATTGAACTTGCTTATGGCAAAAATGGCTTAAATGAAAGCAACACCACCTACCCGTTTAAGTCACAGGCAGACGTTGTTACATTTGCACGCTTAGCAGCAGATTCTGTAGGCGCTACAAAAATGGACCGCCCAGAATGGTGTACGATCAATCCATTAAATGGTGAAATTTATGTCACACTCACCAATAACTCAAATCGTGGTAAAGACTATGCAACTGATGCAGCTAACCCACGCAACTATACAGACCTATATGCAGGCACAAAAGAACAAAAAGGAAACGTAAACGGTCATATTATCCGTTTTAAAGAAACTGATGATAAAACGACTGCTGAAACCTTCAAATGGGATATCTATTTATTTGGCGCAGAAGCAGCAATGGCTTCAAACATCAACTTATCTGGCTTAACAGATAACAATGATTTTTCATCTCCGGATGGTATGTGGTTTGACCCACGCGGTGTTCTCTGGATTGAAACCGATGACGGCGCTTACACTGATGTTACTAACTGTATGATGCTTGCAGCTCTGCCGGGTCAAATCGGTGATGGTGGTACAGCAACAACTTCAAATGGTCAGCAGACCATAACAGGTGCCAAAGTTACAGACGCAACATTACGTCGTTTCTTAGTCGGACCAAAGCAATGTGAAATTACTGGTATTGCCATGACTCCTGACTACAAAGCAATTTTCATTAATGTTCAGCACCCTGGTGAAGATTCACCAAGTTACGCAAAACCAGAAAGTAACTGGCCTGCCACACAAAAAGACCCAAGCAATAAAACTGCGCGCCCACGCTCAGCAACTGTTGTGATTACCCGTAAAGATGGCGGCGTTATTGCCGGTTAATTGATTTACCCAAAAAAATGCCGATCACTTGATCGGCATTTTTCTAACGGTTTAAAAGCACCTGTTGCTGCACAATTTGACCACTATGTTCACCTTGCTGGGTCTTTTCCAACCATATCCATTCATTATTGGTCATTCTTAAAAAATTCGAACACCGTGTTCCATATACGGGGCTTTGAATAAAAGTCGATGACAATAATTCTTCCATTTCCGGCTGAATGCCCGTGTTTGGCAACAATGCTGTGGTGACCTTACGCTCATCTTCTAAAATATCCCACGCTGCATGCTGCAAACTTAACTCTTCTGTTTTGTGCTGATGCATAGGCAAGAACTCTTGCGTAAAACGTGTACGTAAATGTCTGGTTTTTTCCCAGTGATCGGACATTAAACCATTCGAAACCACATATACGCCGTTGGCTAATACTTGAGGAGCCTCACCGCGGTTACTCATATAGACCGCCTGATCAGCAGTTCCCATAAACAGGTTAAAACCAGCAAAGTTCTGTTGCTGTTGTTCTAATTGCTGAGCAAAGCGAATCGGTAACAAATCAGACTCTAAAAAAGCCTGAACCAAATGACCACGAGAGGTCTCATATTGTTTTTTATCACGTCCATCACGGAAATTGGTTAACACAGCCCATCGGCCCTGCGGCGTAACACCCATCCAAGTACCACCCGACTGTAAGTCTTGCCCTGCAATGATTGGTGTATGTTCCCATTGATGCAACAATGCGGTTGGTCGATGATAAAATTCATCACGATTTGAAATCAGACACAAGGGCATATCATCCAGAACATGCCATGCTAAAGCCACAATACACATTGATTCTTGTTCCCTATGTTTACACATTGAATGTACAACATTTTTCACATCATTCCGCTACAATCTGTCAAAACGTAAGATCAAGGAGCAGCAATGCTGACCTATCCTAATATCGATCCGGTCGCAATACATCTAGGACCTCTTCAAGTCCATTGGTATGGACTCATGTATTTATTGGCATTTTTATGTGCTTGGGGGCTTGCTTCCTACCGTGCCAAACAGCGTGATGGCTGGACATCGGACATGGTTTCCGATCTGGTGTTTTACGGCGCCTTAGGTGTTGTACTCGGCGGACGTATCGGCTATGTGCTTTTCTATGAGTTTGACAAATTCCTTGAAAACCCAATCTGGTTATTCCAAGTCTGGACAGGTGGTATGAGCTTCCACGGCGGCTTCTTAGGCGTCATGATCGCAATGCTATTCTGGTGTAAAAAATATCAAAAAACATGGTTCCAGACACTCGACTTTGTTGCCCCATGTGTACCGACAGGCTTAATGTTCGGTCGTATTGGTAACTTTATTGGCGGAGAGTTATATGGCCGTGCGGTCACAGATCCGAATTATCCATTCGGAATGATTTTCCCAACCGATCCATTACATCTGGTTCGTCACCCTTCTCAAATCTACCAAGCGCTTTGCGAAGGACTATTACTCTTTATTATTTTGTGGTGGTTTAGCTCAAAACCACGCCCACGTATGGCTGTATCTGCCCTATTTTTAATGGGTTATGGTGTTGCACGCTTTGTGATGGAATTCTTCCGTCAACCGGATGCCGACCAAGGTTTCATCTTGTTTGGCTGGATGACGAAAGGACAAATCCTCACCGTTCCAATGCTACTGATAGGCCTTTGGATGATGTGGTATGCCTACCAAAAGAAAATTTATGACTGGGGCCCTCAAAAGAACAGTTAACATCTAAATCAGAGGAGTTTCGGCTCCTCTTTTTTATGCTACAGTTTTTATCTCCCAAGAAAGAAGATTCGCCATGCTGGAATTCTGGTTTAATACGCAAGTCCCGACTTTTAAAAAATTGATCATTTTAATTATTACCCTCTTAATCTGTATTGGGTTATATCAATATCAACCATTGCCTTTAGATACCATTTTAATGTTTACAGGAACTGGGGTTATTTTTTTAATCTGCCGTTACTTTAAATTGCATTTTGCTCAAAGTAACCCGACTGGTTTACTTTACCGCCTATTTACGTGGGTTCCTATCGCTCTTTTATTTGCACTTATCTTTGTAAAAACCATGCCTAACTTGCTGATCTGGGGCGTTCAAGGAATCGCATTTATGGCGCTTGCTGCTTTTATTTTTTCACCCCAATCGTTATTTAACAAATAGGCTCATTTTTATGTTGGCTTATTGGTATAACGCACCGCGTCACATCAAACTCATCTTCATTATTGTCGTTTGTGCTGCAATTTATGCAGCCAATCAGGTACAGCCTTTATCGCCGACTTACACTGTTCTTAGCCTCGTGTTAGGTTTTGGGCTTCATTTCGGGCAATATTTACAAACAAAAATTCCAGAGCACAGTTCATATAAACTTAAGCTCCAGTTTCTGCTTAGAATTTACCCTCTCATTATTGTAGCTATTATAATGTGGTTACTGCCCCCTCAACACAATTGGATCGCAACACTACAAGCTTTAGGCTTTGTACTGGTTGGATTTTTTCTTGTTCCGATTTATCAAAATCGGGCCAAACGTTTTTAAACAGTAAATGTAGCTCTCTTTCCTACCTATCGTTAAAGCATGCTATTATCTTCCACGGTTTATTAATCCATGAACCGTCTCCCCTTTTATTTTATGGAAATTAATCCGAACTCGAGAGTGTTATGCGTGCATATTTAGACCTTCTACAACATATCCTTGATAATGGCGGTGACAAAGGCGACCGTACAGGCACAGGAACCCGTTCTGTATTTGGTCATCAAATGCGTTTTGATCTCTCTAAGGGTTTTCCTTTACTCACCACAAAAAAAGTTCACTTTCGTTCTATCGTGATTGAGTTACTTTGGTTCTTAAAAGGCGATACTAACGTTAAGTACTTACAAGACAATAAAGTCACCATTTGGGATGAATGGGCCACAGCAGAACAAACTGCCCGTTTCGGCCGCCCAGAACATGAGCTTGGCCCAGTTTATGGCCATCAATGGCGTAATTTCGGCGCAACTAAAAATGCCGATGGTACTTATAACCAAGATGGTTTTGACCAAATTAAATGGTTAATTAATGAAATTAAAACCAACCCAAATTCACGCCGTTTAATTGTCTCTGGCTGGAACCCAAATGAGGCTGGACAAGTTGCTTTACCGCCTTGCCATACGCTCTTCCAATTCTTCGTACAAGACAACAAGTTGTCATGCCAGCTTTATCAACGTAGTGCTGACGTATTCTTAGGCGTGCCATTTAATATTGCCAGCTATGCCCTACTCACCCATATGATTGCTCAAGTGTGTGGCTTAGGTGTTGGTGATTTTGTTTGGACAGGTGGCGATACGCATCTTTATGCCAACCATTTTGAGCAGGCAAAACTACAATTGACGCGTGAGCCATTACCACTTTGCCAATTAAAACTTAATCCGGATGTTAAAGATATTTTCGACTTCAAATTTGAAGACATCGAGATTGTAGGTTACGAGTCACATCCGGCAATTAAAGCACCAGTTGCAGTATAACGACGGCTTAAATTTCATTAGATTACGGTTTAGAGAATAAGATTATGGCATGGCAAAATGTAGAAGTTGTCCACGTTGTCGCAATGGACAAAAATCACTGTATTGGTAAAGGCAATGCGTTGCCATGGCATATCTCTGCCGACTTAAAACACTTTAAAGAAATCACACAAGGTGGTGTGGTGATCATGGGCCGCAAAACGCTTGAGTCTATGGGCCGTGCTCTACCGAACCGTGTGAACTGGGTAATTACCCGTGACATTAACTGGCATTTTGACGGCGTAAAAATTGCGTATTCAATTGAAGATGCTTTAAATGCTGCTTTAGAAGATGCCAAAAACACCGAAAAGCAAGCTTTATTCATTATTGGTGGTGGTGAAATCTTTAAGCAAACCTTGTCAATTGCAGACCGTCTTGAGCTCACTCATGTTGACTTAGATGTACAAGGTGATGCACATTATCCAACAATACCGAGTGAATTTCACAAAACTGCAAGCGAACAGCAAGTAGATGAAAAATCAGGAACTTCATTCGAATTTGCCACTTATAAAAAATAATTTTCTGGTCGCCTATGCACAATATTGGAACACGTGAATTTATTATCGCCCTCCTCTTCGGCGCTTTACATAGTTTATTCACGTTGTTTATTGTGCTTTCCAGCATTTGGGTATGCTTAGCCCTATGGGTCCAACAACCTTTTGGCTGGTTAGGCAGCCGTATTATTATTGGCATATGGATTGCCTTTGCTTTAAGTATGGCGGGTTTATATTTTAATGGGCATATTATTAGCCGTCGTACAGACGTTTTAATCTACCTGTTAGCTTTTGCCTGCTCTTTGGTTTGGTACTTTTCGATTACTGCACGTCAAGACCGTGACTGGAACCCTGAAGTTGCCAATATGCTAAGTTACAAAAAACACGGCGATGTTATTACTTTGCATAATGTCCGTAACTTCAACTGGCATCCTGATGGAACCTATGATGTTCGCTGGGAAACCCGTACTTTTGATCTGAGCCAGTTAAATGGCATAAATATTATTACTTCTTACTGGATGGGGCCACAAATTGCCCATACGCTAGTCAGTTTCGAATTTAAAAATCAACAACCTTTAGTTTTTTCGATCGAAATTCGAAAAGAAAAGACGGAAGAGTTTTCAGCAATTGGCGGCTTCTTTAGAAAATATGAACTGAGCTTAATTGCATCTGATGAAAAAGATATTGTCTACACGCGTAGCAATATCCGTAAAGAGCAAGTTTATAATTTCCCGGTCAATATGCCTCGCTCTGAGCAAAAAGCGCTCTTTTTAGAATATCTTAAAAAAGCAGATGAACTACGTGCAGAACCAAAGTGGTACAATACGCTCACAAGTAATTGTACAACTTTAATTTTTGATATGGTTCAAGCCATTAACCCATATCAGCTTCCTAAAGATTATCGGTTAATTGCCTCTGGTTACTTGCCTAATTATTTATATGATCTTAAAGCACTCGATCAAAATATTAGCTTGAAACAGTGGTACCAAATTGCACACATTAACCCACGTACTGAACATTTCGAACAATTTGCAGACCAAAGCAGTGAGCATTTCTCTCAAATTGTTCGACAGGGTTTACCTAAAGTAAAATGAAATAAGTAATGCAATTTTCTTTACTTTTTTATACACGCTTTACTTTGTAATCTAACTAGATAAACCCTATTCTAATAGGCAGGAAATAGAGGAAAAAACAATGCAACAGGCATTATTTGGCGGCGGCTGTTTTTGGTGCGTCGAAGCCGTATTTTTACAAATACGTGGTGTAGAAAAAGTAACAAGTGGTTATGCTGGTGGGCATACAACTCACCCAACTTATGAGCAAGTATGTCAAGGTGACACTCAGCATGCTGAAGTGGTCCTTATCGACTTTGATGAACAACAAGTTACATATTCTCAGTTACTTGATGTGTTCTTTGCAACGCATGATCCAACGACTTTAAACCGCCAAGGTAATGATATTGGTACTCAATATCGCTCTGTTATTTACTATTTTAATGAAGAGCAAAAGCAGGCAGCAGAACACACCATTCAGACATTAAAAGATGACGATCTTGATATTGTGACTGAATTATCTCCTGCTCCTACGTTCTATCCAGCAGAAGACTATCATCAAAATTACTATGAAAAGAACCCTTCACAAGGTTACTGCAACTTTGCAATCCCACCTAAACTGTTAAAGTTACATAGTAAATTCCAACATCTCATGAAAAATTAATAAATGAGAAAATAAAAAAGCAACCGAATTGGTTGCTTTTTTATTACGTGAAACTAGATTTTAATTTTCACTTACAAAGGCAATATCGCTCAGTCCGGCTTCACTGGCGCGAGACATTACCTGAGCAACAGTATCGTACTTCGACTCTTTATCAGCGCGAAGTTGAACTGTCGGTTTAACCGCACCTTGACCTGCTTCTTGGAAACGTTTTTGAAGCTCATCAAGGCTAATTACTTGAGTATCCCAAGCCACTTCACCATTTGCATTGATACTAATCGTAATTGCTTTTGGTGGTGGATCAATAATTTCAGCAGTTGTTTTAGGAAGCGTTAATGGAATCGATGGGTTGGCAACTGTTGCTGTGACCAAAAAGATGATCATTAACACCAACATAATGTCGATTAGCGGAATGAGATTCATCTCATTCATGCCACTATCGTGGTCTTCACCCAATTGAAAAGCCATTAAGCTTGACCTCCAACATAACTTTGCTGTGCAGTTTTAACATCAGACTTTACAGTTGAGTCTTGCTGCAACATGGTGTCGATTAACAAACTGTGTGCTTGATCTTGTAAATCATGAGCAAGGCCACGATTCGCACGTACACAGATGTTATAAGCCAATACCGCTGGAATCGCAACTGCTAGACCAAGACCAGTCATAATAAGTGCTTCACCTACTGGTGTAGCCACTTGAGCTAAACCTGCCTGTCCGCTCTTACCAACAGCAACTAACGCGTGGAAAATACCCCATACTGTACCAAACAAACCCACGAATGGTGCAATTGAAGCAATTGTTCCTAAAACTGAAATACCTTTATCAGCATTGGCTTTCTCAGCAGAAATCTGACGCAATAATGCTTGCTCTGCAACTGCTTTACGTTGTTCAAAACTCAAAGGTTGTAACTTTGCTTTGAGCGAAGTAATAGCCTGAGAGAGTTGAGCATAAGCTTGTTGTTTTAGTTGGCGAGTCCCCATCAAACGTAAGATGAAAACTGTCCAGGTAGCAATCGACATTGCCAATAAGATGAAATACAGGGTTTTACTCACTGCATCTGCATGTTGCCAATAGATTGAAAAGTTCATATTCGAACTCCTGATTAAGGTTAGCCGTTGGGACTCAAATTCGTTTAAGGGGTTAAGTCAAACGGTTGCTCTGCTTTAATTGGATAAGCAACACCGTTTTCCATATAAGGTTTAAATTTTGCACTACGTACAGCACGGACTACTTTGTCATCTAGACTTGGAATACCGCTGCTACGGGTTACGCGCACGTTAGTAATCTTGCCTTTCTCATCGGCTTCAATAAGTACAACAACCGAGCGTGCTTCGCCCTGTAAATCTTTTGGTGAAACAGTCAAACGTGGTGAGCGGCTCCACTGTACACCCGAACCACCAATTGAAACGCGTTTTGGCGATGGATCTGGAGCAGGTTGAGCTTTAGGTGCTTCTTGAACCACTGGCTTTGGCTTTTCAACGACTTTTTCAGTCACAGTAGTCGTTGGCGTTACTATTTTCGGTTCAACTTTAGGTTCTGTTTTTACTGTTTCTTTAGGTGTTTCAGCCTTTTTGACCTGCTGAATTTTTTCCACTTTCTTAGGTGGAGTTACAGGTTTCTCGACAACTTTAACCTCTTTCACTTCTTTTTTAGGTTCCGGCTTTTTAGGCGGTTCTTTTGGTTTTGGTGGTAAAGGTTTTGGTTGCTCTTGAATTTTTACAAAGCGGACTTGTAAAGGTTTCTTTTCAATTGGCTTTAGTTCAGCAGGCTTAATGTGGCTGACTGCCCATAAGACCCCGATATGACCAATTGCAACCGCAATTAGTGCCGTGATGACTTTCTTTTTCATCGGATTGGGAGAGTTTAAGGCTGCGGAAGATTGACTCATAAGAATCTAATTACCTAATGGATGATGATTTCGGCTTTCAATTTATAGAAACGATTTCAAACATCGGATAGAACAATAAAGTGCCACAATAATAAATGAGAAGTGTTTTCATTTGCAACTACTTTTTTATGAAAACATTCCTCATTATCGCGAGGTCTAACTTGATAAAGTGATATCACCTTAGTTTTCTCATGCTTAGGCAACGCACTAAAATTTGTAAGTTCCCTATTTTCACTTATCAGATCGCGCTCAGCTTAAAAAAATAATTAAGTAGCTAGATATTAAAAGTAATCTATAGAGCAACAGACTCTAGTTATGTTATAACATTTTAAATTTATTTTAGCCATAAAAAAAGCACGCTCAAAAGCATGCTTTTAAAGGAATATAAGTTGTTAGAAAACAACAGTCTTATTGCCATCTACAATAATTCGGTCTTCTAAATGCCATTTAACAGCACGAGCTAATACATTACGTTCAACATCTTCGCCAAGCTCACGCAACTGCTCAACATTATAATCATGGCTCACACGTTCAACGTCTTGCTCAATAATTGGGCCTTGGTCTAGGTCAGCAGTCACATAGTGAGCTGTTGCACCAATCAACTTTACACCTTTTTCATATGCTTGCTTGTATGGGTTTGCGCCCACAAAAGCAGGTAAGAATGAGTGGTGAATATTGATAATTTTCATTTCCCATTTAGAAACGAAATCTTCACTTAAAATCTGCATGTAACGTGCAAGAACTAATAAGTCATTGCCTTGCATCATTTCATGAATTTGAGCATAAGCTTCTGCTTTATTGTCTTTGGTTACTTTAATGACTGTAAATGGAATACCAAAGTTTTCAACCGCTTCACGTAAATCTTCGTGGTTAGAAATTACGTGGGTAATTTCACACGGTAAAGAACCACGTGCATGACGCCACAATAGCTCAAGCAAAGCATGGTCAACTTTAGAAACTAAAATACCAACCTTTTTAATATCATTAACAAAAGCAAGACGCCATTGCATGCCATAACGTTCCGCTACATTTGCTGCGAAAGTCTGAATTAAAGCATCTTTACGAGACTGTAAATGATCAAGTTCAAATTCAACACGCATGAAATAACGTCCGCCTTGAGCTTCCGTCGCATACTGATCAAGCGCGGTAATGTTTGCACCCTGATGGTACAAAAAGCTCGATACAGCCTGTACGATCCCAGGCTTGTCTTCACAAGTAATCAGTAAACGGGCTGTATTGGCAGTGGTCATATTCATTTGGTTAATATCACTTAATTGAGACAAAATTTTGATAAGCCGAGTATTCTAGCGCTCTAAATAAACAAGCACAACTATTCATCTTTTAGGGACGATAAGCTGGCAAAAAGATCAGAAGGTCCAAGCGACTCCAATAATTGCTCATAAGTCGCGCGGCTTTCACCCATTAAATAAGGGCCTTCTAAAAAAACCATTTGACGTAAAGCTTGCCAAACCCATTTTTCTTCAAGGTGGTTATTGTCACTAATGTGTCCGGACATATATAGAAAGTTGGTCCAGTTCGTTAAGACAATCCAGAGGTTAATAATGAGCGCTTCAATTTCCGATGGCGTCATTTTCATAAGCCCGGCATCAACAAAGGCCTGATAAATTCTTTGCCCTTGCTGCATGACCTGTCCTGCAAACCGAGGATAGATCTTTTTAAAGTCTTCGTTACTTTCAACTAAATGATAAACATCGCGGTGGATAAAACGATAGTTCCATAGCTGACCACTGAGCACCTGAAAATAATTAATTTTATCATTGGTCGTTAATGGTCTGTCCTCAGGTAAAGAGAGCATTTCTAAAGTCTCGACCTGATATTGGTGCATTAATTCCTTAATGATTTCATGCTTGTTTCGAAAGTGATAATACAAGTTTCCAGGACTAATCCCCAACTCTGCAGCAATATGATTGGTAGTGACAGACCGTTCGCCACGCTCATTAAAAAGCTGCAAACTGATTTGTAAAATCCGGTCTTTTGTCTTCAGAGCTTTAGGTAGAGACATTTTAATAACCTTCGTTAATTCATATGGTTAAGACTTGCACACAGAAACCAACTTGACTCTTTAGAGTATTTACTCTAAAAAATAAGTATATCAGTATATTTGGTAAGTACCGATGAACAGTCAAACAAAAACAAATCCAGAGACTCAGGTTCCTTATGATGTTAAGCATTTACATGATTTGCTTGAGCAGCAAAAGATTGCCTACTTACGTCATCCGGTACCCACTGCTAAAGAGCGTATTGATCGTTTAGCTCGTCTTAAAAGAGTCTTGGTAAAATATCAAGATCAGATTGCCGAAGCAATTAACCTTGATTATGGCAATCGTGCCATTATGGAAACCAAAATTGGTGAGTTACTTACCTGTCTTGAACAAATCAAGTATTACAGTAAGAACCTGACCGGATGGATGAAACCATCAAAACGCCATATCAGTGTATTACATCAGCCAGCAAAAGGTTGGGTACAATATCAACCAATGGGTGTTATTGGCATTATTACACCTTGGAACTACCCATTACTACTTTCCGTTGGCCCACTCATCTGTGCTTTGGCGGCTGGTAACCATGCCATGATCAAAATTTCGAGTGCTTCTCCAAATTTTGGACAGGTTCTTGAAAATGCTCTTTCTGAAGCTTTTCCACAAGAATTGGTTGCTGTGGTTAATGGCGGCGGTGTGATCTCTGATGCGTTTAGTCACCTGCCTTTTGACAAAATGATTTTCACAGGCTCGACTTCTGTCGGTAAAACAGTCATGGCGGCTGCAGCTCAAAACCTTGTGCCAGTCATTCTTGAGTTGGGTGGTAAATCCCCTGCGCTTGTACATGCTTCCGTAGACATGAAAGATGTCGCACAGCGTATTGCTGTGGGTAAATTATGGAATGCAGGCCAAACTTGCGTTGCGCCAGACCATATTTTCTTGCCGCGTGGTAAAACTGCCGAGTTCATTGAAAACTTTAAATTGATTGTGGCTGGAATGTATCCTCATTTCCGTAACAATCAAGACTACACATCTATTATTAATGATAAGCAGTATAACCGTATTCAGGGCTATCTAGAAAATGCCCGTGATCAGGGTGCTCGTATTATTGAAATTAATCCTCAAAATGAAATTTTAGATGATGTCCGCAAAATTGCACCGACTCTGGTTACTGGTGTAACAACTGCAATGGATATTATGCAAAATGAAATTTTTGGTCCTGTTCTACCAATTTTAGAATATGACCAAATAGAAGAAGTCATCGAATTTATTAATAGTCGACCACGTCCTTTGGCGATGTATTATTTTGACTATGATCAGGCACGCGCCGATTATATCTCTCAGCATACTCATTCAGGGCATTTCGGAATTAACATGGTGATTACCCATGTAGCCCAAGATGATTTACCTTTTGGCGGTATTGGTGCGTCAGGTATGGGTAAATATCACGGACCGGAGGGCTTTTTTGGGCTTTCGCATGAACGTTCGGTCATGTCAAATCCAAAACTTTATAGCTTGAAATATATTCTTCCGCCGTTCAATAAACCGATTCATCGCTTCATTTCGAAAACCTTGTTGCGTTAACTGATCAAGGCATGATCTGTTATACTAGATCATGCCTCGTTTTTACCAATTTCGCTTGTCTTTTAATCGTATTTTTGGTATAAAACGCCCCTTGAATGAATTCATCCGTTTACATTTAGTATGACTGGCCACAGATTTGCTGTTGGCTAAATCAATGGAGTTACACCATGTCTAAGGTTTGCCAAGTTACCGGCAAGCGTCCAGTCGTTGGTAACAACGTCTCACACGCCAACAACAAAACCAAGCGCCGGTTCGAGCCGAACCTGCACCACCACCGTTTCTGGTTAGAAAGCGAAAAACGTTTTGTACGTCTTCGTTTAACCACTAAAGGTATGCGTATTATTGACAAATTGGGTATCGAAAAGGTTGTTGCAGACCTTCGTGCTCAAGGTCAAAAGATCTAAGGAGTCTGAGCAATGCGTGATAAGATTCGCCTCGTTTCTTCAGCTGGTACAGGTTACTTCTATACCACGACTAAAAACAAACGTACTATGCCGGAAAAAATGGAAATCAAAAAATTTGATCCAAAAATCCGTCAACACGTGATTTTCAAAGAAGCTAAAATCAAATAATTTTAGCCTCGAAAAAAACGACTTCTTTATGAAGTCGTTTTTTTTTGCATTTTTTTTATACCTGCCTTTTTGTTAAACTTTCCACATATTCCGCCTTGGCATTTTTTATGCTTGTCTTTAGCCTAACTCACGTAAAAGGAGTTTTTAGTGCCGCATGACGTAGATTTAATTATTTTACTTGCTGTTGGTTTCGGCGTTGCCCTGTTTTTTGGCTATATTGCCGCCCGACTACGACTTCCCCCTCTTATTGGCTATCTCATTGCCGGAATTATTATTAGTCCTAATACTCCTGGTGTTGAAGCAGATATTCATCTTGCAAACCAACTTGCTGAACTCGGTGTAATGTTCCTCATGTTTGGCGTTGGTATGCATTTTTCCTTAAATGATCTTTTACTTGTTCGCCGCATTGCCTTGCCAGGTGCAATCTTACAAATTGCTGTTGCAACTTTACTGGGTATTGGCGTTTCAATGTTATGGGGCTGGAGCTTTGGCTCCGCACTCGTTTTTGGCTTAAGCCTGTCATGTGCGAGTACAGTTGTATTATTAAAAGCTTTGGGAGACCGTGGTCTTCTAGATTCTGTAAACGGCAAAATTGCTGTGGGCTGGCTATTAGTTGAAGATTTAGTCATGGTACTTGTTTTAGTACTTCTTCCAGCTACAGCTGTTTTACTGGGCGGAAAAGCTCCAGCAGGCGCAGAAGGTAACATCTGGCTAACACTTGGAATCACCCTATTAAAGGTTATTGGCTTTATCGCCTTTATGCTGATTGTAGGCAAGCGTGTAGTGCCTATCATTATGCAGTTTGTTGCTCGCTTAGGTTCAAGAGAGCTTTTTACACTTACTGTAGTCGCTGCGGCTGTATCGATTGCCTATGGTTCTTATGCCATCTTTGGGGTTTCAATGGCATTAGGGGCATTTTTTGCCGGAATGGTCGTTAAAGAATCAGATTTTAGCCATCGCGCAGAAGAAGAAACGCTACCACTACGTGAAATTTTCTCGATTTTATTTTTCGTTTCAGTAGGGATGTTGTTTGATCCACATATTCTTATTGAACGTCCACTACATATCTTGGCTGTTATCGCAATTATTATGGTGGGTAAAACACTTGCTGCAATGGCCTTGGTTTTATTCTTCCGCTATCCAATCAATACTGCTTTAACAGTCGGGGCCAGCCTTGCTCAAATTGGTGAGTTTTCATTTATTTTGGCTACCCTTGGTGTCTCTTTAGGTCTATTAACTTTAGAAGCTCAAAACCTGATTTTAGCAGGCGCATTATTCTCAATTACACTGAACTCTTTCATCTTCTCGGCAATTGAGCCGGTACAACGTTGGATTCGTGAACGCTCTCATTTAGCACGACTTCTTGAACGTAGTGGCGACCCATTAGCCATGCTGCCCGATGAAGTCGATCAATCTTATCTACGCGATCAAGTGGTGATTATAGGGTATGGTGGCGTTGGACGACGTATTACTGAAAATTTAATTAATCAAAATATTAAAGTCGTAATTGCAGAAGAGAATCGTGAAATCGTAGAAAAACTACGTCAGGCAAATATTGCAGCTGTAAGTGGTGTAGCAACCGAACCTGGCGTTTTAATTCAAGCACATATCATGCACGCACGACTCTTGGTAATTTCACCTATGGATATTTTAGATATTCATCGGATTGTAGATATTGCGAAGCAATTGAACCCTCAAATTCAGGTTTTAATTTGTGCAGAAAGTAAAGAAGAAGCCGCAGTGATTAGAGACGAACACATTGGTGAAGTATTCTATGCGAAAGAAGAAATGGCTAAGAATATGAGCCATCATATTTTAAATCAAATCGAACTTGCGCATCAGTCCACACATCATTAATGCATACAAAAAAAGCGTACTCAAGAGTACGCTTTTTTTAACTTAAGAATTTAGGCTGCTCATCCACAACTTCAGCCTGCCATTCATTGACCTGCTTTTCTAACAGCCCAAACAAAGCAGCTTGAATCATATGTTGTGCAACTATAGGCGTCTGTTCACCTAATATTGCCTTTAGTTCATCACTAAACTGAATTTTAACCAAGGGCTCTTTTTCAGAACCAGCATTACGCAAGGCGAGCTCACCACCTTCTAGTTGGACTAATTCCAACACTGCTTCTTGATTTCCAAATAACTCTTTCAATTGCTGTATAGACATATACTTCCTCCATGTTTCAACATGGTGGCAAAGCACCCTTGCACTTTGCATCTCTCGTCTTATTTATATAGGCGCACTGGGATTAAATTTCAAGCGCTCAGATAGTTTAATTTTAGAACTCGACCATTTCGTTACGAAAACCATCAATTAAATGACTTAACTCTCTATGCCATTCACGCAAAATTTTCACATCAGGTAACCATGATTGTGGTCCCTGAGTCACTTTAATGATCAAATTAGAAGAAGTTTCTTCTTCCGGTGTCGGTTCAGTTGGTTCCGGTGCATATTGGCACATACGGTAAGCACGTTTTAATTCTGCAACGAAGCCATCTTTTGCCAATTGCTGCAAAACAGAAACTTCCGGAGAAACTTGTCCTTTTGCCGCCATATGCTCTTCAATAGATTTTAATGTCGGTTGCAAGTCATTTAAACGGTAATAACGTACCAATTCTTGCAAAAATGCCAACATCGCACCATGTAAATGAAATACAGCTGCTTCACGATACGCTTGCACCTGCTGTACATGATCAGTTTGCTCTGCTTGTTGACACGCTAAGCGTGCAAAATAGAGTTTTTGATTGGTACGATCGGCATGATAACGAGCAACACGTGACATAACTAAACTTTCCTGTTCTAAAATTGCCATCTATATGGCTATTCTTAGCTTAACGACTCCATTGATAAAATCAACGTTATTTATGGTAAATCCAGAGAGACTTGATAAATTTTACGTTTAGCCGGAACTTTCAACTGTCGCTTCATAGGACGCACATTACTTAGAACCCAAGCAAAATATCCTTCACTCCAACCAGAGGCACAGGCAGGTTCAATTTCATCGTTTCGCCAAACATGAATAGAATCAACATCAACCAAAGCGACGGCGACTCCCTCTTCTTCATCACCATCATTTATTAAAAAATTTTGGTTCTCAACAATGAATAGATCTTTAAGAGGCAGCTGTGCAGGGACCCATGAACGAACTTCAAGTGTTTTTATTCCCTGAGCTATACGGGTTCCATTTGGAGCAACCACAGAAAGAGCTAAAAATTGTTGCATAAAAGCCTTACTCTTCAGCTGCCTTAACCCGAATACCGTAACCTTTTACTTTAAGTGTATTTAGACCTTTGATTGCTTTAATGGCTTCACGCGGATTCGGCATTTCGACAAAGCCAAAGCCCTTTGATTTACCCGTATCTTTATCGGTTACAACGACACAAGACTCAACTTTACCATAAGCTTTAAACAGCTCTAAAACTTCAGCTTCAGTCACTGAACGATCTAAATTACGAACTAATATTTTCATTTTCCAACCTTCATTGACCATCAAAAGAAAGGCCAATATACATTTGAGTATTCACAGTGTCTTATACAGTAATTTAGTCAAGATCGATACCAAAACCTAAGTTTACTGTTCGTGAAGTATTCCATTGTTTTTTGGCGAATGGCTGTGGCACCTGACGATGAATTTTTGCCTGAACCAAATGGGCAGGTAAATCATTTAGAAAATAGCTTTCGATTTTGCGGCCTTGTTCGTCATACGTGTCTTGTGACCATGTATTGAGATTTTGCTTCGTCAAAATCAATTCATTTTCCGCACGTGTTAATGCAACATACAATACTCTGCGCTCTTCTTCGACTTCATCAAAATCGCCCTGTGCTCGCGCATAGGGATATTGGTTTGGTGAGACATGTGGCACATAACACACTTTCTGTTCTGCACCTTTAGCGGAGTGAATTGTAATTAAGGTCACTAAATCATCATCACCCGCTTTTTCAATTTCAGAAATTGAAATTGGTTCAAGCACATATTCTTCAAGAAACTCACCAAGAGATGCATGTTTACGCGCAAGTTGTTTGACTAAATCAAAATCCCTAGCACGACGTGACCAGTCTTTAGTTTTATAGTTTTGCTCTAACTGTTCACTTAATGCATCTAGTGCTAGACCAATGCTTGCCTCAACATGCTGCTGTAGCACATCAAGCTGTTTCAAAATCAAAATGGCCTGTAAAGGAACTTTTCCATGACGCTCCAAACGCTGACAACGCTCTTCGACCTCACTAATGCTCATTAACTCTTGCGCCAACTTGCTGGCACCCACATCTCCAATACCATCCCATAAGGTTAAAAAGCGCATCCAAGCCAAGTCATCCTGCGGGTTACTCACAATACGCAATAAACTGAGCACATCCTTTACATGCGCTGATTCAAGTAACTTTACGCCACCAATAAAACGATACGGAATTTCAGCGGCAATAAATGCACCTTCCAAATAGCGTGCGCTGTAACCAGAGCGGACTAACACCATATGGTCGTACCAATTTGCGCCCTGTTGGTGTCGCTCTATTAAGTCTTGTGCAATCCAGTTGGCTTCTTCAAATTCATTACCAAACAAATGGAGTTGTGGCTTTTGTCCTTTGCCACGATGTGCCTGTAACTGTTTTTGGTAATCGATTGGACTGTGAGCGAGTAACCAATTTGATAAATCTAATATTTCTTGAGTCGAGCGATAATTCAGATCTAAAGTATGAATAACAGCATCAGGAATACGTTCTTTAAAAGAATGAATGTTTTCAAAATCGGCCCCACGGAAACCGTAAATTGACTGGGCATCATCTCCCACACAAAATAATTTCACCTTACCAATCAGTGGCTGCAAAAGTGCCCACTGTAAAGGGTTGGTATCTTGCATCTCATCAACCAACAAAGCTTGGCAGAAACCAGCAACCCAGTTCGTCAGTGCTTCCGAGTTTTGTAAATGAACAGCGACGATCGACAAAATGTCATCATAGTCTAAAAAATTACGCTCTCTTTTACGCTGTTCATAGGTTTTCATTAACTCAGCAATTTGTGATTTATATTCATATGCTTCAGGTAATTGCTTGAGTAACGCTTCAGAAAGCTTCGATTGCGTATTTCGGGCATAAGAATACAAATCACACAGCTCTGCCGCTTTAGGCAAAACATTATCTTTGTCTTTGCCTCTTAATAAGCGAAACATGAGTAACTGATCATCACGATCAATAATACTAAATTGGGTTAAACCAAACGCTTGCGGATTACGACGCAATAAATACATGCAAAAGGTATGGAAAGTGGATGCACGAAGACCTTTGGCTTGTGCTCCAACATGCTGTTCGACCCTTGCAACAATTTCACTCGCAGCTCGGCGGGTAAACGTTAAAATCTGAATTTGATTTGCAGGCAAACCTTGATCAATTAAATAAGCTGCGCGAGCAACAATAGTTTTCGTCTTGCCACAACCCGCTCCAGCCAAAACCAAACAGTTTTGAGCCATAGTCGTCGCTGCTTTTTTTTGCTGAGCATTTAATTCATTAATTAACTTTGCAAGACTCATAACACATATCGCTAAAACACCAAGGCTTAGTTTAACAGACCCATGCCATGAGATGGACCTTCGCTCACTAAAAACAAAAAAGAGCACCCTAAGTGCTCTTTTGTTCGTTATTTATATTAAGAAACCGTTTTTGAACTAGAAGGTAAATGCTTAATCGCAGAAGCGAGCCCTAAAAAGTTAATGCCCTGAAATAAAATATCTACTGCTAAAAACATTCCCAACACCCAAAACGGAGAATCTTTAGAAACTAAAATTAAAATACCTGTAGCGAGGGTTAATAATCCTGAAAATAAGGTCCAGCCCCACCCTGCAATTGGTCTTAGTAAAAATGCATTTATAGTGCGGATTACACCCGCAATAATCAGAGCAATTGATAATAAGCTTGTTAAAACCACAGCCGTAGTAACAGGCGTAGAAAATGCATAATAGCCTGCCATTAAATACAGCACTCCAAAAAGTGCCCACAGCCATCGGCTACCGCCTTTAAACACACTTAAGGCAGCAATTAAATGCAATACACCACCCACCATCATTAAAATACCAAACAGAAAAACAACCGAAAATGTGGCAAATGGCAGTGAGCTAAATAACACCAAACCAAAAATAATGAGCACAAAGCCTAATATTAGATACCATTTACGATCAGCATGTAGCTGATTACGAACCAAATCATTACCTACAGTTTTCATGACGGCGACTCTTATTATCAGGTATTAGGAAGTTTATATAATGTCATTATAGTGATGTACTTCACATTTATTGTCTGTATAAGATGTGCATCGTTTATTAACAATTGATGTGGATAAAACAGTATTTATCCACAATTTTATTTCAGCCACCCCACTTCTTGAGCTGTTGGTAAACCTATGACGGTTTCTTGTAAATCACTTGGCATTTTGCTGGTCTGCTCAGATAATGGTGTTCGACCACCCATGATTTCTGCTCGCTTTTGTGGATAAAGAGGTACTTTTTCAGGTTGTGCATATCCTAATGGATATATGGGCTGACCTGTTTTTAAATCATATTTATCTTTTGCCCCAAAGCCATGCAATAGCTCATGAACGATTACAACCTGATTTTGTGATGCTTGCCCACGTGTAGCAAACAAATTAACACTACCAATACGGCCCTTTTCTAAAGCAGTCGAATGCACCAAAACTTTTTGATAATTGGGATCGTAATAATTTAAATAAAGTTTGAGCGATGCTCCATTATCTTCAGGCTGTTGTTGTCGCCAGGCATAAAAACGAAACTTTAAACTCCACCAAACCACATGAAAAATACCGGCATTTTGTGGCACCTCAGGTGGACGCTGCTGTAACTGTTGCCCCAAACGTATTTCAAAGTTTGCTGATTGCCCCCGATAATGTTGCGACCATTCACTTAAATAGCTTTTAAGCGTCTGGAAATCAGTGTTTTGTAACTGATGAATATAAGCTTGTGTGGTTTGTAAGCCATCTGCATTTATTGGGTGCAATACCACCACAATAGGCTGATTCCAGTCTTGGTTTTGGTCACGCCACGCTTGAACTGCAACGATTAATAAAACAATTAATAGACATAAAATCCGAATGTTTTTCCACATTCTTTTTCCCCATAAAAATTAATATTTTCTTTTATTGTTGTAGATGAAAAAAATGCTAGCTGAGCTAGCATTTTTTATCTGTCTTATTTAGCCTTCAATCCATTTACCATCTTGATAAATTAGGCTCCATTTAGTTTGTTTACCTTCTGGTGTTTCAGAACCCACATATTGTGATTGGTTCTTACGACTAAACTTCACAATGGTTGGATTACCTTCAGGGTCTACATCTGGAGCTTGTAAAATAAACTGGTATTTTGGATCAAGTTGATCAGCTACGCTACGAAGCTCAGCAACTTTTGGTGCACGTGTTTCACGAATTTTCGGGAACTTACTTGCAGCCAAGAACAGACCAGCCGCGCCATCACGTAACACAAAATAATCATCATGCTTGGTTGAACGCAAATGTTCCATCTTGATTGGTTCTACACGTGGTGGTGCAGGTTGACCATTTTTCAAGACTTTACGAGTATTGTCACAGCTTGTACAAGCGAAATACGGACCAAAACGGCCAGTTTTAAGCTGCATTTCACCATCACATTTATCACATGGAATGGTTGGGCCATCATAACCTTTGATCTTGAACTCGCCTTCTTCAAGCTCATAGCCATCGCAATCCGGGTTGTTACCACAAACATGTAACTTACGGCCACCATCAATGACGTAGCTGTCCATTGCTGTACCACATTTCGGACAACGATGTTTTGACATCAAGTCTGCTGTTTCAGCACTATCGTCATCAGATAACGCTGCTAAAGACTCAACTGGCGTTAAGTTCAAGGTCCCTTTACAGCGTTCTTTAGGCGGCAAGTTATAACCAGAACACCCTAAGAATACACCTGTTGTTCCCGTACGAATCTGCATTGGACGTGAACATTCAGGGCAATGTACTGCTGGTACTTCAACTGGCTGGTTACGACGCATTCCCTGCTCACCTTGAGCATTGGTCAGACGCTTTTTAAAATCACCATAGAATGTGTCTAGCAATTCCTTCCAGTTACGCTCACCCGTTGCTACACGGTCCAACTGACCTTCTAAATCTGCAGTAAATGCATAATTCATTAGGTTATTAAAACTTTCATCAAGACGATCCGTTACGATCTCACCCATTTTCTCAGCAAAGAGACGGCGATTTTCTAACTTAACGTAACCACGTTCTTGAATCGTAGAAATAATGGCAGCATAAGTCGACGGACGACCAATACCACGTTTTTCAAGTTCTTTTACTAAAGATGCTTCAGTAAAACGAGCTGGCGGTTTGGTAAAATGCTGACTTGGATCTAGCTTTTCGAGCTTTAAAATTTCACCCACTTTAATTGCAGGTAAAATGATATCGTCATCAGATTTGTTGGCACCACGAACTTTAGTAAAGCCATCAAATACAAGCGTACGGCCTTTTGCCTTTAACTCAACATTGCCAGCTTCAACTGTTAAAGTTGAAGATAAATATTCTGCCGGAGTCATTTGGCAAGCTACGAATTGACGCCAAATTAAATCATACAAACGCTGAGCATCACGCTCTACACCAGCAAGTTGATCACCAGTCAGCGCAACATTTGATGGACGAATAGCTTCGTGGGCTTCTTGAGCACCTGCTTTATTACCATAGCGATTTGGCTTAGCTGGTAAATATTTTTCGCCATATTGGCTTTCAATATGCGCACGTACCATACTTACAGCATCATCACTCAAAAACGTTGAGTCAGTACGCATATAAGTAATGAAACCAGCTTCATACAAGCGCTGCGCTAACATCATGGTTTTCTTTACAGAGAAACCTAAACGTGTACTTGCAGCCTGTTGCAAAGTCGATGTGATGTATGGGGCGCTTGGATTCACCTTAGTTGGTTTATCTTCACGCTGGGCAACTTTATATTCAGCACCTTTTAATACATCTAACAGGGCATCTGTTTCAGCTTTATTTTTTAATTTAAGCGTTTTACCCGCCTGTTTTACAGCCTCAAGACGAATGTCATCTTTTTTAGCTTTAGTGTCTGCAAAGACTTGCCAATATTCTTCTGGAATAAAAGCACGAATTTCACGTTCACGTTCAACAACAAGCTTTACCGCTACAGACTGTACACGACCTGCCGATAAACCACGGGCAATCTTTTCCCATAATAATGGCGAAACCATGAAGCCTACTACACGGTCCAAGAAACGACGTGCTTGTTGTGCATTAACACGGTTTAAGTCGAGACGTGTTGGCTGTTTAAATGCTTCTTGAATGGCATTTTTAGTAATTTCGTTAAATACCACACGATGATAACGGCTATCGTCACCACCAATCACTTCGCGTAAGTGCCAAGCGATTGCTTCCCCTTCTCTATCCAAGTCCGTTGCGAGATAGATTGCATCTGCATCTTTAGCAAGTTTCTTGAGTTCAGCAACAACATTTTCTTTGCCAGGCAGAACTTCGTAATGCGCTTGCCATCCATGTTCCGGATCGACGCCCATACGATTGATTAAAGCCTGATTCGCTTTTTGTTCTTTTTCAGCCTCAGTGAGTTTGGTCCGGGCAGCCGGCTTTTTCTCTGTTGCTTTACTGCCGCCTGTTGGCAAGTCACGTACGTGACCTACAGAAGACTTAACAATGTACTGCGAACCTAAATATTTGTTGATGGTTTTCGCTTTGGCAGGCGACTCCACAATCACTAAGGCACGTTTATGTGCAGCAGAGGCAGAAGATGCTGTGCTTTGAGATGCAGAGCGCGAGGTATTCGCCATATAAAATGTTATTCCTATACCAATAAATTTAAAAATCAGGCTTCAGCCAAGGCCAACAGATAAGCCTTCATCTCATCTAATTGCGTAGCTTTCAGGTCCGATTCCTCATCCCAATAAAGGCCTACACAGTTTGCCTGCATATCAATAGCATAAATCCCTTTTAATGCAATGGGAGAATCATTAAATTTCTCATCGCCTTGCACAACTTTTAATTTTCCGTCTATAACGCGAGCACGCATGAGCGGTAAACGAGCATCGGGGATCAATACACTATAGTAAGCAACCATGCTGGCACGCTTTTCAGTTGCCATCGGGACATGTGTCCATTCAGGTGCAGCAATTACGCGTGGATGTAGCCCCATTTTGCGGGCTTTGTCTCGCATAATTCCCAGCGCCTTTTCACGTGGACTCACTCTTAAACCAAAAATGGAGCCTAGCACGAAAAGAACAATGATAACGGTAACCCAAATTCCGATATTGTCCATAGCAAAACCTATTAATCTCTTTTATTAGAGTTGCATAAGCTGACCAGAAAACGCAAGTTACATCATAAAAATAATGTCCAATTAACCGACAAGGCTAAAAACTACAACATTTCCTCATAGATATTTTTAACAATCTAGGCAGAATATTTAGGCGCTCTTTTCAGTTTCAAGAGTAGTTAACTTACCAAACTGATCCAGATGCGCATCTCCCCAAGTTTTTAAAGCAAGAAGTATCTGCTCAAGCCCGCGCCCTAAATCAGTTAGACAATATTCCACTTTAGGAGGCACTTGAGGATAAACCTCACGATGAATAATGCCATCTTGTTCTAACTCCCGAAGCTGATTGGTCAGCATTCTTTGTGTAATGCTTGGAACTCGTTTACGAATTTCATTAAATCGTAAAGTTCCTTCATTTAATAAATGCCAAAGAATGACACATTTCCATTTGCCATCAATCAAACTGATTGCGGCCTCAACTGAACAACCTGGTGAGCAGTCAAAACTTGAATGTCGAGCTTTTGCCATTTTACAGTATCCTTTTTGACACTATGAGCGTTATTTGTCTGTAGTCACTATTTTTAAGCTTACGTTATGATCAAACTCTCAACAAGAGGAATGATGATTATGAAAGCTGTGGCATATCAAAAAGCGGGGCCTATTACATTGCCAGAGGCACTCGTAGATATTGAACTCGACACTCCAGTAGCTAAAGGACATGATTTACTTGTTCGTGTTCAAGCTGTATCAGTAAATCCAGTCGATACCAAAATACGTAAAAATGTAAGTGCTGAACAATCTGGCTGGAAAGTTCTTGGATGGGATGCTGTAGGCACGGTAGAAGCGATTGGCGATAAAGTTACTCAATTTAAAATTGGTGATGTGGTTTGGTATGCAGGTGCTTTAAATCGCCAAGGCAGTAATAGTGAATTGCAATTAGTTGATGAACGTATTGTCGGTCATAAACCAAAAACTTTAGAAGCAACTGAAGCTGCGGCTCTTCCTTTAACAGCAATCACAGCTTGGGAAATGTTATTTGATCGTCTACAAGTTCCAAAGACTGCGCCTGCTAATACGACTATTTTAGTGATTGGTGGAGCTGGTGGGGTAGGTTCAATTACCATTCAGCTTCTTAAGCAATTAACTAACCTCACGATTATTGCTACAGCTTCACGCCCCGAAACAAAAGAATGGGTAGAACAACTAGGTGCTGACTATGTATTAAACCACCGTCAGCCTTTAGCTGCACAAATTAAACAATTAGGTTTAAGTGCACCTTTATATGTATTCTCAACCACTGAAACAGATCAACATTTATCAGATATCGTAGAGTTAATTGCTCCACAAGGTCATTTTGGACTTATTGATGACCCTGATCAGTTAGATATTAAACCGTTTAAATCTAAGTCTGTCTCAGTCCACTGGGAGTTTATGTTTACGCGCTCAATGTTCCAAACGGAAGATATGGAAAAACAAAGTGCGCTACTAAATGAAGTCAGTAAACTGGTGGATGAAGGTAAAATCAAAACAACTGTGACTCAGGTTTTAAGCCCAATTAATGCTGAAAACTTAACACAGGTTCATGAGCAAATTGAAAGTGGTTCAACCAAAGGGAAAATCGTTTTACACGGATTTTAAGTCGTACTTTTGAAAAATAAATGGCAAGCTTAACGCTTGCCATTTTAATTAATAATGCGGTGGTTTATTCGTTAATGGATCAAAAGGTGCAACACCCTCTGATAAATCTGCAGATTCCACACGTTGATAAAGTAATTGCATTTGTTTTTTTAAATCAGCTATTTCTAGAGTTTGAATCGCGAGTTGCTGATTTAATTCCTCAACTAAATCATCTAAAAATGCAATTCGCACTTGCAAATCTTCAATGGGTGCGGAAAATGACGCTTGATCATCATGATATGGTGGTTTAGTCATTTAAGTCCTCATTTGAGATTTTGGAAAACATTATGGCCTATATTACTTTAAGGGATGTCCAACTTGCTTTTGGCGGACCTGCCCTGCTCGATGGCGCGAACTTCAACCTAGAACGTGGCGAACGAGTCTGTTTAATTGGTCGTAATGGTGAAGGTAAGTCTACTTTACTTAAACTCATTGAGGGAAGCCTACTACCAGATTCTGGTGAAGTTTCTGTCCAAAATGGTTTAACTGTTTCTATGTTAGCCCAAGATGTTCCAATGTCATCGGGCAAAGTTGCAGATATTGTAGCAGAAGGTGCAGGAGAAGCTGCTGCCGTACTTAAAGCCTATCATGAAGCAAGTGATGCCTGTGTACTTGGTGACATGGAAGCTTGCGATCGTATGGGATCTTTACAGCATAAACTTGACCAACTTGATGGATGGGCATTAGAAAATAAGGTCAACACGATTTTAGGTAAAATGGAGTTAGATCCGAATGCAGATCTAGCCGACCTATCGGGTGGTCGTAAACGTCGTGTTTTACTTGCCCGCGCCCTACTTACCCAACCAGATGTGTTATTACTCGATGAGCCAACTAACCACTTAGATGTTGAAAGTATTGAGTGGCTTGAGAAATTCCTGCTTGATCAAAATAATTTAACCTTACTCTTTATTTCGCATGACCGTTCTTTTGTAGACCGCCTTGCAACTCGTATTGTGGAATTGGATCGCGGCATATTACGCAGCTATGAAGGAAACTATTCTCGTTACCTTGACCTCAAAGCTCAGCAACTTGAAGCTGAAGAAAAACAAAATGCCTTGTTTGAAAAGAAACTTGCCGAAGAAGAAGCATGGATTCGTCAAGGTATTAAAGCACGTCGTACACGTAATGAAGGTCGTGTTCGTGCCCTTAAAGCATTACGAGAAGAGTCAAAAGCTCGCCGTTTCCAACAAGGCAAAGTCAATATGGGCGTTCAAGAAGCACAACGCTCAGGCAAACTTGTATTTGATATTGAACATCTAAGCGTAAGCTACGATGGACAAACCCTCATTAGAGATTTCTCTGCCATTGTTATGCGCGGTGACCGCATTGGTTTGGTCGGTGATAACGGCGTAGGAAAGACTACTTTAATTAAAGCGATCTTAGGCGAAGTTCAGCACGAAGGTGTTGTCAAAACAGGAACTCAGCTTGAAATTGCTTACTTCGACCAATTACGTAATCAGCTTGATCTTGAAAAGTCGGTTTCTGAAAACGTTTCTGAAGGTTCAGATTTCGTTGATGTAAATGGTCAACGTCGCCATATTCTCAGTTACTTACAAGACTTCCTATTCTCTCCGGAACGAGCTCGTACACCAGTAAAAGCACTTTCTGGTGGTGAGCGTAATCGTGTCCTGTTAGCAAAACTATTGCTCAAGCCATCGAACCTGATTGTAATGGATGAGCCAACGAATGACTTAGATATGGTCACACTTGAGCTACTTGAGGAGATGTTGTCTGAATATAAAGGTACTTTGCTCCTAATTAGCCATGACCGTGCTTTTATGGACAACGTTGTGACATCAACTTGGGTATTTGATGGCAAAGGCGGTATTGCAGAATATATCGGTGGTTATCAGGACTATTTGATTCAGCGTCCAAACGAGAGAGTCGTTGACCAAAAAGGCGATGTAAAAAAAGCTCAGGCTAAAGCAGAAGCTGAAAAAAATGCAGCTCAAACGAACGTAAAAAAGGTCAAATTAAGCTACAAAGATCAACGTGAACTTGAGCAATTACCGGCAGAAATTGAAAAGTTAGAAAATGAGCAAGCTGAACTTTCTGACAAACTTGCTGACGGGTCATGGTTCGTAACGGATGCCGATGCGGCAACCAAAGCAAGCCAGCGTCTAGCAGAAATTGAAGAATTACTCCTTGAAAAGTTAGAGCGCTGGGATGAACTTGAGCAAATGAGTAAAGGCAGTTAATCAATAAAAAGGGCTTTAATTAAAGCCCTTTTTTTGGTTTTAGAATTTCTAGTAATTTCATAAAAGGCTTATATACAAATAAAGAGATGAAGCGAATTAAACGTTCAAATATCTGTAACTGTAAAACCATGCAAGTTAGGACAGCCAAAACAAGACTAATGAAAATATTAATCTCTACCGAATATTTAATGCTTAACTGATGGGTCAAAACAATAATTACAAAAGCATGCAATATATAAACTGGCAGTGTTTTTTGACCTAAACCAATCCAAGGTTGTTTAAAATTTTGAGTGAATACAAATAAACTCAAAACACCCATAGCCGATAGCAACATAATTACACTGCGGATCAGCACTCCTTGCCATAAATCTACATGTAACTGAATATAAGATAGACTCCCAAATAACCAATAATAACTATAATGGCTTATAGCGGCTACAATAGTAATTATTAATAATGTGATAACAGCAAATAATTTTTCATAAGGTAACTGCGGAATATACTGAAAAATAGTTTTACCATAGATCGCCCCAGTCATAAAAAAAGGTAAAAATACGAAAATTCTACCTATTGAATAACTATAATTATTGATAGGTGAAAATCCAATAAGTAAAGCTAAAATAATAGAAAATAGAACTGGATATGCTGTCTTTTTTAGGAAAAAAGCTAAAAGCGTCCAAATTCCCATGCTAAATAAATACCAAAGCACCCAATAAGGTTTAGCAAACCATAAGAATTGAAATGTTCCATTCCAAAGACTTCCATTATAAAAAGCATCAAGCAATTGAAATAAAAGCTGAAACGGTAAATATAACGATAAAAAGTAAATTAACTTTTCTAGGATTTTCTCTTCTTTAAAAAATATTCCCGATATAAAAATAAAAGCGGGCATATGAACAAAGTAAATACTCCCTAAAATCGCTTGATTTAGAGGTTCGTTCCAGCCAATTAACCTTTCAAGGTAATGACCCAATACAACCAGAAAAATTAAGACACCTTTTGTGGCATCAATATGGAGATTTCTCATAAATTTCTATAAATTCAAGATATTCATATCATACTGAATTATTCTTATTTTTTGATTCAAAAAGACAATGAATAAAGTTTCGCTGTATACAAAACAATTATGTTATACCTATCAGTATAATAATATTTAAGGATATTTCCATGCTAGATCTCTCTCAAATTTTGGCATTTGGATTCATTTGTCTGGCGATGGTACTCACCCCTGGCCCAAACATGATTTATCTTATCTCTCGTTCCATTAGTCAGGGCAAACTCGCAGGTTTTATTTCTCTCGGTGGCGTTGCGGTTGGTTTTGTATTTTATATGCTCTGCGCTTCTTTCGGGATTACGGCACTTGTGGTCGCAGTTCCATATGCCTATGACACTATTCGTATTGCCGGTGCGATGTACTTACTTTGGTTAGCATGGAAAGCTTTACGCCCCAATGCCACACCTATTTTTAATGTTAAAGATTTAGCGGTTGACTCACCATTAAAGTTATTTTTAATGGGCTTTTTGACTAATTTACTTAATCCTAAAATTGCGATTATGTATTTATCTTTATTACCTCAGTTTATTCACCCACAACAAGGCAGTATTTTAGCGCAGTCTATCCAACTCGGGACTATACAAATTTTTGTAAGCGTTTCAGTAAATGCGCTGATTGTATTTTCTGCTGGTAGCATTGCTCTTTTTCTACAAAAAAAACCACTTTGGGCAAGCATTCAACGCTGGGTCATGGGTACAGTATTAGCCGGCCTTGCGGTTCGTATTCTTCTAGAACACCGCCGATAACCCGCTTTATTTTTCTTTATCGCGTCTAAACCTTCAATTTACTCCTGTGTATTACGACGATAAATTCAGTTCGTGATACACTTTTGGCAGTTTTAACTTTTTAAATTCTTTATATCGTTATGAGCCAAAAGCAGCCTTATACGCCCGGTGAGTTTCAATGGTCCTTTTTGTTGCCTAAATATTGGGGTGTGTGGATTGCGATTACTTTCCTGATGCTTTTGGCTATTTTACCGTGGGCAATTCAATGGCGTTTGGCTCACGGGTTGGCAAATATCGCTTGGAAATATTTAAAATCTCGTCGTAAAACCACAATTCGTAATTTAGAAGTTTGCTTTCCAGAATGGACACCTGAAAAAGTACAGCAACAAGCAAAACAAGTTTTTGTGGATATGATGCTTGGGGTATTTGAAACTTTAAACGCATGGTATAAGCCTTACTGGTTTAAAAACCGTGTCACTATTGAAGGCTTAGAACACATTACCAATGCTCAAGCTCAAGGCAAAGGTGTTTTATTGCTTGGTACACATAGTACTTTACTCGATGCAGGTGGTTATGTATGTGCCCAATATTTCGAGCCGGATGTTGTGTATCGCCCTCAAAATAACCCCCTCCTCGATATGCTAATTTATCGTTGCCGCGGCACAATTTATAAAGCACAAATTGATCATGATGACATGCGTGGTTTGATTCGTCATCTTAAAGAGGGTGATGCAATTTGGTATAGTCCCGATCAAGACTTTGGGCTTAAACAAGGTGTTATGGCACCATTTTTTGGAGTCCCAGCTGCCACTGTAACCGCTCACCGTCGTTTATTAAAAATCTCGAAGGCGGTTGCTGTTCCTTTATATTTTTATCGTCATGGCAATGTACAAGACCCTAAATATCATATTTTGATTGAACCTGCGGTTGACAATATGCCAAGTGAAGATGAAGTCGATGATGCAACGCGTGTGAATAAGATTATTGAGAACCAGCTTCGTATCGCACCAACTCAATATATGTGGTTTCACCGTCGTTTTAAGACACGTCCTGAGGGATATGAAGAGATTTATTAAGATAAGGCTGTAATAATTTTAGATTAGTAATAGGCACAGCCTCGATTTAAAGTGATATTCAAATACTTTCGGATATGCAGACCTTACTTTTTAGGGATAAAAAGTAAGCAAAAATCCTTTGTTCCGCTGATGTTACATCCTTGTAACACAACGCAACAGCGACATCCATGTCGCTATCACGATAGTAAACTCTGGATAATGATTTAGTTTGAGATGATGTATCTATGGATGATCCATCTTTTATGAACGTATAAGGCAAAAAATAATGAAAGTGATGCAACTTCTCCCAGAACTTAATAGCGGTGGCGTAGAACGCGGCACACTGGAAATTGCACGTGCACTGGTTGCACAAGGTCATCAGTCTCTAGTTGTGTCTAATGGCGGGCGTTTGGTCTCACAACTTGAAGCTGAAGGTTCCACACACTTAACGTTACCTATCCATAAAAAATCATTGTCGAGCTTGTGGCAAATCCGTCCATTACGTCAGCTTATTGAAGAGCACCAACCAGACATTGTACATGTGCGCTCTCGCGTACCTGCGTGGCTAACCCACTTCGCTTTAAGAAAAATACCAGCGAATAAACGCCCTCACCTCATTAGCACGGTACATGGTTTCTATTCAGTTAATCGTTATAGTGCGATCATGACTCAGGCAGAAAAAGTGATCGCTGTTTCTGACAGCGTAGTTAAATACATCACAGACCATTATAAAAACTGTCCACCACAAGATATTGTCCGGATTTATCGAGGAATTGACCCTGCTGCTTTTCCGCATAACTACCAACCTTCAGCACAGTGGTTTAACCAGGTCTTTAACGACTTTCCCGAACTCGAAAATAAATTTTTACTTTGCCTACCTGGCCGTATCACGCGTTTAAAAGGACATGAAAGTTTAATTGAACTGATGCAGCAACTTCATTCGCAATATCCTCAACTGCATGCTGTTGTTGTGGGTGGGGCTGATGTAAAAAAACAAGCCTATTTAAGTGAGTTGCAAAACACCATTCAAAGCAAAGGACTTGCAGATAAAATTACCTTTGTAGGACATCGCTCAGATATACGCGAATGGCTCGCTTTTAGCGATATAGTGCTCTCTCTATCCAATCAAGCAGAAACATTCGGTAGAACAGCATTAGAAGCGCTGTCAGTCGGTACGCCAGTGATTGGTTGGAACCGTGGAGGTGTTGCCGAGATTTTATCTCATGTGTACCCGCAGGGTCTTGTTGAAGCAGAAAATGAAAAAGCTTTATTAGAAATAGTAAAGCATCATATTGAACAACCTCAAACAGTCGCTCCTGTGACAATGTTTAGTTTAAAAGATATGTGTGACCAAACCCTTGAGCTATATCAAAGTGTATTGAAATAACCCAATAAAAAAACCCGCGATGTTCGCGGGTTTTTTTTTGACTAAAAAACTTCTCTATTACTTAAGAGATGCTTCATAAGCAGCAGCTTTTTCATAGTCGTACTGTTTTTCCCATTTACTGATTACAAGTACAGCAAGCGCGTTACCTACAACGTTCAACGCAGTACGAGCCATATCCATGATACGGTCAACACCAGCAATAAATGCTAAGCCTTCTACAGGAATACCAACACTGCCTAATGTCGCCAATAACACAACAAATGATACCCCAGGAACACCTGCAATACCTTTAGAAGTAATCATTAATGTTACAACTAAAATCACTTGTTGGCTGATTGACATTTCAATACCGTAAAGCTGTGCAATAAAGATTGCTGCGATACTTTGGTAAAGCGTAGAACCGTCAAGGTTAAATGAATAACCAGTTGGGATTACAAAACTAGAAATCGCTTTTGGCGCACCATAAGCTTCCATTTTTTGCATAATACGCGGTAAAACTGTTTCCGAACTTGCAGTCGAATACGCCAAAATTAATTCATCTTTCAAAATCTTAAACAAAGTAAAGATATTGATGCTGAACATTTTTGCAGTAATACCTAAAACCACTAAAGCAAAGAATAAGATTGCACCATAAACCAATACAACCAATTTACCCAATGGAATAAGCGAAGCAAAACCGAAGTTTGCAACAGTTACAGCGATTAAGCCAAATACACCTACTGGCGCATATTTCATGATGATGTGTGTTACACGGAACATTGTTTCCGATACAGCATGAAATACATTTAATAATGGGTCTTTTGTTGTTGCTGGTAATGAAGATAAACCTATACCAAATAGCACAGCAAAGAAAATCACAGGCAACATTTCGCCATGCGCCATTGAACTAATAATGTTCGTTGGGATAAGCGATAATATCGTCTGGATAATACCATGAGACTGTGACTGTACTTCTTCAGTTGTATGCTTATATTGAGAAATATCAGTTTGTACCAGTTGAGACATATCAATGCCTGAACCTGGATGGAAGATATTCGCTGCAAACAAGCCAACCAAAATAGCAATAGTAGTAATAATTTCGAAATAGAGAATGGTTTTAAAACCAAGACGCCCTAGACTTTTTGTACTGCCAACACCAGCAATACCTAAAATCAATGTAGAGAAAACGATTGGGATTACAATCATTTTAATCAGGCTAATAAAGATCTTACCTAATGGAGTAAGAACGTTATTTACAATACTATCTTTGATTTCAGGCTGGTTATGTAAAACAGCCCCGACAACTATCCCTAGGATTAAAGCAATTAAAATTTGCCATGCAAGGCTAAATTTAAAATTCTTCATAAGACAATCCTTATGCACCGCAAAGTATCAAATATGAGAGGGAGAAGACCACTACTTTAGAGTGAAACCTCAATATGTACACGAATTTCCAAACAGAAATTTAAATGCACAAGCAAATCACAACCCGCCGATCCGGCGAAGTAAACAACAATGCCTGTTGACGATCCAACATGTCAACGATCGGCACATTCTATTGAGATTTGCCAATTAAACAAGTCCAATTTATATCTAAATAGGTCAAAGCCTAGATTTATCCGTCAATAATCTATAAAAACAAAAACTTAACAAAAAAGTTTTTTGTATCCATTTTCATTAAAAATTGCTCAGATATATAAAAAAATTTATGGACGATGACTTATAATTAAGTAGATTTTAAAATTAAGAATACCTTAAAAATATTGGTTTTATTTACAACGAATTAAATGGTATATCTATAAAATATCAACCCGAGTTCTGCGTCCTGCAAAACTCGGGTAAATGAGGTTGTGCTTTCAGGGTATATAATTCTTTTTATCGCTTCCGTTCTAACATCTTATCCGTGATGTCTTCCATATCAGCTTAGTGCATCCTTACTTGGGATTATCCATTCCCGCTTCCGTGTACCGATGAATGTAGAATACGGGTTTTAACTCTGCCTGCCTATTGGACCTAGACTCAAATCTTTGTACGTTATTGCTTACAACTCACTTTATATATTTTTCTCTTTATAAGGCTGTGCAATTTCATCAGTCACGATTTTTTCTTCTTTTTCAGCTTTAGCAATACCTTCTTGTATCGCGGCTTGAGCTTCTTCTTCATCGGCTTGAGTTTGTTCTAGTTCCTCGTGAATCTCTTCAAATATTCGACCTGTTTGTAAAACGACATAGACAGGAAAATGGTCTGATCCAATATGAGATAAACGCTGCATTTTTACTAAACCGAAGTCTGTACTATGAAAGATATGGTCAAGTGACCAGCGCAATAAAGGATAGTCCGCATGAAAAGTATTAATAAAATGCCGCCCCACCCGTGGATCGAGTAGCCCACTAATACGTTGAAATAAACGGGTTGTTCGTGACCACGCTACGTCGTTTAAATCCCCCATCACAATACAACTTTCATCAAGATCTTTAATTTGATCTCCGACAATTAAAAGCTCAGCGTCACGCAGTGTTGAATCTTTTGCTTCAGTTGGGCTAGGTGGCTTAGGATGTAAACAGTAGAGCTGAACAGGCATGCCAGATCGCAAAATTACCGTGGTATGAATAGAAGGTATTTCATTACTTAAAATGAATTTAACCTCAGTATTTTTAAGCGGTAACCGGCTATATAAATGCATTCCGTATAAATTATCTAAAGGTACGGGCACACGGTATGGATAATCTTTCTCGATCTCTTTTAAAGCATTTTCCCAAGTTGTATCGCTCTCTAAAGTAAGCAATAAATCAGGTTTTAAAGTCCGTACATGCTCAAGTAATAAATGATATTTATCATTCGGGGTGAGCACATTAGAAACTATCAGTGAAATCTGTTTTGTAGGATCTAGCTGATGCTGTTTGACCTTTTTAACCTGTTTTTTCCAAAACAGCGTATACGGTAAAACCATTTTAAGTTGGTAGGCAATCGCTGCGATGAGTACCGCAAGCAACAGCTCACGCCATACATCCCATTCGGTCGGCCAAAACAACATACCAATTAAAGCAATTAAGCCAATAAACAGAATTTGTAATCTTGGAAAATCTGCACCTCGAAACCACCACTCATCACGAGGAATAAGTGACCAGAAGCTTAACCAAATCACCACTACTGCCAGTACTTCGATATAAATCATTGAAATTACTCTTTTAAGATGATTTGTTTTTTAATGTTTTTGTCATCTTTATCAATTTTGTATGTAACATAAACAAGATATTCTACTCAATAAAATTGCTGTTTTGATTCTGTAACGCTTGCAGTTGTGAGCACTTTTGATACACTCAACTCCCCCTTTAACAATTTTAACGCACCGAGGCAAAATGACATGAAAGTAGGTCTGGTCGGTTGGCGCGGGATGGTCGGTTCCGTCCTTATGCAACGTATGGTTGAAGAGAATGATTTTGCTCATATTGAGCCATTCTACTTCTCTACCAGTAATGCAGGTGGTGAAGCTCCTTCATTTGGTGGTAAGACTGCCCCAGCACTTATGGAAGCTACAGACATTACCAGTCTGAAGCAAATGGATGTCATTATTACCTGTCAAGGTGGTGACTACACGTCTGAAGTTTTCCCAAAGTTAAAAGCAACTGGTTGGGATGGCTACTGGATTGATGCGGCATCTACTTTACGTATGACTGATGATGCAATCATCGTTCTTGATCCGGTTAACCTTAATGTAATTAAAGACGGCTTAGCGAAAGGTACTAAAACTTTCGTTGGTGGTAACTGTACAGTATCACTCATGTTGATGGGTGTTGGCGCACTTTTCCAAAATAATTTGGTTGAGTGGATGACTGCGATGACTTATCAAGCGGCATCAGGCGCTGGCGCACAAAACATGCGTGAGTTGTTAACAGGTATGGGTTATTTATATAACAATACCAAGACTTTGTTAGATGATCCTAAATCTGCAATTCTTGATATTGACCGTCAAGTTGCCGAGTTACAACGCGGTGAGGGTTTCCCTTCTGCGAACTTTGGTGTGCCACTTGCTGGTTCATTAATTCCTTACATTGATAAACAGCTTGAAAGCGGTCAGTCAAAAGAAGAGTGGAAAGGACAAGTTGAGACCAACAAGATCTTAGGTAACTCTCAAATCGTTCCTATCGATGGTCACTGTGTTCGTATCGGTGCAATGCGTTGCCACTCTCAAGCATTAACCATCAAATTGAAAAAAGATGTTCCGCTTGATGAGATCGAAGATATGATTCGTAACTCAAACCAGTGGGCTAAAGTTGTACCAAATACACGTGAAGCATCAATGACTGATCTTACACCTGTTGCTGTAACTGGTACCCTAACTGTACCTGTAGGTCGTTTACGTAAACTCAATATGGGTAAAGAGTACCTCGGCGCATTCACAGTAGGTGATCAGTTACTTTGGGGTGCTGCTGAGCCTCTACGTCGTATGTTACGTATTTTAGTAGAATACAAAAGCTCATAATTTGATCTGAATTATTCAGTCAAAATAAAAAGCCGATCACATTTGATCGGCTTTTTCGTAACTGGTTTGTAAAAAATTAACAATTTATTTACATTCCATTATTGTATAATTTTGAACGACTTTACGACTGATCAGGTCATGGATTGAGATGACTGCATATAACAAATTAAAAATTGCCATTTTCACCATTATGTCTTCGCCTTCTCTTTATGCGATTACATTAGATCCTATTCAAATTCAATCTGCACCTGGGGAATTACTTTATGCAGAAATGAATTTTCAGCAAGCAGATCCTAATACCCCATTGCAAGTCAGTTTGGCTACTCAAGATGATCTCAATGGTTTGGGAGTAACTCATCAACCTCCGGGCAACCTAAACTTTTATACACGCCAAAATGGTCAGGGTTCTGGCGTTATTGTGATTACCTCATCGCGTCCTATTATCGATCCTGAACTGAATATTGTCGTAAAAGTCAGTGAAGGTAACGCAACCCGTCTTCAACATATTAAAACCGTTTTAAAGCCATCGCCTATAAAAAAGGCCGCCATGAACGAAAGTCCACTTTCACCGCAATTTATCGTAAATGAAAAAGATATCGCATTAAATTTACCTGAAAGTACTCAGTACACATCTACTGAAAATACATCAACGGTGGCAGAAACCACAAGTAATGAACATAATCTAAATATTAGCACTGGAACTGCTCCAGCTTTGAATAGTTCTAGCCCTGCTCCTGTGGCTCCTTTTACCGAAAAACCTTCGACTCAAACACTTCAGCCAACTATAGCTACAATGAATACCGAATCATCGGCTGTAGAGAAACAACCTTCGACTTCACTCAAATCAAGTGATGGCAATCAAACAACTACCGTCAAAAAAGCAGCGCAATCTAAAACTGCCCAACAAAAAAATGTATTAAGTAAAAATACGCCGAAAAAGCAAAAAATTAGCGCTTATAAAGGCCCGGTACCTACTGGTAAATATGTCGTACAACGTAACGAGTCTTTATGGAGTATTGCCAATCGTATTGCAGCACAGACCAAACAACCTGTGGCTAAAGTCATGCGAGATATCCAAGCACAAAACCGACATGCGTTTATTCAAGGTGATGTAAACCGTTTACGTCAGGGAAGTTCGCTAAACTTAACAACAAATGCAACTAAAGCTTCCCATTTAAAACCTAAATCGAGTGAAGCTCACTTGGCAAAACCCTCTTCTGGCAGAGCTAAATATCGTTTACAACAAGCTGAAATGAGCATTGTGGCAGAGAACAGCCCAAATTCTGCTCATGGAAGTGCAAAAAAGAGCACACAACAAAGTCAAAACAATACTGAGTTAGCAGTAAAAGTTATGACAACTCGTAAAAAAACCGTTACATTACAAAGGAATGTAACCAAACTAAATCAAACTTTAAGTTTAAAAGACCAACGTATTCAACTCTTGAATGCGCGTTTGGCAGAGTTACAACAGCAATTACAGGCACAGCAACAAACTCACAAGCAAAAACATTAAGTTAAAACCAGAGTTAGCACGCTTTATATTGCAAATATTTATTTTTTAAGGGGAAAGTAATGTTATATGTGATTCCGTTTATCATATTACTCGTGGTCGCCGTTATTTTAAAAAAACGCGAGAATAGTCAAAAACAAGAGGCCACTTCCCCAAAAAATATAAATAGAAAATCTGGCAAAAAAGCGAGTGCTAAATCAAGCAAAAGTGCGCGTGAAAAAACCAAAGCCAAGGTCATTGAGGAAAATACTCCTGCTATCCCTCAAAGTAATCCTGTACCGGAAGCTTTACGACACAATATCCAACAGCTCATTCAAGAAAAACAGTTTTCAGCAGCTGAAGCTCAAGTCAATCAGGCGCTAAAAAAAGATAATACTCAACATGAACTGTATTTATTACTTCTTGAAATTCATATTGCTCAGAAAGATGAATTTGCAATTCAACAGTTGATTAGCCATATTCGTAGCTTAGGTTTAAATGAAATAGCAGCTCAAGCAGAAACTCGACAAAAAGAATATGAATCATCCAGACAACCTGATGCTATTGATTTCCCTCAAGCTCAAACATATGAAGAACCGAAAAACACAGATATAACGGCTCAGTTCGATGAATTAACAACAAGTTCTTCCGAGGCTTCTTTTGATGACCTACAGAAAGACTATACCCCTGTAAAACAAGAACCAGCTGTTGAAATTGAACCTTTAGAGTTTAACTTTTCATTCGAACAGACTTCGACTACGGAAAATACCAACCAACCGGCACAACAACCTGAATTATCATCCACTCAAGAAACAAATGAGCTGGCCGATTTAGAGTTTTCTTTTGACTTGGCCCCTCTGCATGAAACTGAGGAAAAATCTCAAGCAGTAGAGGTAAAAGCAGACCAAGAAAATAGCATCAATGCATTAGATTTTAACCTTGACTTAAATCCTTCAAGTTCAGAGACGAAATCTGTTGAACACGCTCCATCATTAGATGAAATTAAACTCGTAGAACAAGCCCCATTAGAAGCGAATTCTATCGCACCTCTTGAGTTTTCATTAGATGAGCCTGCCTTAGTTACAGCGCCAGAGATTGAAATTCAAAATAATGAGGTAGTAAACGAAAGGGTTACTCCAACCCAAATAGAGGATCCGCTTTTAGAAGCTTTTCCAGAATTAAAACAAATAAATGAAAATGAACTCGATTTAAAATTGGCTGAACAATACATTAAGTTTGGAGCGAACCAAGCAGCGCGTAATTTACTACAGGGTGATGAGCAAAAATTCAACACAGAACAACAACAACATGCGAAAAACCTACTTAATCGCATAGCTTCTTAGAACTGTTCGATTTACCATAAGCAGTCAGAGATGACTGCTTTTTTATGCCTGCAAAAAGATGAAAAAAATAGCTTTATTTTATATGGGTGGTACTTTTGGTTGCATTGGTGAACCTTTAGCTCCTATGCCTTATGACCAATTCCTACCTCAACTTGAGAAAGTGATTCCCCCACACTTAACAGTTGATTGCTTTGCTGCGCCCAATATTGTCGATAGCAGTGCATGTACAGCACCTGACTGGTTACGCCTAATTCAACGCATACAACAACTACAACTAGAAGGCTATCAGCATTTTGTTGTGATTCATGGTACAGATACGCTCAGTTATGCAGCTGCGACTTTAGCTCGCTTTTTAGGGCAAAGCTGTCATATTGTGATTACTGGTAGCCAATACCCGTTACTCAATATTCAAGGTGATAACACCCGTGAATTTACTGATGCAATTGAAAACTTATATCTTGCATTAGAGCAGGTCATTGCACTTCCGGTTGGTGCTTATCTCGCATTCCACCATCAAGTATTTCACGCACAAACTGCATTAAAAACGCATACCACTGAACTTGATGCATTTTCAGGGTTAAGTAGTAACGTTGAGTTTACGCCTCAGCAAAATGAATTGATCGTACAAGATGCTCAAATTGAAAAAGCTGCTTCCTTTCAGCTTTTAAACTGGATGATGCAACCGATTGCAACACAGCATTTAGTACAACAATTACGTCACTTACTTCCTGCCCCACCACACTTTTTAGTGTTGCAAGGTTTTGGTACAGGTAATATCGCCGTAAACGATGAATTTTTGGCAACATTAGATGAACTCTATGCTCGTGGATGTGTACCAATTTTGGCGACACAAGTGACTTTTGGGGGTATTGACCAACGTTATGCAATTAGTGCTTGGGCCAAAACTGCAAAAATTGCCATTAATGATGCCCATAGCCATGCAGATCTCTATGCAAAAGCACTTCAAATCTATTTAAAATACCCAACCCCAGAACAATGGTTGAACCATTGGAATGAAAATCTGCATTAAATAGAGGTGAAGCCATGCAACGTTATGCGGTCGGTATTGAATTTAGTGGTATTCAATATCGAGGTTGGCAAACACAACAGCCAGGCGTTGCCAGCGTTCAGGAAACTATAGAGCGTGTACTCAGCAAAATCGCTGATGAACCAATCACACTTCACGGTGCTGGTCGAACAGATGCAGGAGTACATGCAACAAATATGGTGGCTCATTTTGACACCAATGCAATTCGTCCAGAGCGTGGATGGATCATGGGAGCAAATAGCCAACTTCCTAAGGATATTTCAATTCAGTGGATTAAACAGATGGATGAAGAGTTCCATGCACGTTTTAAAGCCACTGCTCGTCGCTACCGCTATGTTGTATATAACGCTCCACATCGCCCTGCACTTTTACATAAACAAGTCACGCATATTTATCAAAAATTAGACGTGCAAAAAATGATTAAAGCTGCCAGCAAATTTGAAGGTACGCATAACTTTGAAACCTTCCGTGCAGCAGCCTGCCAGTCAAATCAACCTGTACGACATGTAAAGCATTGCCGTTTGTTTGAACATGGACGTTATTTGGTTTTAGATATTCAAGCTGATGGCTTTTTACATCATATGGTTCGAAATATTATGGGTTGCTTACTTGAAATTGGGCAAGGCATGTATGAAATCGACCATATTGATACAATGTTCGCAGCCGAAGATCGAAAGGCAGCAGGAATTACCGCCCCACCTGATGGTCTCTATTTTATTCAATGTTATTATCCCGAGCAGTTTGACTTACCACAACCACCGCTCGGGCCACATTGGTTAAACCTACCTGAGTAGGCTTAACCAATTTTTAGTTCTAACGGTGTTGCTTACGCTTACGGTACTCAACCGGTGTTTCGTTAGTCCAGCGCTTAAACGCGCGGTAGAATGTACTCGGTTCAGAAAAACCAGTTAAATACACAATACGCTCAACACTTTCATTAGTATTTGCTAAAAGTTTTTTAGCTAAACGACAACGGTAGTCAGAAAGTATTTGCTGGAAGCTGGTATTTGCTTCACTTAACTGCGTCCGTAAACGACGCGGCGTAATATTTAATTGTGCCGCTACGGTTTCTAGCGTCGTTTCTCCACTTTCAAGTGTCGAACCAATCGCACGACGAACCTCACCCACTAAATCATAACGGGCAAGTTCTTGTAACTTTTCAATTGCCAATTGTTCATGCAATTGAAGTAATTCAGGCTCTGCCTGCCAAAGCTGAAAATCTAAAATGGCAGGGTCAAAATATAGCCGTGTTTCTTTCTGCCCTAAGCTTACCGGACAGCCATAGACGCGGAAGTATTCATCTTCAGAAGCACCTTCACTGAAATTAAAATCAATGAAGATCGGATGAAACTGGCCTTCGGTAATAAATTTGAAGAATCTGAGCACACCTGAAATCGCACATTCTGAAAAATGACGATTAACAAGATTGTCTGCCCCTACCTGCTCACCATTGGTCAAATAGCAGCGTCCATCTTCAACCACCAGTTTTGCATCAAATGCATCACTAATGAGACGCTGGTAAGCCAAAGCTCGCTTAAGCCCTTCACCAAAAGTTTCACTACTAATAAATAAATGTTCAATCACCTGACCACGGTACAAAGGTAAATGCTCACCTAAATGCAAACCGATGTCTGGATCTTTACTGACTTCTTGAGCAGCAGTCCAAAAGGCATACTGCGCACTTAACGGAGTACGTGCGTTTGTATCGACCTGATTTAAAGCGACTCCCGCTTTAGTTAATATTTCTTCTGTTGGCAATCCTGCACGACGAATTGCTTGATAGCCAAAACGTAATACAACTGATGCATCTGTTAGCTGACCCACGCAGTGCCCTTCCATGTAGATACTTCATTGATACTTAGGAGCTGTTGACTCTTTATGCATGAACAGTCCCTAATAACTATGATTTTAGATTAGCGTTGATTGACCAAACTGACAACAGAATTAGAGTTCTTTTGTGAAAAAAATTACATCTTTTTTTATTAGTCATACTTTAACCAGATGCTTTCACAAGAAGATGTCTATCTTGTTTTTTTTAAATAAATTGACTATAATTTGCGCCTTTCCAATTTGATCATCAGGTAGGCTATGGCCAATAAAGAGGAACTCATTGAGTTCGAAGGCGTTGTCACCGAAACGCTTCCTAATACGATGTTCCGTGTACGTCTTGAAAACGGTCACGAAGTTATTGCACACATTTCTGGTAAAATGCGTAAACACTATATTCGTATTCTTACTGGCGACAGTGTGAAAGTCGAAATGACTCCATATGACTTAACCAAAGGTCGTATTACGTACCGTGCTCGCTAATTAGTGAATGCAAAAAAGCCACTTCATCATGTGGCTTTTTTATTGTGTTTTTTATTCACTTAATCGACTGGTTTTACATCCCACCGTTTGGCATTCACGCAATCTTTCTTGCAGCCAATGGTTTCTTTCTTGCGTTGTCTGTAAACGACACTGCACGTCTACGCTATTTCTATTAGAATCTGTACATTCAGCATCACGTTGGCGTATCCAAGCAAGCTGCGACTTCTTAAGCGTATTTCTTTGTGCTGTATTTAATTTCGCTCTTAATGCCTGATAATTCTTATTCAGGTCTGCATCAGCACTCGCATAGATTTTATTGGTACAGTAAATATCATCATAAGTATTACGAGCACTATCACAGTTATCAGCATAGACCGCGGTTATTCCGAAACACAAAAAGGCAAAAACTATTTTTTTCATACTCTTCTTCCTTAAGTTTTGGGCAATTATTATTAGTCTGTAAATATAAGAATAAGTCTAAAGGCAAACTCACCTTCTATTTATCATAATCCTGCTTTTTTACTTTACAAGTTAGCAAATCCAACCTATTGTTCTTTAATGATAAATATAATTCTATATAGAGAAAAAATGAATATATCTACCTTATGTCAAATGAGTTTGCTTTCATTCATGCTGCTTAATATTAACGGCTGTGCTAGTCATCCACGCCAATCTATAGATTTACAAGAATATTTAAAAAATTTTATAGGCAAATCATCTACAACGATTCAGCAAGATCTCAACTTACGGAGTCTTGGCTTTCAAGTCGCCCGCACACCACAAAAAACTTCTGATCAACTTATTTATACAATTTTACGGCCCTTAAGCATCCCAATTCCGATGGTGAGTAATGTCGATATGAGAGGTGGTTCTATTCCTGTGCAATCAGGAAATTTGAGCGGCAACTCTTATGATATTAACTTTAATTGCAAGGTTATTTTTAAGCTCAAAAATGACATTGCCGAGTCTATTCAATACGAAGGTAAAGCTTGCTAAACACAACCATAAAAAAACGCAGCTTTAAGCTGCGTTTTTTAGCAAAGTAGCGATTAAGCAAGAGCAGCAACGACTGCTTCACCCATCTCGGCTGTACCTACTTTAGTCATGCCTTCAGACATAATATCGGCTGTACGTAAACCTTGATCAAGTACTTGCCCTACTGCATCTTCAATTGCTTTAGCAGCAGCTTCTTCACGGAAGGTATAACGAAGCATCATCGCAACTGAAAGTATGGTTGCCAACGGGTTTGCAACGTTTTGCCCTGCAATATCAGGCGCTGAACCATGACAAGGTTCATACATGCCTTTGCCATTTTCATCTAAAGAAGCCGATGGCAACATACCAATTGAGCCGGTAAGCATTGCTGCTTCATCAGACAAGATATCGCCAAACAAGTTACCTGTCACGATTACATCAAACTGTTTAGGCGCACGTACAAGCTGCATGGCAGCATTGTCCACATACATATGTGAAAGCTGAATATTTGGATAATTGGCTTGCTGTAAATCTGTGACCGTTTGCTTCCAAAGCTCTGTTACTTCTAAAACATTGGCTTTATCTACAGAACACACTTTACCGCCACGTAATCCTGCAAGTTCAAAAGCAACTTTTGCAATACGCTTAATTTCGCTTTCAGAATAAACGTCAGTGTTATACCCCTGTTTTTCACCATTTTCGAGTTCACGAATACCACGTGGTTGACCAAAATAGATACCACCAGTCAATTCACGAACGATCAAAATATCTAAACCAGCAACTATCTCAGGTTTTAAGCTAGAAGCATCAGCTAATTGTGGATATAAGATCGCTGGGCGCAAATTAGCAAATAAGTTAAGTTCACTACGAATTTTTAAAAGACCGCGTTCAGGACGGATAGAACGTTCAATAGTGTCCCACTTTGGTCCACCAACAGCACCTAATAAAATGGCATCAGCCTTCTTTGCTTGCTCGCTAGTTACAGCTGGATACGGCTCTCCATGAGCATCAATCGCTGCACCACCTAACAAGCCATGTTCCCAAGTCAACGACAAATTAAATTTTTCATTTACTTTATTTAATACTTTTTCTGCTGCCCCAACAATTTCAGGACCAATCCCATCGCCAGCCAAAATTAAAATCTGTTTAGACATGAAGTTTTCCATTTTCAAAGACAAGACAGCGTTATGACTGCCGTGGTGTTAGTTTTTTCTGTTCGAGAAATTCACCTAGTCCTGTGGTGACATCAAATGGTCGACAAAAACGGCGAATTACCCGCCCATCCTGCTCTAAGTCAACACATAATGGATCTGGTACAGAAACATTTAGCAAACTACCCGAACGGTTAGATTTGTCTCGGTACATTTTAAACATATAGCGATGGTTAGCTTTGAATTGGTGAATAACATGAATCGTTTCAGCCCGATCTGGAGAAATCGGATAATAACGAATCACCACTTCATATTGTTTGGCAGGCACAGATAGATACAAACTATTGCTTTGACTTAACACCGAACCATTTAATCTCACAATTCCTTGATGAATTGCCTGATTACTAATACGACGTGTCTGTGCATCAACAACAGTAATATCATTTAGCCGTTCAAATTCGCAACTTTTTGCGCCCGAACAATATATTGCTGCATTCTGCCCCAAATTTTCTTGTTCAGCCTGCTTAATACGAACAGTATCCACTACATTGTAAGTGCTCTGACAAGCACTTAGTGTTATCGCGCACAGGCTCAACAAAAAGCTATGAGTAACGTTCCTCTTCATTGTTCAAGCCCAATCCTCATCTAGTGCATAATTTTAAGCTGTTGTTATGCTTTAGCATGTTAGCAAGAGTTTGAACACGACGCCATGACTATGTTTAAAATGTACCGAAAGGTTAATTTATCTCTTGGAATACCCAAGGACGAACCTGTTTGGTTTTTTCTTCATAAGCGCGAATTGCATCCGCATTTTGAAGTGTCAAGCCAATATCATCCAAACCATTTAACAAGCAATGCTTACGAAATGGATCTACTTCGAATTTAAATGCTTCGCCAGTTGGTGTACGAACTTCTTGCGCAGCCAAATCAATTGTTAATTGATATCCTTCTTGCGCAGCACATTCCTTAAATAACTGATCAACAGTGTCTTCAGGCAAAATGACTGGCAACATACCGTTTTTAAAACAGTTATTAAAGAAAATATCAGCAAAGCTTGGCGCAATAACAGTGCGGAAACCATATTCGTTTAATGCCCAAGGCGCATGCTCACGGCTTGAACCACAACCAAAGTTAGTACGAGCAATTAAAACGGTTGCACCTTGATAGCGAGGCTGATTTAAAACGAAATCCGGATTTTTTGGACGTACTGAATTGTCTTGTCCCGGATAGCCTTCGTCTAAATAACGAAGTTCATCAAATAAGTTGTCGCCAAAACCTGTACGTTTAATCGACTTTAAAAACTGTTTTGGAATAATTAAATCTGTATCAACATTGGCACGATCTAATGGTGCAACGATACCTTGTTCAACTGTATAAGCTTTCATGGTTTGCTCCAGACCGAATTAAAATGAACGAACGTCAACAAAATGACCTGCAATCGCAGCCGCTGCGGCCATTGCCGGACTGACCAAGTGAGTGCGACCGCCATTACCCTGACGGCCTTCAAAGTTACGATTAGACGTCGATGCACAATGCTCACCTGGTTGTAACTTGTCTGCATTCATTGCCAAGCACATTGAGCAACCCGGCTCACGCCACTCAAAGCCAGCTTCCAAGAAAATTTTATCCAAACCTTCTTTTTCTGCCTGTTGTTTAACTAAACCAGAACCCGGAACAATCATGGCTTGCTTAATGCTAGGTGCCACTTTACGACCTTTAACTACTTCAGCAGCAGCACGAATATCTTCAATACGTGAATTCGTACAAGAACCGATAAAGACACGATCAAGTTGAATATCAGCTAATGCCTGACCTGCATTTAAGCCCATATACTGATAAGCACGTGTCCAGTCATTGCGTTGTACGTCATCTTTCGCTTGTTCTAAAGTTGGTACAGCTTTCGACACCGGAATAACCATCTCAGGTGAAGTACCCCAAGACACTTGTGGTTCAATCTCCGCACCATTTAATTCAACAACTGCATCAAACACAGCATCGTCATCTGAATGCAATGTGTTCCAGTAAGCAACGGCTTGTTCCCATTGCTCACCTTTTGGTGCATAGCTACGACCTTTTACGTATTCAATGGTTTTATCATCAACAGCAACCATACCCACACGAGCACCAGCTTCGATCGCCATGTTACATACCGTCATACGTCCTTCAATCGACATATCACGGAATACCTGACCACCAAATTCGATTGCATAGCCCGTACCGCCAGCAGTACCAATTTTACCGATAATGGCCAACACTACATCTTTTGGTGTTACACCCTTACCTAAAACGCCATCGACGCGAACCAACATGTTTTTAGATTTTTTCTGAACCAAACATTGTGTTGCTAACACATGTTCAACTTCAGATGTCCCAATACCATGTGCCAAGCAACCAAAAGCACCGTGAGTCGCTGTATGTGAGTCACCACACACCACCGTCATACCCGGCAAAGTTAAGCCCTGTTCAGGCCCAACAACATGCACAATTCCTTGGCGAATATCATTAATACCGAATTCAACAATATTAAATGCCTTACAGTTATCATCTAAGGTCTGAACCTGAATACGAGATGTATCATCTTCAATACCAGCGATGCCCTGATCACGTTCTTTTTTAGAGGTTGGAACGTTGTGGTCTGGGGTAGCTACATTTGCACTTAAACGCCATGGTTGACGACCAGCAAGTTGCAAACCTTCAAATGCTTGTGGACTTGTTACTTCATGCAATAAATGACGGTCGATATAAAGTAAGCACGAACCATCATCACGCTGAGTAACTACGTGGTCATCCCACAATTTGTCATATAAAGTTTTGCCTGCCATGTCGTCTTGCTCCATTGGACTGGGTAATTCTAATCTTTCTTCGATTATAGCCAGAGTTTTACATAAATCTAATTTATCATTTTTATAAATTAGAAAACTTTTAGGAATCATTCCTGAATGTTTTAATATCGGTCAAAATATATAAATCGGATTTGCTAATGATTATCATTTGCATAATCCATTTTTAATCTTATACTCTCATCTCTATACTAAAAATATCAAATACAGGTAGAGAGAATGGTTATGGCTAATATTCAAAAATTCGTTGTTAATAATCAACGTACATTAAAGAAAACCTTAAGTTACTACATAATGCATATTACGGTAGCCATGTTAGTTGCCTACTTTGTAACGGGTAATATTTGGATGGCTTTAACATTAAGTATGTTAGAACCAACAGTACAAGCTTTTGCATTTTTCTTTCATGAAAAAGTATGGGCAGCAAAAGACCGCCGTATATCAGCTTTAAGCGAAAACGAGACGACTGCTTAGATTAAGATTAATACGCTAAATCACAACTTTATAGAACGTTGAGCTGCAAGCATGATACGATTTTGGCTTGGCAACTTTAGCCTCTCTCGATTTTTCTATTCCAAGTAGAGTTGTATTATGAATCTTGCAGCCTTTGAAGCTTTTGTAAAAGTTATGGAAACAGGTTCGATCTCTGTGGCTGCAGATCAACTATTTATTACTCAACCTGCTGTCACCAAACGTATTCATAGCCTAGAAGAGTACTTTGGCGTAAAGCTATTTGAGTCGGCAGGCCGTGGGGTTCAAGCAACTCATGCTGCCCATTCATTATTACCAAAAGTTAAAAGCTGGTTAAATGAACTTCGTGATATTCACCACACGCTAAGTCATGAGCAAACCCAAATACAAGGTCGTTTAAAAATCGGGACGAGTCATCACATCGGTTTGCATCACTTGCCTGCTCCGCTTAAACACTTTGTTCAGCAGTTTCCTCAAGTCACGCTAGACGTACATTTTGTTGATTCCGAACAAGCACACGAACAGGTACTTGCTGGCGATTTAGAGTTAGCTTTTTTAACACTCCCGCCCTCAGGTGATGAGCGTCTTAACTATATTACGATCTGGAATGATCCTTTAGTTTTTGTAGCTGCTCCATTTCATCCATTGGCTCAAAAAAAGAATTTAACCTTACAAGATTTAATTGAATATCCAAGTTTGCTGCCTGCCGCACAGACTTATACAGCTCAAATCACTTTAGCTGAGTTTGAAAAACAAGGCCTTAAACCGAAAATTACCATGAGCAATAACCCACTAGAGTCAATTCGTATGTTGGTTTCTATTGGTTTAGGTTGGTCAGTTTTACCAAAAACTCTGCTGAATCAAGATATGCAGCAGCTTGATTTAAATGTCGAGATGAACCGTCAGCTAGGTATGGTATGGCATCCTGCACGTACTCAATCTAGAGCCATGCAGGAACTAATTAAAATGATGCAGGAGTAGTCAATTAAATCGACCAGTCCTGAATTTCCCAGTTGTGCTCTTGAGCTAACTTTTCAAGGCGATCATCAGGGTTGACTGCAATCGCATGCGTTGCATATTCAAGTAAAAAACGGTCATTAATTGAATCTGAATAAGCCCAAGACTCAGAAACGCTACGACCGTCCAGCCATGCCTCAAGACGTGCAAGTTTGCCCTTTTGATAACACGCTAAACCCGCCACTTTACCTGTATATTTACCATCAGCAACCTCGGCGTTAGTTGCTAAGATTTCAGTAATTCCAAATTCACGGAAAATCGGCGCAGTAATAAAATCACTTGTTGCTGTAATACCTACAATGGTATGGCCTAAATCTTGATGTTTTTTGATTGCATCAAAACCTTTTGGTCGCATTTGAGGGCGGATCACTTTTTCCATAAACAACTGATGAAGCTCAGTTAAGTAGTTATTGTCATGCTTTGTTAGAAAGCCGAAAACAAACTCATTATAAGCATATGGATCTAGTTGCCCTGCTTTGTAGTCTTCATAAAATTTATCATTCATCTGACGATGATGAATCGGATCAACCAAACCTTCATTGACTAAAAATTCACCCCACGAGTGGTCTGAATCGGTATTTAACAAGGTATGGTCTAAATCAAACAACGCCAGTTTCATGAAAATTCTCGTTTAAACTGAAATTTAAGAAAAAAAATGTAAATCTATCTCCGCTAGTCGATAGAAATTCGTTAAGATCGTAACAATTTAAACATTTTACTTTGATCTTTTCGAGCTGGACATAAAAAAGTGTTTGTCCCCGTGATCGAAGTCAACGATATAGACAATATTTAGGTAGCCAAATGATCGACTCAGAAGGTTTCCGACCCAATGTCGGGATCATTTTGGCAAACGATGATGGACAGGTTTTATGGGCAAAGCGCATTGGTCACAATGCTTGGCAATTTCCACAAGGAGGCATCCAGTTTGGAGAAACCCCTGAACAGGCACTTTTTCGAGAACTGAGAGAAGAAATCGGCTTATTGCCCGAGCATGTCCAGATTATTGCGCAAACCAAAGGATGGCTGCGTTATCGTTTGCCACATCGGTATATTCGGTCAGACTCTGACCCCGTATGTATCGGACAGAAACAGAAATGGTTTTTACTGAAGTTAACTGCGCCTGCAAAAAACATTCAGTTAAACCTCGCCGACCCGCCTGAATTCGATGAATGGCAGTGGGTTAGCTATTGGTATCCTCTTGGTCAAGTGGTGAACTTCAAACGTGATGTTTACCGTAAAGCCATGGTGGAGTTGTGTACACAGTTGCCAGTGCAACAATTACCCTAAAAATCATTTATCTAGCAAATGATTTTTATTAAAAGTGCTGTTATAAATACATTCATAGTCTAAAAAAATACTGGAGTATACATCCATGTCAAACATGCAACTCGACACTCTAAGACGCATTGTCCAAGAGATTAATGCGTCCGTGAGTTTGCATGAATCGTTAGACATTATGGTCAATCAGGTTGCTGAGGCCATGAAAGTGGATGTTTGCTCTATTTATTTACTCGATGAACGCAATCAACGTTATGTATTGATGGCCTCAAAAGGCTTAAATCCAGAATCTGTTGGGCATGTTTCATTGCAGTTAGGTGAAGGCTTGGTGGGTCTGGTTGGGCAACGTGAAGAAATTGTTAACCTTGACAATGCGCCAAAGCACGAACGCTTTTTGTATTTACCTGAAACGGGCGAAGAAATTTATAACTCATTCCTTGGCGTACCCGTCATGTATCGCCGTAAGGTTATGGGTGTTTTAGTTGTCCAAAATCGGCTTCCTCAAGATTTTAGTGAAGCGGCCGAATCATTTTTAGTCACCTTATGTGCACAGCTCTCAGGTGTTATTGCACATGCGCATGCGGTTGGAAATATTGACGTATTTCGTAAGCCAAGCAATGGGCCTGCCTATAAGACCTTCCAAGGCGTTTCCGGTGCAGGTGGGGTGGCTTTAGGTCGCGCTATTATTTTATATCCGCCTGCCGACTTAGGTTCAGTACCTGACCGTGAAGCAGAAGATATCAGCGATGAACTCCGCATTTTAGATCAAGCTATTTCATCGGTACGTTCAGAGATTCGTTCTTTAGATGAAAAAATGCATGACTCGCTCATGGCAGAAGAACGGGCTTTGTTTAGCGTATTCTTAAGAATGCTAGATGAAAATGCCTTACCTGCAGAAATTAAAGAACTGATCCGTGATGGGCATTGGGCACAAGGTGCGGTGCGCCGTGTAATTGAAAAACACACTGCCCTATTTGCACAAATGGAGGACGATTATCTTCGTGAACGCGTTTCTGACCTTAAAGACTTAGGGCGACGTATTCTAGCGTGCTTACAAGAAGAAGATTCGAGCCACCGTGAACTTAGCCCAGACAGTATTTTAATTGGTGAAGAAATTAGTACCGCAGCGCTAGTAGAATTACCAGTAGATAATATCGCAGCGATTGTGACGTCAGAAGGCGCAGCTAATTCGCATATGGTGATTGTTGCCCGTGCATTAGGTATTCCAACGGTTGTCGGCGTAACCGAACTGCCTGTAAATACGCTTGATGATGCAGAAATGATTGTGGATGCCTATCAGGGCCGTGTTTTTGTGAACCCTCCACGTCGTTTACGTCAACGTTATAAAGAAATTCAAAAAGAAGACGAGCAAATCGCAAAAGATCTCAAACAATATGAGACCAAAGAAGCGATTACACCAGACGGTGTCTCTGTTCAACTGTTTGTGAACACGGGCCTTATGATTGATGTAGTCCGCGGTGTACAACGTGGCGCTCAAGGTGTGGGTTTGTACCGTAGTGAAATTCCATTCATGTTACGGGAACGTTTCCCAGGTGAAGAAGAACAACGTGCCATCTATCGCCAACAGTTGAGTCACTTTGCCAATAAGCCGGTAGTCATGCGTACCCTCGATATTGGTGCCGATAAAGACTTACCTTACTTCAGTATTGAAGAAGAGAACTCGGCATTAGGGTGGCGCGGTATTCGTTTCACGCTCGATCATCCGGAGATTTTCTCAGCACAAATCCGAGCAATGCTCAAAGCCAGTATTGGTTTAAATAATTTGCACATCCTATTGCCAATGGTAACGACAGTAAGTGAAGTCGAAGAAGTACTTTATTTACTTGAGCGTGACTGGATTGCAGTGCAAGAAGAAGAACAAGTTAAAATTACCAAACCAAAAATCGGGATTATGGTTGAGGTACCGAGTGTACTGCTACAAATTGATGAGTTCGCCGAACTTGTCGATTTCTTCTCGGTTGGTTCAAATGACTTAACTCAATACTTACTTGCTGTGGACCGTAATAATCCGCATGTCGCAAACGTCTATTCACACTTCCATCCGTCTATTTTGCGGGCTTTAACTCGACTCGTGAAGGAATGCCATAAATACCAAAAACCGGTAAGTATTTGTGGTGAGATGGCGGGTGATCCGTTATCGGCGATCTTACTGATGGCCATGGGCTTCAATACCCTTTCGATGAGTTCAAGTAACATCTTGCGTGTCCGAAAAGCAATTTGCCATGTCCCAATGTCAGATGCCCAAAAGCTGCTTGATGATGTCATGAAAATGAATAATCCGCTTATTGTAAAAAGCTGGCTTGAGTACTACTTTAAAACTCACGGTCTAGCCGATATGGTTAAATCTAACCGCCTTGTAAGCGTATAAATATTTAAAAAAGGAGAGTCAAAAAGCTCTCCTTTTTCAATTCATCTATTTTTCAATTCATCTATTTTTAAATTTTCTCTTCATTTTTAAGCTGCCACTTAGCGGACTCCTGATCTTTAATTCCCCAAAAATCGGTTTTACCAATTAATATGGACAATTTAATCCATTTGAAAAATAAACAATCAGATTCTAGTATATTTAAAGAACGAAATTGAAAGATATTGCGATGTTTCAATGATTAAGGAGCTCATGCCATGCGTCATTATTTGCAAAATTTGAACCATTTTCCCTCTTGTTTTTTAGCCTTCATGCAGTAAATTGAAGGAATAATAAACAAAGGAAACTCATGTATTGTTGAATAAAACTGATGAGCTGACATAACAGTGAAAAATTTTTAAAACGGTTTCTCTCACCATTTGTTCTCTCATTTCTTTATTCGATACGCATCATTTTTTAACCCAGAAGTCCAGGAAAATGAGCCTTCATTTTTATTAAGAGCTCAATAAATATTACCCAGAGAGAATATAATCATGTCAAACGAATCAAAATGTCCTTTTTCAGGTCATAACTCAAAACCGCAAGTAACAGTCGGTGGTGGCACGGCTAATTTACACTGGTGGCCAAATCAATTACGTGTTGACTTACTTAATCAACATTCAGAACGCTCTAATCCGCTCGGTAAAGATTTTAATTACCGTCAAGAATTTAAAAAACTCGACTACTACGCACTTAAAGCCGACATCAAAAATGTATTAACCGATTCCCAAGACTGGTGGCCAGCCGACTGGGGAAATTATACGGGCTTATTTATCCGTTTAGCGTGGCATGCTGCCGGTACATATCGTATGGGCGATGGCCGTGGTGGTGCCGGTCGTGGTCAACAACGTTTTGCTCCATTAAATAGTTGGCCTGACAATGCAAGTTTAGATAAAGCACGCCGTTTACTATGGCCAGTTAAACAAAAATACGGTCAAAAAATATCTTGGGCCGATTTATTTATTCTTGCCGGGAACATCGCACTTGAGTCTTCTGGTTTCCGTACCTTTGGTTTTGGTGCCGGTCGTGAAGATGTTTGGGAACCAGACAACGATGTAAACTGGGGCGATGAAAAAGAATGGTTAGCTCATCGTAACTCTGAAGCATTGGCGGGCAGTAATCTTGCTGCAACCGAAATGGGCCTAATTTATGTGAACCCTGAAGGACCACAAGCGAGTGGTGACCCACGCTCAGCAGCACCGTTTATTCGTGCCACTTTCGGCAACATGGCAATGGATGATGAAGAAATTGTTGCCTTGATTGCTGGCGGTCATACTTTAGGTAAAACTCACGGCGCTGCCTCTGCTGACCATGTCCAAGCAGACCCAGAAGGTGCACCAATTGAACAAATGGGCTTTGGTTGGGCAAACAGCTATGGCACAGGTGTCGGTAAAGATGCGATCACTTCAGGTTTAGAAGTTATTTGGTCACAAACGCCAACACAATGGAGCAATTACTTCTTTGAAAACCTCTTCAAATACGAATGGGTACAAGAACGTTCACCTGCTGGCGCAATTCAATGGGTAGCAGCAGATGCTGAAGCCATTATTCCAGATCCTTTCGACCCATCAATTAAACGTAAGCCAACGATGCTTACTACAGATTTGACCCTACGTTTTGATCCTGAGTTTGAAAAGATCTCTCGTCGTTTCCTTAACGATCCACAAGCCTTTGCCAATGCTTTTGCTCGTGCTTGGTTTAAATTAACCCACCGTGATATGGGACCAAAAGCACGTTATTTAGGTCCAGAAGTTCCTGCTGAAGATTTAATTTGGCAAGATCCATTACCTGCTGCTAGCGCTACACCATCTTCTGCAAGCATTGCTGATGCAAAAGCAAAAATCGTTGCTCTAGGGTTATCTGCTGGTGAGTTGGTTTCCCTTGCATGGGCATCTGCATCAACATTCCGTGGTGGAGATAAACGTGGTGGTGCAAACGGTGCACGTATTGCTTTATCACCACAACGTGAGTGGGAAGTAAACAAAAAAGCTGTTGAGACTTTAACTAAAATTGAAGAGCTCAAGGCATCAACCCTATTGTCATTGGCGGATTTAATCGTGTTAGCTGGTAATGTTGGTGTAGAGCAAGCTGCTCAAGCGGCAGGTTTCAATATTACCGTTCCGTTTGCCCCTGGTCGTGTTGACGCATTACAAAGTCAAACCGATGTTGAATCATTCCAATTACTGCTCGGTCTTGCTGACGGTTTCAGAAATTGGAAAAAACAGGGAGTCAACACACCAGCTGAAGTCTTATTAATTGATAAAGCACAACAACTGACTTTGACTGCACCAGAGTTAACTGCATTGATTGGTGGTTTACGTGTACTGGGCACTAACTGGGATGGTTCTCAACATGGTGTCTTCACTCAGCAAGTTGGTGTACTCAGCACAGACTTCTTCACAAACTTACTCGACATGTCGAATGTATGGGCACCTGTTGATTCAACAAGTGAAGTATTTGAAGGTAAAGACCGTAAATCAGGCACAGTGAAATTTACCGCAACACGTAATGATTTAGTCTTTGGTTCGAATTCTATCTTACGTGCATTAGCAGAGGTTTATGCTCAGGCAGATGGTAAAGAAAAATTTATTCAAGACTTTGTTGCTGCATGGACTAAAGTCATGAATCTTGACCGTTTTGACTTAGCTTAATTTAAGCCAAAATAATAAAAAGCCAGTTCAAATTGAACTGGCTTTTTTAATACAAAACAATGAATTTTAGACAGTCAATTTATGCCCTTCTCGAATGCAATAAAAAGGATTAGCAAGCTTTGATGAAGCTTTAATGGCTTGAGCTAATGCATGTTCAGGATCTTCACGCCCCTCATCCGTTAACTGAAAAGTTCGATAGTGAATTGCCACCGACCGATGTGCTTGTAAATCTAGATGCGCATGAACTGCATCTTGCGGATTCATATGAACATAGCTCATTAATTTACGAGGTTCATAAGCTCCGATTGGAAGTAAGGCCACACGCGGCGCGCCATAGCGCGTATGAATTTGTTTGAAGTGGCCCGCATAACCGGTATCACCCGCAAAAAAACAATGTCCTGTTTTCGCCAAAACCGAAAAACCGCCCCAAAGTGCCTTATTTTGGTCACGTAAACCCCGCCCCGAGCCATGCTGAGCAGGTGTATAAACAATTCTTAATTCGTGATAAGGAATTTCCTGCCACCAATCCATTTCAATTACATGGAACTCTTTAGGTAAGTAAAATCCGTTGCCAAGCCCTGTATAAATCGGCATAGCAAACTTCTTATGAAGCCACTCAAGCGTTGCTAAATCCATGTGGTCATAATGGTTATGGCTCAACAATACCCCATGAATGGTAGGTAACTGTTCTAAAGCAAAACCCGCTGGGCATACACGGCGTGGACCACGGCCATGTAAAGGACTTGCGTAGTCACACCATACCGGATCGGTAATAAAGTTATAAGGTCCAATTTGAATGAGTACCGTAGCATGCCCTACAAACCAAACTTGCCAATCATCTAAATCCGCATGTGGACGGTTTTGTGGTAAAGCAATTGGTGTATTAACACGTACATCATATTCATTCTGAATATCAACATTCCAAGTATAAGACTCACGAGTGACTAACCAACGCAATAACTCTTTCGATCCTCGTGCAGGCGATCTAGGCTGCTGATTATAAAAACGGGTGTCATTTTCATGGCCCAGTTCAGGATGACAAAAAGGTGGTTTTATCCATGTATGCGTCCAACAGGACTGAGTCGGCAATTGATAAGTTAATGTCGGCTTGTCTTTCATGGGCTTATTCTATGGTTGTAGCATCAGGAGGATGAATCATTCAGTTTTCTATCTTAGCGATTTAAATAAATTAAGCTATGACACTTACACTTATTTATCATATAAATATCCCTTTTATTTTTGTCACAGCCGACATAGATCAATCTAAAGTGCCACAAAAAAATGTTTAGATGTGTTGAGTTTGTGATTCGTTAATTACTATTCTTATTAAAAGCTACTGTATAACATAACAATAGAATATAATAAGCAAAGAATTACAGCAGAGGTGAGCTAATTTCTTTGTGGTTAATCTCTTATTTTTAAAACTGCTCAATTTTATCAATTTTGCTTCATATATAAACTATTAAACCAAGCAGCACATGCACTGAAAAAACTAAAAAATATAGCAAGATGAACCGAAACATTTATTAACAAAATACTCCTTACACATTTTTTGTTAGAAATTAAGATTCTCAATTGTTAAATTAACAATACTTTTTTTCATAATATGAGAAAACTTTAAGTGAATTTCTGAAAAGTAATTTAAATTTCTTTTCTAAATTTAAAATCACTTTGGTTATGAATATGAATTAATATATTTTACAAATTAATAATTAAATAAAATTTCATATTAATTTCATAATGATTTATAAATTTTCATTTATTTTATAAATACCTAAAGCACCTTCACGCTATATAGTTTTATGCTTTATACTTTGCTTAAATCATAGTAAGACATTTTTTGGATTAGTCTTATGGAATTACGCCATCTTCGATATTTCATTACAGTTGCTGAAGAATTAAATTTTAGTAAGGCCGCTCTCAAACTCTATACTGCTCAACCCTCCCTTAGCCAACAAATTAAAGATTTAGAAGAAGATGTCGGGGTACGACTTTTAAACCGCACAAAACGTAAAGTTGAGTTAACAGAAGAAGGTGAAGTATTTTTAGAGCATGCCCGTTTAACGCTTGCTCAAGCTGATAAAGCAGTAGCGATGGCCCGCCAAGTCTCAAAGGCTAAACAACAATTATTACGTATCGGTTTCGTCCCCATCGCAGAAATGAAAATTTTTCCATACGTACTTCCAAATCTGCGCTTACAACACCCTGACCTCACCATTGAATTATCAAGTTTAAATAATGCTGAGCAACTCAAAGCCTTAAAAAGAGGTGAACTCGACATCACGTTTACCCGTGATAATACTGAAAATGATGAAATCCAAAGCCAATTTGTCTTAACAGAACCTTTAATTTTTTTATTACCAAGAAACCATCCACTTGCGAAATATGACCGTATTCCGGTCAAAGCTTTGCATGGTATTGATTTTATTATTCCGGCAGCTGAGCAATCTAATACACTACACAATACAATTTTAGAGTTTACTAAAACTCATGGTATTGACCTCAATATTGTACAAAAGGCCGATAGCATTTTACTTAATATAAACTCTATTGGTTCAGGCTTAGGTTGTACTATTTTACCTGCCTATGTCGCGCCTTTAGGGGTTTCTAACACTGTAGTTCGCCCTCTAGATGTCGAATTACCTTCTTTAGATTTATTTGTTAGTTATCGTAAAAATACAGAGTCAGTCGGTGTAAAAAGATTTATTGATCAACTCAACAAAGTATTTCATCTTGATAAAAATCTAGATTAAGCACTTTAGGTATATTTACGCTTATTATTAAATAATAAATGAGTTAGAAAATTTAAATGTATGTATAAATAAATGAAATTAAAATTTATTTAATATCTTTTATCGATTAATTAATTTGAGATAATTTTTATTATATTTTAGATTGTCACACTTAATAAAAACAAAAATGACGATCTAAAGTATAAAGGTTATATAAAACCTAATGTTAAATTAACCAAACAGTAAAAAAATATATTTAAGATAACAGCAAGGAGAGTTAACAAGATGGTTGGACTATTTCAGCATTTAGGACGTAGTGTACAAAACCGCCCTCACTTCTTTATTGCTTTAATTTTTGGAGTGATTGTTGCAAGTTTATTAGCATGGCTCACTTCATGGAAATGGTCTACCATTTTATTAGCAAGCTGGAATGGCTCGATCAGTTTATATTTACTCCATGTCTGGAAACTGATGAGAAGTGCCGACCATTCACAAATGCAACAGCAAGCCAAAAAACAGGACGAAAGTAAATGGGTCATTATGCTCATTGTTTTATTGGCCATCACAATGAGTCTAGTTGCGATTTTGGTACAACTTTCCCAGCTCCCTTCTGGGCATTATGAAAAGTTAGGACATGTAGCGTTAGCTTTACTTACCATTATTTCAGCATGGCTTTTCATGCATACCGTTTTCGCATTGCATTACGCCCATGACTTTTATATGGCTCTATCCAGAAATGAAGAGAACGGTGGGTTAGACTTCCCGGGTACCGAACATCCGACCTACCCTGACTTCTTATATTTTAGCTATATCATTGGCACCTCAGCACAAACCGCCGATGTTTCAATTACCAACAAACATATGCGTCTTTTAAACTTATTTCATGCTGTATTATCTTTTGGCTTCAACACGACCATTTTAGCGATTTGTATTAACGTTGCTGCTGGCTTTCTTACTAACTAGAACCTTTATTAAAAAACAAAAAAGCCCCATTTTGGGGGCTTTTAAGAATAATTATACTTACAACAGTTGGCCCATACTGCTTTGTTTTAAGCCTTCGCGCTGTTTGATCGTTTCAACATAACGTGTAATAACTGGGTGCGATTCAATCGTTTTCATTTTTAATTGCCATAATAGCATGGCTCCAACACTTACATCTGCAGCGGTAAATTGTTCACCACATACATACGGATTTGCTTCACTCAGTCCTTGAACTAAAGCTTGATAAGCATCGTTATAATCACCATAACCCACAAACATTTTTTGCTCAGGTGAGATCTCTATTCCTAAAGCTTTATCGACACCAGCAGCTTCCCAAGGACCCGCCATCATAAAAAGCCAACGATAGTACAAACCACGTTTCGGATCATCTAAAGCAGGTGCCAAACCTTTGTCACTAAATTTGTCTGCCAGATATGCACAAATTGCACCTAATTCATAAATAACGACATCGCCATCTACCAATACAGGCACTTTCCCAAACGGATTAAGCTTTAAATATTCTGGTGATTTCATCTCGGTTCGGTATGCTACTTCAATACGTTCACATTCCACGCCAAGCTCAACCAAAAGCCAGTCTATAACGACACCACGCGATTCATTGTTAGTATAAAGTTTAAGACTCATTCTTATTGCTCCTTGTTTATCGTGATTCCTAGTCTACAAATACCTTTTGTCAGTTTTTGTCAGTAGTCCTTTGCATTTCTTGTTTCCACCATCTTTGAAACAGATGTTTTTTAAATTCAGGATATATTTCCTCACTCATTTGCAAGTCATGAATACGATCTATCCGAAAATGGCGAAAGGCCTGCCGTAATTCACACCAAGCAGCAAGTACAACTTTGTCATGTAAATACCCTAAAGCAAAAGGCCAAAGAGAACGTTGACTTATACGCTTGTGTTCATCGCAATAATCGACTTTGATCTTTACTTGTTTACGAATCGCTAAACGTACTTGTTCTACTAAAGCTTCATCAACCGGATGCCAGTAATGTGTAACGCCTAGCGTCATGTCATCGATCAAATATTTCCGGTGCTCTGGTAAAACCGCATAAAGTTTGGAATAGATTGAAACAGCTGCCGATTTCATTGCCTGATCTGGAACGTCTTTCAACCACTCTAAAGCTAAAAATAGAGCCTCGGCTTCATTCTCATTAAAAGTAACCGGTGGTAATAAAATATCTTCTTTAAGCTGAAACCCCAAACCAGCCGATGCATCTATTCTGACACCTTGAGCACGTAAACTATCAATATCACGGTAAATGCTGCGAATACTAATTCCCAAGCGTTCAGCCAAGACTTGAGCAGTAACGGGATAACGAGATTCACGGAGTTGCTGTAAAAGATTTAATAGACGAATAGAGCGGCTCATTTTTTCTCTTCTTATTGTTCTTTAGTTTTAAAAATAAGGAGGAATAAATTCCTCCCTCTTACATCATTTTAAATTACGCTACGTCTACAGTAGATAACTTTGCATACTCTCTTAAAAAGTTGTGCAGCTCAGGTACATCTTTAGCAATGGTTAAAGGCTGGAACTGTTGTAGAACTTCGACCGAGTGCACTCCATAGCCCACCCCAATACGAGGCATACCTAAACGCTGAGCCATTTCAAGGTCATAACTACTATCACCAATCATAACTGCCTGTTCGACACTTACTCCAGTTACAGTCAAGATTTCTTGTAACATGAGCGGGTCTGGTTTTGAACGGGTTTCATTGGCTGCTCGAGTGACATCAAACAGATGAGTACTCTGTGTTTTTGCAATCACACGGTCTAATCCACGACGGTTTTTACCCGTCGCAACTGCAAGTTTTAAACCTTGAGCTTTTAAGTCATGAAGTAGTTCAGAAATACCTTCAAACCATGCATCATTTGTCGAGTTGGCAATATAGTGATCGCCATATGCTTTTAAAATCGAATCATGCAAATCAGGTACGTCTGGAAATAAGGTCTGCATCACTTCCGGCAAACCTAAACCGATAATACTCTTTGCGGCTTCATCAGTCAGAGTTAACTTATGCTCTTCTGCCGCATGCTGTAAACTTGCAACAATCTGACCAACAGAATTATATAAAGTACCATCCCAGTCAAAAATCACTAATTCGGTTTTCAGACTCATTTTGCTACTCTCAAAGCCTCTAATAACTGGGTCATGTCTTCTGGCAACGGTGCTTCAATCGTTGGATAACCCGGAATATCCAAACGCATGGCATGTAAACACAAACGGCGTGCTTCAGGCCCCGTATATGCAGTGTTGTGCCCATATTTATCATCGCCCACCAACGGATGTCCAATACTTAAACCATGTACACGAATTTGATGGGTACGCCCTGATAAAGGAGATGCATGAACTAAAGTGGCATTTTTAAAGCGCTCTGCAACTACCCATTCGGTTTTACTTGGCTTACCTTCTTTAGATACACGTACACGACGTTCGCCATTGGCTAACTCATAACGAAATAAAGGAGCATCAATGAGCTGTTTATCAAGACTCACCTGACCTTTTACAATCGCTGCATAGGTCTTACGAATTTTGTGTTCACGCAACATATCTTGTAGCAGTTTTAAAGTGCTACGCTTCTTACTAATCATAACTAGGCCAGAAGTATCGCGGTCAATACGGTGAATCAGTTCTAAATATTTTTTACCTGTTGCCGCACGTAGTGCCTCAATCAAACCATAAGCCACGCCACTACCACCATGTACAGCAATACCTGATGGTTTATTTACAACTAATAGACCTTCATCTTCATAGACCACACGACTTAATAAACCTTGAGCCACACTGTCGCTTACAGGAACAGCAGTTTCATCTTTTTGTTCATAGCGAATAGGTGCAACACGAATCTGGTCCCCAATTGCAAGTTTGGTCTCGGCTTTAATACGTTTTTTATTCACGCGAACCTGACCTTCACGAATCAAACGATAAATTCGACTCTTTGGCACACCCTTTAAACGTGAAAACAGGAAATTATCGATTCGTTGTCCTGCTTGATGCTCATCCACCTCAAACCAAGTGACACTTTGCCATTGCTGTGTAGAATTCATACTAATATTTAAACCTGAAATTTTACGAAATTTGATTAATAAATGACCGATTAGCTTAGTTTTTTCACAAGAAATCTAAGCTTAGCCCATAGGCAGATGCTGCAAGGTTTGATATAGTCAGCGCACGGATACCACCGTAAGTGAACATCTAAAGGGAAATTTCCCTGATTGAAACCTCAATCAAAATGATGCTTTCATCACCAGCTCGGACAGGTCCTAAAGAATTATGCCGACGCCGAAGGCTTATTATATCGGCAAAATGACAAACTGTTGCGTTTAATTCAGTTTGTTCAAAAAAATATGTTACCAACTCTAGTTGGTTATGGAACGTAAACTGATACACATCAGACAAATCGCTCCTTAATGTTGCCTTCAGGCTAAAGCGTTGATGCATTGGAACTGCCGAAAGCACCGATACGATGAGCATTCCGTATCAAACTTCCAAAAAGAAGTCACTTCGCGCCCAATGACAGTGAAAGTCATTAACCAATGCACCGCTCACCCGCCAGTGAAGCAAAAAGGAATTCCGATTTAAAGGTTGAAGCAGTATTGCCTACATCACAGACGAGAATCGAAGCTAAGGCTAAATGTAGCCGGTAACAGATGACTCAGACCACAAGTATTTTGAGATCTGGGAAATGATCCGTCATGTTCGATGTTCGTTCAGAACCTTTAAGTTTGTTTGGTTTGTTTGTGTGAGTCACTATTAGGTGTCACACCCATGAAACGTATGTTGATTAATGCAACTCATGCCGAAGAAGTTCGCGTTGCACTTATCACTGGTAATCGTCTTTACGATTTTGATTTAGAGAATCGTACCCGAGAACAGAAAAAATCCAATATCTATAAAGGCCATGTCACCCGCGTAGAACCATCTTTAGAAGCTGTTTTTGTTGAATATGGCGCAGGTCGTCAAGGCTTCTTGTCTATGCGTGAAATTGCGAACAGCTATTTTCAGGCAGACCCACGTCAAACTTCAAACATTCGTGAACTTATTACTGAAGGCACAGAGCTTTTAGTTCAGGTTGAAAAAGAAGAACGTGGTAATAAAGGTGCAGCACTTTCTACGTTTATTTCCCTTGCAGGCCGTTATTTAGTTCTTATGCCAAATAACCCGAAAGGTGGTGGCATTAGCCGTCAAATTTCAGGTTCAGTACGTGAAGAATTAAAAGAAATTTTAGCTTCTTTAAATGTACCTCGTGGTATGAGCGTGATTGTTCGTACTGCCGGTATTGGGCGTACTCAAGAAGAATTACAGCTCGATTTACAACACTTACTTGACCTTTGGGCACAAATCCAAGGTACAGCGAGCTCAGGCCCTTCTCCGATGCTTGTTCATCAAGAAGCGGGTGTAGTAACACGTGCAATTCGTGATTACTTACGTGATGACGTTGCTGAAATCTTAATTGATAGCGAACAAGCTTATAACGAAGCATATAACTTTGTTAAAGCAGTGATGCCTCGTCAATTAGACAAATTAAAAACTTATACTTTAAACGAGCCATTGTTTGCTCATTTTGGTATTGAAAGCCAAATTCAAACTGCTTATGAACGTGAAGTAAAACTTCCTTCGGGCGGTTCAATCGTCATTGACCAGACTGAAGCTTTAGTTTCAATCGATATTAACTCTGCGAAATCGACTCGCGGTCATGATGTTGAAGAAACTGCACTGAACACCAACCTTGAAGCAGCAGAAGAAATTGCTCGCCAGCTTCGTTTACGTGACATTGGCGGTTTAGTTGTTATCGACTTCATCGATATGACTAAAGAACGCAATCAACGTATGGTTGAAGCAAAACTTCGTGAAGCAACACAAAGCGATCGTGCACGTATCCAGTTCGGTCAATTGTCTCGTTTTGGCTTAATGGAAATGAGCCGTCAACGCTTACGCCCATCGCTTGAAGAAGCAACAGGTTATGTATGCCCTCGCTGTCATGGTACAGGAATGGTTCGTGACTTACGTTCGCTTTCTCTTTCAATTATGCGTAAAGTTGAAGAGATTGCACTTCGTGAACGTCATGGTGAAGTTCAGGTTGAAGTTCCAGTTGAAATTGCAGCCTTCTTGCTTAATGAAAAACGCCATAGTCTGGTGTATTTAGAGCAAACTTCTGGTGTACGTGTGACTGTATTACCACACCCACACTTAGAAACTCCACATTACGAAATTGCATATAACCCAGATGGCTTTGCTCCATCTAGCTATGAACGTACAGAAGCAACCCGTTCTAGCGAGAAAGAGTTAGGTTATGAGTCTTCTGAATGGCATTTAGAAGAAGCAGATCATGGCCATGCTCATGTAACTGCTACAGCTTCAACTCATGCTGCGGCTCAGAAAAAAGCAAATCATGCAACTCAACCTGTAGCACAACCTTCTGCTCAAAAAGCAGCAAGCCCTTGTGCATGGTTAGAAAACCTGTTTGTTCAAAAACAAGCGCAAACAGTTGACCAATCTCGTTCAGCACAAAATGCTGCTGCTGCGATTGAGCAAATGGTGAATACAGGCGCAGTAAGCCGCGGACAGTTCGGTCAAGTAGCCGTACCTGCTGTTGCAGAAGTTGCGCCAGTTCAATCAAATAACGCTTACATTTCACAGTCACCTGTGAAACAAGATGTTCGCGAACATGTTGAAAAAGATGATAAATCTCAACAACAACGTCAGAACAACAAAAAGCGTAAACATAAAGAGCAACGTGAACAACATCACCAATCCCATGAACAGCAACATCAAGTTCATGAAGAAGTGGTTCAATTGTCACGCCAAGAACAACGTGAGTTAAAACGTCAGCAAAAACGTCAACAGCAGCAAGATCAGCAACATCAAAATAATGATGTACAACACACTGAAAATGCTGTGCCACGTCGTGACCGTAATAATCAACAACGTCCAAACCGTCCAAATCGCCACCGCGATCCAAGTGTATTAAATGAAAATCAAAATACACCGGTTGTTGTTGATGAAAAACAAATTAAGGTTGATGTGATTGATGCACCTAAGCATGATGTCATGAACACTGCTTTAATCATCAATGTTGATCAAGGTCAAAGTGAGATTGTTGCACTTACACCTGAGCGTCGTCACGTTGAGCGAGTTGAAACGACTTCTACTGAAGTTGCTCAAGAGCCAACTCCAGCTCCTGTTGTAGCCGAGAAAGCTGCTGTAGTTGAAACCAAAGAAGAAGCTCAGCCAAGCCAAGAAGCTGCTCAGCCACAAATCAAACGTGCTAGCAATGACCCTCGTATGCGTCGTCGTCAGCAACGTGAGGCTAAACACGCTAAGGCAGCTGCGCCATCTATTGCGCCATCGCAAATTCCAACTTTGGCACAACACACAATCGGTAGTTTAATCCGTCATGTGTATGGTGAAGATTGCACCGTATTGATTGAACAATTTGGTCTAGTCCCAACGTTTAATCGTGCTTTGCAGAAATTTGCAGAACAGTACGCAAGTACGTTAGTGGTTGAAGTTTCTGCTGAAACAGAAGAGAAAAAGCCGGTAACTCGTGATGCAGAACTTCCAAGCCACAAACCGGCTGAAGAAGCAGAACCTGCACCAGTACTTCCGCTTACTCCGCCGCAAGCACCAGCTCCACGTGTTGCAAATGACCCGCGTGAGCGCCGTCGTTTAGCAAAACTTGCTGCGGAACAAGCATTTGAGCAAGTGAAACAACAACATTCTGCTCAAGAAGAAGTTGCTACTCCTGCTCCTATAGCAGAAGAAACCGTTGCTGCTCCAACTGCTGAAACACAAGCAACAGTTGAACCAGCACAACAACCGCTTGAACTTAATCAGTCAACTGAAGTCGTACAACCTGAAGCTGCTCCTGCAGAGGAAAAAGCTACAGAAGAAACAGTAGCTGAAGCTCCTGTGGCAAAGGAACCTGCGCCATCAAAAGCAGCAAGCAAAGCAAAAGCAGCGGCTGAAGAAACAGTAGCTCCGACTGAAGCAACAACTGATGCCGAGTCAGAAGACGTTAAGGCAGATAAGGACAAACCGAGCCGCCCTCGTCGCCCTCGTGGCCGTCCGCCAAAAAAAGCTAATCCTGTAGCTGAGTAAGCCATTTGCTCAATTGCAGCTAATTTAAACAAACCTAGTCATTTCGATGACTAGGTTTTTTTTGTTATTTTTAGCCAATTAGGTTGATTGCACTAGAAGAAAAGTTTTAAAAGCATGGTGAACCATGAAAACTATTGGACTTTTTGCCCACACAACCTTTTTTGGATTGATCGAAAAATAAATAGGATTGATATGAGCCAGACAACACAGACCGATATCATTACGCTTGGTGATGTTGCCACAAGACTTCCTAGCTTCATTCCCAAAGTACCCCATATCCTAAATGGTCTTAAACAGGCTTATTTAAGAACATCAAATACTCCAACAGGTTTGGGTATTGCTTTTGAAAAAGCTGTTAAAAGAAATCCGAAAGGCACGGCATTATTATTTGAAGATCAAAGTTATTCTTATGAAGCTTTAAATGAATGGGCAAACCAGATTTCCCATTACTACCTTTCTCTCGGAGCGCGTAAAGGGGACGTCATTGCTGTAATGATTGAAAACCGCTCTGAGCTGATTGCAACAATTGTTGGTTTAGCCAAAGTTGGTGTGACAATTGCACTTGTAAATACATCTCAAGTCGGTAAGGTTCTCGCTCATAGCATCAATCTTGTAAAACCTATTGCCGTTATTGCAGGTGAAGAAGTCCGAGCTGCTATTGATGAAATTCGTCAGGACTTAAATGTACCTAAAGACCGCTTCCACTGGTTCGCAGATCAGGCAACACGTCAAAACTCGGGTACAGCGCCTGAAGGCTATGTCAATCTTGCGGATCAAATTGATCAATTTCCAAAATTCAATCCGTCTACTACCCGCTCTGTCACTGGTAACGATGGTCTGTTCTATATCTACACATCAGGTACAACAGGTTTACCAAAGGCGGTTATTTTCAAGCACAGTCGCTGGACATTAGCGTATGGCACCTATGGACATATCTTAAACTTAGGACCAGATGACGTCATGTACGTGACCTTACCGCTTTACCATGCAACAGGCGTGGTGGTTTGCTGGTGTGGCGTTATCGCGGGCAGTGCAACACTTGCGATTCGACGTAAATATTCGACTAGCGCATTCTGGAAAGATGTTCAAAAATTTAATGCATCTGCCATTGGGTATGTTGGTGAACTTTGCCGCTACTTGATGGATGCTCCTGTTACCGAGCTTGACCGCAACCATCGTGTAACCAAAATGATTGGTAATGGTATGCGCCCAAATATCTGGGACAAGTTCAAACAACGCTTTGGTGTTAAAGAAGTACTTGAGCTTTATGCATCGAGTGAGGGCAATGTTGGATTTAGTAATATTTTCAACTTTGACAATACGGTTGGCTTCTCTCCTACTCCATATGCCATTATCCAATTCGATAAAGAGAAAAACGAGCCAATACGCGATAAAAATGGCTGGTGCCAGAAAGTAAAAGCAGGTGAAGTTGGCCTACTCATCGGGAAAATTACCAGCCGCTCGCCATTTGATGGTTACACCGACCCTGAAAAGAACAAGTCTGTGATCTGGAAAGATGTCTTCAAGAAAGGCGATTCTTATTTCAACACAGGTGATTTGGTCCGTGACATCGGCTTCCGTCATGCACAGTTCGTTGACCGTCTAGGTGATACTTTCCGATGGAAAGGTGAAAACGTATCAACGACTGAAGTTGAAAACATGGTATGCGAATACGACAAAATTGCCGAAGCTGTCGTTTATGGGGTAGAAATTCCAAATACCAATGGCCGTGCCGGTATGGCAGCGATCACTCTCGCAGATGGTGAAGAGCTAAATGATGCTGATTTAACCGAAATGGTGACCGTATTTAAGAAATGTTTACCTACCTATGCAGTACCTGTATTTTTACGTGTACAAAAAAAGGTCGAAACAACAGGTACATTTAAATATCAGAAGAATAAACTGAAGGAAGAAGCGTTTAATCCAAGCAAAACTTCTGAACGTTTACTCGCTTTATTACCTGGTGCAAGCAGTTATTGTGATATCACAACTGAAATTTTTGACAATATTCAGGCGTATAAATACCGTTTTTAGTTTATTTTTTAGCTAAACAAGAGGAAATCGTGCTTTTTATAAGCAATCATGCAAATGTTTTTAAATTTCCTCTTGTGTTAGTTGAATAACTTGCTAAAATACGCGACATCAAAACGATACAGTGTTTAGAAGTGTTACTTCTCTCTGAGTCAGTTCGAGTTTGATTGCTAAAGAAAATTATAGATTTTCTCCTGCATTCAAGTAAAACAAGGTTTTACTTAATTCTCGCTCAGGGTCGTTAGCTCAGTTGGTAGAGCAGCGGACTTTTAATCCGTTGGTCCCGCGTTCGAGTCGCGGACGACCCACCACTTATTAGTTTTGAACCTATTTGGGTCGTTAGCTCAGTTGGTAGAGCAGCGGACTTTTAATCCGTTGGTCCCGCGTTCGAGTCGCGGACGACCCACCAAATTCTAAAAAGCCTCTCAGTTCGAGAGGCTTTTTTTATTGTTATCCTATTTTCTTTTTATGACTAAAAGATGACGATACATTTGCGATTTAAAACTTCCCCCACCCAATTCATAAAAACTTCTAGTCGCTTTGGAATATAACTCCTGTTGGGATACAAAATATTAAGTGGAAGCGATGGTGCACTGTAAGCACTCAGTACCTCAACTAAAATCCCCTGTTCAATTTTATCCTGAACATCATAATAAGGAAGTTGAATAATTCCCAAACCTGCGCAAGCGGCGGCGATATAGGCCTCGGTATTGTTCACACTTAAAGCACTATCCATCATCACAGTTCCACCTTGATATATAAATTCTCCCTGCTTTTCTCCTACAGCTCCTGCGTAATTAATTAATTTATGCTGTTCAAGATCATTTAACTGCTCAGGAATACCATAATCTTGTAAATATTGCGTGCTGGCACAATTCACCATCACCAAATGGCCAATAAATCTTGCAATTAAACTACTGTTATCTAGCTCTCCTACCCGAACAACACAGTCAATTCCCTTTTCAATTAAGTCAGTCAGGTCATCAGAACTATTGAGCTGTAAATGAATATCCGGATAACGATGATAAAAATCAGGCAGCTCAGGAATAATCACTTGATGCACAATCCGGCTAGGCATCGAAATTTTTAATGTGCCCCGGTAATGCTGTTTTTGTGTCTGGATCAACTGTTCTAATTGTTCATAATCAAACAACAGGTTTTGGCATTCTGGCAATATTCGTTGGCCATCTTGAGTAAGACTGACTTTACGGGTAGTCCTATGAAATAAGCGTACTCCATAGTGAGTTTCTAACTGTTGAATGGCACTCGTCACTGTCGAGCGAGGTAGATCAAGCTGATTTGCTACCTCACTAAAGCTTTGTCGTTTAGCGACTTCTGTAAAAATATAAAATTGCTGCAACCGATCCATTTTAATTGTTCGTATTTTCCGAATAGTTAAACCAAACTAGCATAATTGATCACAAATTACTGCCAATCTAGACTTAAAAACACTAAAACAATTCATCATAGGAACAATCATCATGACAACTCATAGCCTCAAAGATAAAGTTGTATTGATTACTGGCGGTGCTAAAAACCTAGGCGGACTCATTAGTCGTAAATTTGCAGAACAGGGTGCAAAACTCGCAATTCATTATAATAGTTCGGAAACTCAGGCAGATGCAGAGCAGACCTTAGCAGATGTTAAAGCATTGGGTGCAGATGCAATTCTAATTCAGGCAGATCTAACTCATATTGAGAATATTGAAAAACTGTTTATAGATACGAAACAACATTTTGGTGGTATCGATATTGCGATTAATACCGTCGGAAAAGTCCTTAAAAAACCGTTTTTAGAAACCACCGAACAAGAGTTTGATAGCATGAGTGATATCAACTCAAAAATTGCCTATTTCTTTATTCAATCGGCGGGTCGACATTTAAATAACGGCGGAAAAATCTGTTCAATCGTAACTTCTCTTCTCGCTGCTTACACAGGGTTCTATTCAACCTATGAAGGTTTAAAAGCACCTGTTGAGCATTACACCCGCGCTGCATCGAAAGAATTTGGAGATCGCCAAATTTCTGTGACTGCTGTTGCACCGGGACCAATGGACACACCATTCTTTTATGGTCAAGAGTCTGCCGAAGCAGTCGCTTACCATAAATCAGCTTCAGCTTTAGGTGGACTTACTAAAATTGAAGATATTGAGCCATTAGTCCGTTTCTTAGTCACCGACGGTTGGTGGATTACAGGTCAGACGATTTTCGCAAATGGTGGTTATACTACCCGCTAAAATTAAAAAAGCCGCATCTCATCGTGCGGCTTTTTCTTTATAACGCTTTGATTATAAGAACTCTTCGAGTACCGAGTTTAAGAAAATATGCCCCTGCTCTGTACAAGCCAAACGACCGCTATCCTCTACCAATAACTCTCTCGAACGCAATGAAGTAAGCAGATCATTTAAATCATCTAAACTTAAGCCTGTACGCTGTTCATATAACTCAGCTTTTACCCCATCATTTAAACGTAAAGCATTCATCATAAACTCAAAAGGTAGTTCATCTGCTTCAATCTTTTTCATTTGCAAATGTTCGGCTGGAACTTTAGCCAAATAGTCTTTCGGTAAACGAGTCTTTTGGAAACGATATACTCCATCTGGTCGGGTTACTTTGCCATGTGCTCCTGCACCAATCGCAAGATAATCACCAAACTGCCAATAATTTAAATTATGAACTGAAGGCTGCTCTTTACGCCAAGCTGACACTTCATAATTGATAAAGCCATTTGCTTTTAGATAGGCTTCACCTTGCTCTTGAATATCTTCTAACACCTCATCTTGAGGTAAAACAGGTTGTGTTCGGAAAAATACAGTATTTGGTTCAATGGTCAGTTGATACCAGCTGATATGTGTTGCACCCTGCTCTACAGCCGTCTTTAAATCATAAAGTGCTTGCTCTAGTGTTTGTTCTGGCAAGCCATGCATCAAATCGACATTAACTCGCTTAAAGCCTGCTCGTCTTGCTTGCTCAATTGCATCCATGGCATTGTTGGCTGAATGAATACGCCCAAGCTTTTGCAGGTGATCGGTATTAAAAGTCTGTACACCAATCGACAAACGATTAATACCCGCCTCTAAATAGCCTGCAAACGGGTCATGTTCTAATGTTCCCGGATTAGCTTCTAAAGTAATTTCGCAGTCATCTTCAAAGTTAAGCAGCGATTTAAGCTGTTCAAATAGCCATGCATAACCTTTAGCAGAAATGAGCGAAGGTGTTCCACCACCAATAAATACACTGTGAATTGAACGTCCTTGTGCCATCTCGACTTGAGTTTCAAAGTCGGCCACCAATGCATTTAAATAAGTTTGCTCGAGTTCTGCCGAAAGCGCGCCATCAGGCACCGCATGTGAGTTAAAGTCGCAATAGGGACATTTACGCACGCACCAAGGCATGTGGATATATAAAGATAAAGGAACAGAAGCAGGATTTAATACGGCCAAGGAACAGGGTCCAATTTACACAATATTTCTATTTTAACATGACTGCATCAATGGGCTTATGAAAACATACCTTAATTGCTTTAGACTGTTTTTAAACATACTTAAATATTGATAAAAATGATGAAATTCTCTAGTCAACTTTTCCTGATCTTACCCTTAGCTATGGGAATCGGTGTTGCCATGGCTTTTCAGACTGCAATTAATGCTCAGCTTCGTGAGCAATTACACTCACCATTGCAAGCAGCATTGTTATCATTTTTCATAGGTACTATCGTCTTAGCCATTATGGTGTTCTTCCAAAGTGCCGAGAAACCGAGTTTAAGTGAAATATCCAATATTCCATGGCTTCTCTGGACCGGAGGATTTCTTGGGGTTTATGCAATTAGCATGAGCATTTATACTGCACCTAAGCTTGGTTTTTTAACCTTTACAGGGTTAGTCGTTTTTGGGCAATTGGTCATTTCTATGTTACTTGACCATTTTGGCTGGTTAGGTACCGAAAAGACACCTGTTACATGGCAACGGTTTCTAGGTGGAGTGGTCATCTTTGTTGGTGTATTACTTACCTTGCAACGCTAGTTTCATTTTTTATATTTATAAAGAGTACCTTTTGTGTCGAATGTCACGTCGTTTCGGTCTGAATTAAAACAACTCTTCCATTTAATGTTACCTATTTTAATTACGCAGTTTGCTCAAGCAGGGTTCGGGTTAATTGATACCATTATGGCTGGGCATTTATCTGCCGCAGACTTAGCCGCTATTGCGGTAGGTGTAGGCTTATGGATTCCAGTCATGCTCTTGTTCAGTGGCATAATGATTGCAACCACACCATTAGTTGCCGAAGCAAAAGGCGCTAGAAATACAGAGCAAATTCCAGTGATTGTCCGCCAATCATTATGGGTTGCAGTAATTCTAGGGGTATTGGCAATGCTCATTTTGCAGCTTATGCCATTTTTCTTACATGTGTTTGGCGTACCAGAAAGTTTACAACCTAAAGCCAGTTTATTCTTACATGCAATTGGTTTGGGTATGCCCGCTGTAACCATGTATGCAGCGCTCCGAGGCTATTCCGAAGCATTAGGCCATCCCCGCCCTGTCACGGTCATTAGCTTACTAGCCTTAGTGGTTTTAATCCCGCTTAACATGATTTTTATGTATGGCTTAGGACCAATACCTGCTTTGGGTAGCGCAGGCTGTGGTTTTGCAACATCCATTTTACAGTGGCTGATGCTCATTACGTTAGCAGGCTATATTTATAAGGCTTCGGCTTATCGAAACACATCTATTTTTAGCAGATTCGATAAAATTAACCTGACTTGGGTTAAAAGAATTTTACAGCTTGGCCTGCCAATTGGTTTAGCTGTGTTTTTTGAAGTGAGTATTTTTAGTACAGGGGCATTGGTCCTTAGCCCTCTAGGAGAAGTCTTTATTGCCGCACACCAAGTAGCGATTTCAGTCACTTCGGTATTGTTTATGATTCCACTTTCTCTTGCCATTGCTTTAACTATTCGCGTGGGGACGTATTATGGCGAAAAGAACTGGGCTTCCATGTACCAAGTACAAAAAATTGGTCTAAGCACAGCAGTATTTTTTGCTCTATTGACCATGTCTTTTATTGCTCTAGGCCGTGAACAAATTGTCTCGGTTTATACTCAAGATATAAATGTTGTGCCGGTTGCCATGTATTTGCTCTGGTTTGCAATGGCATATCAATTAATGGATGCCCTACAAGTCAGCGCTGCCGGCTGTTTAAGAGGTATGCAAGATACTCAGGCACCGATGTGGATCACCTTAATGGCGTATTGGGTAATTGCTTTTCCAATCGGTCTTTATTTAGCGCGTTATACCGATTGGGGCGTAGCTGGTGTGTGGTTAGGTTTAATTATTGGTTTAAGTATTGCCTGTGTTTTATTGCTCTCACGACTCTATTTAAATACCAAACGTTTAAGTCAAACCTAATAAAAAAAGCCGATGAAACATCGGCTTTTTTTATTTTATGCAGATTTTGCCCGTGGGCTTGCTCCAATTTGCCAGACAAATGGTAAATCTGTACGGTTTACTTCCCAATCTCCAATCACTTTTTCTTTGTAAATAAGCGGATTATGTGAAGACACTGTCCGCGCATTACGCCAGAAACGGTCAAGTTGTTTCACTTGGCTACTCGCCGATGCCCCTAAGGCATTAAATAACTGGCTGGTTAAATCGAGTACTAGATTAGAAATCACCACCTGCCCTTGTGCCGACTCAAGCTCGGCATCTACATTGAATTGATGCTCTTTCACTTCGGATTCGGCAAAATGACTTTCATAGGCTTTTTGCAGTGCCTCAGCGGTTTTTAAGGTAATTGCTTCACTTGCATACGCTTGAGCTGAGGCTTTGCCAACCACTTGTAAAACTTGTGGGTCGTGACGAACTAAGTCCCCATTACCATGACTAAAAATACGTTTACGTTCACGAATTTCCTGACTAAACGTCTCAACCGCGGCACGCGCAATACCCGTTAAAGTTGCAAGATGCACCACCTGATAAAAAGCGGTCTGATATTTAAAACGTTGGTCAAATGGAATAAGGTGTGAAGCTGGCAAATGAACCTGATGTACTTTTAAAGTACCACTGCCCGTTGTCTTTTGACCAAAACCATCCCAGTCATCAATCACGCTCACCCCTGTTTCATGGCGGTAAATAGCAGCAATCACATGACGGTCATTTACTTCATCGTAAGCAAATAAATCAATCCAGTCTGCAAAAATACTTCCTGTTGAATAGTACTTTTCACCATTTACCACCAAGTTACCCGAAGCGTCTTTGGTGACACGAGTAACGACATCGCCGATCTGTACGTTTCCAACTTCTGTCCACGCATTCCCGACTAAATCACCTTGTACAAAGCGCTGAAACCAGACTTCCTGAGAATGCTCTTTATGAGCAACCAAGCGATCTTCAACAAATGCAAAATGACCTCGTAAAGCTTGCACAATATTGGAGTCAGCTTCTGCTAACTCTGCCAAAAGCTGGAACAGTTGAGGTAATGAAATCCCATCTCCATCATATTTACGGGGTATTCGTACAGCGCCCAACTTGGCTTCTTTTAACCACTGAATCGGCTCAAAAGGCAAGATTCGCTCTTTTTCCCGTTGAATTGCACCTTGTGCAATTTTTTCAAAAATGGGACGAAATCTGTTTGCAACCTTTTCATAATCAGCACCGACCGATAGTTCTTCTAATTCAATTTGAGCTGTTGTCATCGTTATTCTCCTAATTTTGTTTTTTCTTTCAATTTAGCTCCATGCATGACGAGGCGGCTGAACTCCATTGAGATAATAGTTACCAACAATGTGATATTTCCAACGCACAGGGTCATGCAAAGTGTGGGTACGGGCATTGCGCCAGTGACGGTCAAGGTTGAGTTCAGATAAAGTAGAACGCGTACCCGACAACTCAAAAAGTTTATTGGCTGCCAAAATAGCAATTTCTGTGGTGAGTACTTTTGCCTCGGCAACCAATAGAGTGGCTTGGTTTACATGTTCTTCGGTGGTGTTGGCAATGGCCTGATCAATTGCATCTCCAGCCAAATCCAATACCGCTTCTGCTGCACGCAGTTTGATTTTTAGGTCACCAATATTTGCAATGGTGTAAGGGTCATCACTGGCTTTTTCCAGACCTGAATCAATCCATGCACGGCTATGGTTTTTGACATATTGAATCGTTTCTTCAATTGCACCACGTGCAATACCAGCATCGACCGCAGCCTGAATAAACTGAGAAATAGCACCTGCTGGTGTTGGGCGCTCAAATGCTTGGTAAATCGGAACTAAATATTCTTCACGTACTGGAACCTGATTCAGCTCTACCGTGCCGCTAGCCGTGGTACGTTGTCCAAAACCAGACCAATCATTAATAATATTGACCCCAGATGTTTCACGTGGCACAAGTGCAGCATAAGGTTGCCCTAGTTCATTTACAGCAACAATTGGAATCCAATGTGCGAGCAAGGCACCCGTTGCAAAGAATTTCTTGCCGTTAATTTCATAACCGTGCTCGGTCTTTCTTAATGTGGTAGTGAGGTCTGCTACTGTCTTACTGTGTTTTTCGGAAAATGCATTCCCAAAACGAATTCCTCTTAACACCAAGTTAAAGAAGAATTGTTGCTGTTCAGGTTTCGCATCTAGTCTTAAATGTTCAATAAAAGCCAAGTGGTTTTGAGGCAATTGAGCAAGAGAAGGATCAACACTCGCAATTGTTTTGATCACTTCCGCTAAAGTTCGGTACTTGACTTGCGCCCCACCAAATTGCTTAGGTACTGTAATGGCCCACAGGCCACTTTGTGAGAACTGTTGAATTTCATTTAAGGGTAAACGGCGCTCTCTATCTCGATCTGATGCTTCTGTGGCAAACTCTTGAGCAAGTTGCTTGGCAATCTCTATTGCCTCTTCATCAGAACGAATAATATGTGCGTCTTTCGACTGCTCGAATACAGATAAAGGAACCGCTTGAGAGCGCCCATAGGACGAATTTAGACTGGTCATAACTTTTATTGTCTCTATTTCTTATTTAACATGCCCTTCACCTTAGCACTAAAAAAACAGCGACTTTATAGATATTAAAGCTTTGTTTATGAAATGAATTTTCAAAAGCTTTTCATATTTTTTACTATAAAAATAACATTTTGTTTTTCGAAAATTTTCTTACAGGAGATAAACAATTTCTTATAGGCTTTTTAAGTTTTGTCACCTATGATCAAACCTAGGCAATATTATGTTGTAGTCAATGAGGTATCGAAGATATGGCAAAGAATGCAAGTTCACCTGGCAAACGATTTATGAAACTTGCAGGAATGACCGCGAGCATTGCAACAAAAACCGTTTCTAACTCGATTCGAAACCTGACTGCGGATGAAGAACAGAAACTGGCTGCAAAAACTAAATTGTTTCAAGATATCGGTCTACAGATTGCAGACACCTTAGGAGAAATGAAAGGTGCTGTCATGAAAGTTGGGCAAATTGCATCGCAATATAAAGATATCTTCCCACCCGAAGTTGCAAAAGCAATATCAAAACTACAACGCCAAGCTCCAGCTATGCCTTTTTCTGCAATTCAGCAACAAGTTGAACGTGAGCTTGGAAAACCCCTCAACGCTGCCTTTAAATCTTTTGATGAGCAGCCTTTTGCCGCTGCATCAATTGGACAAGTTCACAAAGCAGTTTTGCCAAATGGCCAACAAGTTGTGGTTAAGGTTCAATACCCTGGTGTTGATGAAGCCTGCGAAAGTGACTTAAAACAAGTACGTTTAGCACTTCGTTTAATGGGTGTTCTTAAAATTGATAAAAAGCTACAAGATCAGCTTTTTGCAGAGATTCAAGATAGTCTATCAGCAGAGCTTAACTATGAAATCGAAGCTCAAAATCTTGAAGTCTTTAAAACTTTTCATAGTAAATTAGACGACAAAATTATTATCCCGACTGTTTATAAAGATTACTCTTCAAGACGTATTTTAACCTTAAGCCTTGAACAAGGTGACAGCATTGAAATTGCTAGTTCTTGGCCTATCGAAATTCGAAACACAATTGGCCGTCGTCTAATCCGCGCTTTAGGTCAAGAAATGTTCTTTTTAAAACGTTTCCACTGTGACCCTCACCCAGGTAACTTTGCCTTCCGCCAAGATGGTAGTGTGATTATTTATGACTATGGCAGTGTTAAAACACTTTCCAATGAAATTGTGTATAGTTTCAAACGACTGGTGAATGCAGCTCGCCATGAAGATATCGATTTAATTGAAACAGAATTACTCGAACTACATTCACTAGCAGAAAAAGGTAAATTCCCGAGCGATCTTTATAAACTCTGGATTGAAGTGTTGTTACGTCCACTTACCACAACCTATGATTTTGCAGAGAACTCATCACATCATGATGGCATGCTACTCGTGAAGAAATCTTTAAAATATTGGGATGTCTTTAAGCCTTCACCAGATACATTAATGGTCAATAGAACCATTTCAGGACACTACTGGAACCTCATTCACTTAAAAGTTCATGACAATCTAAACGATCTATTTGAAGAGCTTGTACCACCTTCTAACTAACTTAATTTACTTATCAATGTAGCCTTTTTAAGGTTACATTGACTTATTTGATGTTATGTTATAACATTTCTTTAATCAAAAATAATTTAGGACAATTTCTCGTGCGTAAAGATATTCATCCTGCTTACCAACAAGTGTTATTTCATGACACCAATGCAGACGTATACTTCTTAATTGGTAGTACTATTCAGACTAAACAAACCAAAGAATATCAAGGACAAGTCTATCCTTATGTGACTCTTGATATTTCAAGTGCATCACACCCGTTCTATACAGGTGAAGTACGTCAAGCAAGTAATGAAGGGCGTGTTGCAAGCTTTAACAAACGCTTCGCCCGCTTCAATCGTAAAAGTTAATCTTACGTTAAGTTTTAACCAATACACTTAAATCATTGGAAGCCTAAGACTCATCTCCTCCACTTAGGCTTCTTTTTTTATGTGCATTTTTTAATGATTTTCTAAGGTGTGTATAAAGTTAAACTTATCCACAATTTTCACAAGAACGCTTCTGATTTTTCTCAACAACCCATCATTTTTTATAGCTCTCAAGCTTTCAAAACATGTATTCAATGCTATGCTTAAGCCCCATTTGATAGGAAGTTTAAGATTATGGCACAAGAGTTACTTGCCCAATTACAAGCAGGCACAGCAAAATTTTCAGATGTTTTAGCTTATATTGAAGCACGCTACCAACATACTCCAACAGCTTTTCAAAATGGCGCACAGCATAACGCTGCAACTGAAAATCAAGGCAGTGCGAAAGTTTTCTCTTTTGCCAAGTTACAAGGTTTAGACCAAGCACAAACTTTAAGTTTATTTGCAGAGCACTACGCATCTGTATTGGCTACCCCAGAGGGAACTGACCACCAAAATATTCGTCAGTTTATGCAAAATGGTTGGGATGGTGTGAAGTTTGAAGGTCAGGCTTTAACTGAAAAATAATAGATTTAAATAAATAATAGAAACGACTTAATTTTTATTATGAGCACTGCCTTAAATGGAAGTGATATCCAAATGATGGATTGTATAGGCTAAGCTTACTTTTCAAGGATGAAAAGTAACAAAAATCCTTTGTTGCGCTGATGCTACATCCATGTAGCACAGCGAAACGACGGCATCCATGCCGTCTGTCACGATAGTAAATGCCTTATTTTTCTTAATTATTTTATTAGCCTCTTACATTTGATACGCGATAACATCATTCGCAGCCTGCGTAGTGTCAATAAAAGATTGTTTTTGCAAAGCATAAGATAAATGGATTCAGTGAACAGGTTCTGCGAATGACAGATGCCTTTGGTTACTTTGGGCAAAACCAAAGTAACTTAATTAGCTGCTTCCATTAGATAACTCAACGATAAGACTCCGTCGTGAAAATCCTACCCAACACTCAACTTCGATGAGCTATCACAACTTGAAATCATGGTCAATTCTTAAATATAAAAACTCAATGCCCCGCTACCCAATAATAAGTCGCCAACCCCAAACACGTAAAAATTAAAGACCCAATTAAATGAATAGAAATGGCCAACATTGCCATTCCCCACTTACCACTTTGCAATAAGGTGACGATCTCAATTGAGAAAGTTGAGAATGTAGTTAAAGCACCACAAAAACCGGTAATCACAAAAAGCTTATAGTTCGGACTCAAATCACTATGAGCAAAATAAGCCATCGCAAAACCAATAATAAAGCCACCGACCAAATTAACAGTAACAGTACCCAACGGAATTTGCGGATAAATCGGGTTGAGTTTTAAACCTAAAAGCCAACGCAACCACGCCCCGAGCACTGAACCTAAGGCAATTGAAAGTAAAGGATAATACATAGGACCATCCCTTTAGTGAGATGCTAAAAGAGCAAACAAAAATGATGGGAAACGTGACATGGCGCACTCCAAAAATAAGCAGAGTACGCAATAACCTACGTACCCAGCGCTATAAATACATGAGGGTAACGTAGGCATCATTAGCCAATACGGCGGTTTTTCAAGGGAGGAATGCCATCTCCCTGTTTTAAGTATATTAAATCATCTAAAATTTGATTAAAACATACTTTTTAAATCATGGACGTTCATCATATTGTGGTAAATCGTCATGAATGCATTCCCACTCTGCCTTTGAAGCAGCAAAAATATGCATAGTCGGTTTTTGGTCTAATGGTGTATCTAGTGTCCCAATTCTTAAACGATACAGTTCAGGCTGAGCATCACGCGAGCTAATAAGCGGTGAACCACATTCGCTACAAAACCAACGGTACACACCATTCACAGCAAATTTTTTGATAAGGTCTTCACCTTGCGTAATTTTAAAATCTGCACTATTGATAGGAGCATTCGTTGCAAATGCTGTTCCATTGGATTTTCGGCAGCGTTGACAATGGCATTGGATAATATCTCCGATATCGCCTTTAATTTCATAGCTAATACCCTGACATAAACAACTTCCCTGATAGACTGGCGATGCTTGAGACATACGATTCCGGCTCCTATTATTATTGATCGCTCAAAAATAACACTTTTCACATATCAAACATAGCACCGAATTCGTTGTTATTTCTCTAAGAATGAATGCACACCTTCACCAGCTGCTCGTCCCGTAGCAAAACATGCTGTCAGCAAATATCCCCCTGTAGGAGCATCCCAATCCAGCATTTCGCCACAGCAAAAAACACCTGAAGTTTGTTTCAACTCTAAACTTTCAGTTAATGCATCTTGCTTAACACCACCAGCACAGCTAATCGCTTCTTCAATAGGCCTAAAGCCATCTAACTTAATTTGAAGTGCTTTCATTTTTTGCGCCATCGTCTCTGGTTGACTCCATAGTGCTTTATCAACCACTTCTCTAATTAAGTTAATTTTAGCTGTATCTAAGCCTGCTTTACGCCAGATATTGGTGAGAGATTGTTTTTTGCTAGCCTGTAACTTTTTAACTAACTGTGTAAGCTCTACATCAGGCAATAAATCTAAAAATAGATTTAAGCTTTTTCCTTGTTTTTGTTGTTCTCTTAAGTCACGTCCGAGTTTATAAATGACCCCACTTTCTAAACCGTAGTGAGTAATCACAATATCACCATGAGTAACTTGGCTAGGTTCAACCCACGCATTGATACGCTTTAAAGGCTCACCAAAACAGCTTTCCATAAAAGCTGACCAAGTGTGCAATACCCCTGCATTACTTGCTTGAAAAGGTTCAATACTAGATTGATCCATCCATTGTTGCCAAGTACCATCACTGCCCAATTGAGACCAAGATACAGCCCCACAAGCCAACACGACCGCATCGTATTGTTGGGTAAAGGTTTCAGTATTCTGTTTATTTTGGTTTTCTAAAGTCACTGTTGTACCATGCAAATTAATACAACGATGACGATAAAAGAATTTAACCTGCTGTTCTGCTAAACGTTTTAGCCAAGCACGCAGTAAAGGAGCAGCTTTCATTTCAACAGGAAAAATACGACCGGAACTACCCACATACGAGTCTATTCCCAATCCTTTCATCCAGTTCTGAATCCAGACTGCATCCCATTTTTCAACCCACGGTTTGAGCCATTCTGCATGGTCATAACGTTCAATGAACTGGGGTAATGGTTCAGTATGCGAGATATTTAGCCCTGTTTTACCAGCCATCAGAAACTTACGCGCAGCCGAAGGTTTTTGCTCAAACACATCAATTTCATAAGCATACTGGCTCAGCACCTCCGCTGCCATTAAACCAGCCGGACCCGCGCCAATAATGGCAATCTGCTTATTCGACATGTGTTTGCCCTTGTAGCGGTGCAAACTCATCAAAACGAGTTTTATAACCTTCAGGCTTGGTCATAATGAGCTGCTGACAAAGCTCGCCACGCTCTAAATATTTAATTTCAAAATGAGTACGTGCAGAAGTTTGCGCAATTTTTTCTTTTTGGTAAGGCAGCTTCCACACGTTTAATAACTGTTGTTCAGCTTCTTCAATATATTCAGGAATATTACTTGCCAATGTAATCGTTCCACCTGTTTTCAGGCGTGATAACAGGAACTCAAAAAATGGCATGTTCAACCAGCGTTGTGCCGGATTATGAGGTTCTGGGTTCGGATAGAGGATAAAGAAATGTTCTACTTGAGCAGGATATAGAGCATGTACAACCCAAGGTAAAGCATCTGCATGCACAGGGATTAAATTATCTCTTGGCTCCAAACCATGCTGCTTTTGCATGGCAAAGAATTTTTCTCTAGTTCGTTCAATTGCATATAACGTGTGCTGAGGATTTTGCCCACTAAATAGCAAAGCATGTTTACCTTTGCCTGCTCCAATTTCTACACAAATCGGAGTATTTTCAATTGGGGTAAAATCGCGAGGCGCTTGCATACGTTGTGCTTGAAATTGACGAATCTGCATAATCACATCAAACTAAATAAAAATCGGCACAAGTCTAACAAGTCACCTGACTTTTGCCTAATCTATTTCTCTTCACTTTGAGGTTACTGCTTTATGCCACGTACATTTCCCTGCCCACGCTGTGGTGAACCAAGTGTTTGGGAAGGTAATGAATTTCGCCCGTTTTGTTCTGAACGTTGCAAACTTATTGATTTAGGCGCTTGGGCAAACGATGAATATAGACTGCCTACCCAAGATGCTCCTCAGCAAGACAAGGGTAGTCAGCATGAAGATGATTATGAGGATTAACCCGCTTTACCTGCGACAAACGGGTTAAATTGTTTTTCATAGCCAATGGTACTCATTGGCCCATGTCCAGAAATAAACTGGGTTTCATCTGGTAAGCTAAAACACTCACGCTGAATTGATTCAATCAGTTGCTCATGATTACCACGTGGAAAATCTGTTCTTCCAATTGAGCCTTTAAACAGGACATCGCCAGTCCAGAGTAAACCATGATTCTTGTTATAGAACATGACGTGACCTGGTGTATGTCCTGGTGCAAAACGCACTTCAAACTCATCTTCACCCAGTTTTAGCACTTCACCGCCTTCAAGCCATTGATCGACTTTTACAGGCTGTGGGATTGGAAAACCATAACGTGCCGAAACTTCCTGAATCATATCTAGCCAGAACTGATCTTCTTTATGCGGACCAACAACAGGAACACTCCACTCTTTTGCGAGTTCACCTACAGCCCCTGCGTGATCTAAATGCCCATGAGTAAGCCATAACGCTTTTACTTTTAAACCTAAGGCTTCTACTTCTTTTTTCAAAACAGTAGCATCGCCGCCTGCATCAATCAAAACTGCTTCTTTTGTTTCACTGTCCCAAACTAAAGAACAATTTTGAGCAAAAGCAGTAACTGGAACAATTTTGACTTGCAGCATAAAAACCTCTGGCTAAAACGCAATTAACGGTGGGCTAAGGTATGGGTAAGGGCATCAAGATTAGCCTGAACTAAACCTGCAAGCAAATCAATATGCGCTTGATCACTGTTTAAAGCAGGGATGTAAGCATAGCTACCACCACCAGCTTGCTGAAATAACTCAGCATTTTGAATAGCGAGCTCTTCAAGCGTTTCTAAACAGTCAGCAGAAAAAGCTGGGCTTAAGACCTGAACAGACTTAACGCCCTGCTTCGCCCAATCTTGTAAAAGTTGATCAGTATAAGGTTTCACCCATTCTTGTTTGCCAAAACGTGATTGGAAACTAATTGCCCATTCATCATCTTTTAAATGTAAAGCTTCAGCGACTAACTTTGCGGTAATACGACAACGGTCTGCATAAGGGTCGCCTTTATCTGCATAAGGCTGTGGAATACCATGAAATGACATCAACAGCTTTTCAGGTTTGCCATGTTGCTCTTGGTAAGCTAGAACACTTTCTGCCAACGCCTGAATAAACATTGGATGTTGATAATAATCTTTAATAATGGTCAGACCCGGCAAATTTCGCTGAGTAGGAATCCACTTAGCAAAAGCATCATATAATGGAGCAGTCGATGTCGCAGAATATTGGGGAAATAAAGGCAGTAAAATGACATGCTCTTGTGGATGAGCCGACAATTTTTCTAAAACTGCATCAATACCCGGATTACCATAAGTCATAGCGGGCAACACAGTTAAATCAAACTGTTTATTTTCACGCTCTAAATAAGCCTGCACACGTTGAGTTTGCTCAAATACAATTTCACGCATTGGTGAATCGGTAGACCATACCGAAGCATAGGCATGCGCTACTCTTTTTGGGCGAAAAGGCAAAACAAACAGATTTAAAATAATCCACCAAATGAATTTTGGAATTTCAATTACACGTGGATCAGATAAAAACTGCTTTAAAAAACGGCGCACCGCTGGGACAGTTGCCTCATCCGGTGTGCCTAAATTCGCTAAAATGACAGTAACTTTCGGTTTTTGTTCAAACGACATGTGTAAATGCCTTTCAGTTCATCTTATGACACTAATGTAACAGCTTTCATGGTCATATCTAAATTGAATCGCTCTAAGCTTTTAATCGAGTACTCCGATGATTCCATTTATAACTGAGCAAGAGCTTTTGGGCTTTGGTCGTTACTTTCCATAAACTATGTTGTTGATCAATCTTGGTTGGAACAATCCATCCTTGTGATTGCATTTGCTTTTTAATACGAAACAGGGCTTTATGATTAATTTGTGCACCTGCCACTGCATGTGCTCTAGGCAACTCTTGGCGAGCGTCTTCTAACCCGTCCTGATTTAAATACTCATTGAGGCAAGTCCCAAAGTTCTCTTCTGGCATGGCTGTCTCAAAATGTTTAGCCAAAATACTTAACAGTTGAGACCAAGTCATTTGTCTCTGGCGCTTAAGCTCTTTAAAGTTGCCATCTTGAAAAGCCTGAATTTGATATTCAAAAGCAAAAACATCTTGCGGTGCCACTTCATTTGCTTGAATTGATGACTCTGATAACTGTTGTTCTAATTGTAAAACTTTACTTTTTAATCGGTTAATTTCATCTTCCAAATGATGCGCTTGGCGTGCAGGCACCCAACCTTGCCCCATATACTGTTCAACCATTAAAGGCATATTTAAACGGACAGCAAGTTCTAAATCACGTGGGCTTTGAAAATAAAAAATATGATTCGCTTCATGTAATAACTTTTTTCGGAATGCCAGAAATTTCTCTTTAAGCTGCGGATGGGCCTCTTGTAAATGTATATCACGACTTTCAGGTTGTTCATGCATAAAAACGACAATGGGCTTCGCGCGACTTAATGCATATTCATACTCTAAAGAAAAATAACTCGCCCCTGAAATTGATTGCTCCCCATACTGACTACCCAGCAGCAAAACAACATAATCCGACTCATCAATTTGCCGACGGGCAAGCGTCGTTGTTAGAGGATTTCTATATTCTAACCCCCAAGCAAAAAATCCCATATTGACTAAAGTTTGGGAAAGAACCATACGCTCAGGTTGCATCTCGCGACCTGAGGTTGAAATAAAAATCTGATAGCGTGTATCGAGCATAGCAATACCCTTATCGTCCCATAATCTTGATATGGCCTGAATCAGCCAAGATTATGAACCGCCCCAAATAAGAAAAATAAATATAAAAAAACGCTTTCTTCTGAATGCTTACAGTAGAGCTCAACTCAGATTGTGCAGCGTCCATGTCAATTCTTGTGGAATCATATTTTGTAAAACAGGTTGTAATGCATCTGCATTATTACCACTTACATAACATTCAATACGTGCAACATTCTGACGCGTTTGGTCACATAATAACTCATTTTTTATTAAAATACGGGCTGTTTGTCGGGCAACTGCCAATCCCGAATCAACCAGTGTGAATTGGTTATCAAAAAGATAATGAATGGCTTCATTTAAAAAAGGATAGTGCGTACAACCAAGTACCAAATAGTCCGCGCCTTGCTCAACTGCAGGTTGTAAAACTTCTCTTAATGCATTTAAACAAGCAGGGCTCATTTGCTGCCCTGCTTCTACACAAGGGACAAGCTCTAAACTCGTTAGAGTCATCACTTTAACACCCGCTGGAACAGCAAACTTTTCGACAACATCCTTAATGAGTTGTCCACGAAAAGTAGCTGGTGTCGCCAATACTGCAACCACTTTAGAACGAGTTTGTAATACTGCAGGTTTTAGTGCCGGTACCAAGCCAACAATCGGGAAGTGTTCGCCATAATGTTCTCGTAAATGATCAAGGCTAAATGCGGAAGCCGTATTACAAGCTACGACCGCAATTTTACAACCCTGACGATATAACCAGTCGACGGCACGAGCCGTTAGCTCTCTGATTTCTTCATCAGAGCGAGGACCATACGGAACATAGGCTGTATCTGCATAATACACAATACGTTCGTTTGGCAAATATTTGGCAATTTCTGCTGCAACCGACATACCTCCAATACCTGAATCAAAAATACCAATTGGGGCATCTGCTAATGCTTTAGGCATAGGTTCTAATTCAGTAAATAAAGGCTGTATGGCTGTCATGGCAGTACTAGAGAGTGTCGGAAAATTTCACTCTATAAAGCTTAAACCTCAAGTGCCTAATTGCAAGTGCAAATTACCACTTTTTAACTGCAAAATGGTTTCGCCTTTATCATTTTCGACCAGTGTTCCATAGTTCACGAGATGATAGAAAGCCTGACGTTGAATAAGCGCATTAATACCAAATCGAACATGGACATAAGGGCGCAACTCCCCTGCATATTCCCGCATAAAAATCGGGTGTTCTGCATCAACTAAAATCACATCCTGATTAGTCGTCGTCAGTTGTAGAAACTCATCACCTGAAATTTCAATCTGATCTACCTGATTGACTAATAAAGGTTCATCTTCAACTTCGATTTCAATTTGTTCTACAGGGGTTTTCAGGTAGAATTTACCCTCTTCTTTCCATAGGACTTTGGTAAACAAATCCAATAGGGCTTGGCGCTTGATTAATTGACCTTCGTGCCACCATTCTCCATTGGCTTTCACCGTTAAATCCATTTTACCGCAATGCTTTGGATGCCATTGCTCTAAAGGTGGGATTGACCTTTTGTGACTTTGCTGTACACCTTTTAAGTATTGTGCAATGTTCATTAAGTTTTTATCATCAGATAACGGTATTTTTCCCATATCCGATGGGGAATTATTTTGATTTACCATAGTTTATGCCTTGCTGACGAAAAAATATGACGACTCAGCCAATTGGCTAGATCATGGTTTAAAACTATACTAGCCCAAACGATAAAAGGCACAATAGCATATTTGCGCCTATGGATTAAAACACTCACGGCAGCACCGGATGATCTGACATTACGGTTGCCACCTTTAAGTATTGAGGAGTCCTACATGGAACACATCGAACGTGAATCGATGGAGTTTGACGTTGTCATCGTAGGTGCAGGACCTGCAGGTCTATCTGCTGCGATTAAGATCCGTCAATTAGCGATTGAAAATAACTTACCCGATCTTTCAGTTTGTGTAGTTGAAAAAGGCTCTGAAGTAGGTGCGCATATCTTATCTGGTGCTGTACTTGAACCGCGTGCTATTAATGAACTTTTCCCGAACTGGAAAGAAGAAGGCGCGCCTCTTAACGTACCTGTAACTGAAGACAAAACATTCTTTTTGCTTTCAGAAACTACCTCTAAAGAAGCACCTCACTGGATGGTTCCTAAAACCATGCACAATGACGGGAACTATGTTATCTCGCTAGGTAACGTTGTTCGCTGGTTAGGTCAAAAAGCTGAAGAATTAGAAGTTTCTATCTTCCCTGGCTTTGCTGCGTCTGAAGTGCTTTACCATGAAGATGGTACTGTAAAAGGTATTCAAACTGGTGACATGGGTATTGGTAAAGATGGCGAGCCTACACATAACTTTACTCCGGGTTATGAACTTCACGCTAAATACACTCTCTTTGCTGAAGGCTGCCGTGGCCACTTAGGTAAACGCCTAATTGCAAAATATAATCTTGATAAAGATGCAGATCCACAACATTACGGGATCGGGATTAAAGAACTTTGGGAAATTGACCCAGCAAAACATAAACCTGGTCTAGTGATGCACGGTGCTGGTTGGCCATTGTCTGAAACTGGTTCTTCTGGTGGTTGGTGGTTATACCACGCTGAAAACAATCAAGTGACTTTGGGTATGATTGTGGACTTATCTTATGAAAATCCACACATGTATCCATTCATGGAAATGCAGCGCTGGAAAACTCACCCACTCATCAAACAGTATTTAGAAGGTGGTAAACGTATTTCTTACGGCGCACGTGCTGTAGTGAAAGGCGGTTTCAACTCTTTGCCTAAATTGACTTTCCCGGGTGGTTGCTTAATTGGTGATGATGCAGGCTTCTTAAACTTTGCGAAAATCAAAGGCTCACACACTGCCATGAAATCAGGCATGTTATGTGGTGAAGCTGTATTTGAAGCAATTGCTGCCGGAGTTGAAAAAGGTGGTGATCTTGCGGTTGCTCGTGTAACCGAAGGCGAAGATTTATTCGTTAAAGAATTAACTTCTTACACAGACAAATTTAACAACAGCTGGTTAAAAGAAGAGCTTTATAATGCTCGTAACTTTGGCCCTGCAATGCATAAATTTGGGCAATGGATTGGTGGTGCATTTAACTTTATTGACCAAAACGTCTTTAAAGTGCCATTCACTTTACATGACTTGAAACAAGACTTCGCTGTATTGAAAACTGTTGATGCAACGAGCTTCAAGCCAACTTATCCAAAACCAGATGGCAAACTGACATTTGACCGTTTATCTTCTGTGTTTATTTCAAACACTGTACACGAAGAAAACCAGCCAGCTCACTTGAAGCTTACTGATCCTTCAATTCCAGTAAATGTGAACTTACCGAAATGGGATGAGCCTGCTCAGCGCTATTGCCCTGCAGGTGTTTACGAAATCATGGAAAATGATGACGGCTCTAAACGCTTCCAGATTAACGCAGCAAACTGTGTTCACTGTAAGACCTGTGATATTAAAGACCCATCTCAAAATATTACTTGGGTAACACCTGAGGGTGGTGGTGGTCCGAATTACCCTAACATGTAATTCCTTGCGCCGCTTTAGCTGCGGCTCATATCCTAAGATGTAACAAAAAGCCCCGATTATTCGGGGCTTTTTTTATTGGAATCCGCTTATTCAAAAGGAGGTATTTTCGCTACGTTTAAATTAAGATTCCTTTTGTAGAAAATAAATGTGCCTAATAAAAATAAACCGAGAAAACCAAAGTTTCGCGCTAAATCGAAGTACCAAACTGATTTACCAAATAATAAATCAATAATTAACATAAGCCCCATGAAACTTGTATGTAAAATCAGACTCATTTTAAATTTAGGTTGAGGAGCAAAATATGTATTTCTATAGCCTAGTAGAATGGAACCCAAAATTATAAGAATAAATATAATAATGATAGTAACAGTTTCAGATAGCCAAGGAGTTTCTAGATGTAATAAACCAGCTATTAAGAAAAACCAAAGAAAAATAAATAAGCTTCGTTTCACAAAATAATCATTCATTTTTATAAAGGCATCTAAATATTTAGTTTTTAGAATTATATAACGATTCTTATTTGAAAAATATTATCATTTTAAATTAAAAATTAATTTCTAATAGAGCTTCTAATATGTGTGGGTAGAAGCTCTATTCTATTTTTTGTTGTTCTATCCTTTTTGTACCAGATAACGGTATTCTTTATGGTTCTGCTCATCTAGAACTTCTTCTTTTAATAGGAGTTCATGTCCCAAATGCATACAAAACTTAGGGATATCCCAAGAAGTCGAAGGGTCAGTCGCCAACACTTCAACAACATCTCCTGATTTTGCTTTGCGAATCGCCTGATGCAGCATCATGACAGGTTCCGGACAACGTAAACCACGCGTATTAAGTTGTACAGTAGGTGAAATAGGTTGTTCTGACATAACAAACTCGAACAAATAGAATTTTCACATTTTAGCATAAACCCATCACTGTCTTATGAACTGTAACTGGCGTTTACATAACAATATGTGTTTTGTCTTTTACTTTGTTTTATAGATGCATAAGGGCTTTTTCTTCGGTATGATCAGTGTATTCATTTGATACATTGAGTCTTTAGGAAAGATCATGCAAGAGGAACCGAGTCCGTCGTGGGGAATGCGAGGCTTACGAAAGTGGTTAGGTACAGCGCCAGAAACCCGAGATGAATTATTAAAACTAGTCCAAAATTCACGTCGTTTTTTAGAACCTGATACTGTTGCCATGCTTGAAGGTGTTCTTGACCTTCCTGCTACAAAAATTCGTGAAGTCATGACGCCACGAACAGCAATGATCAGTATGCAAGAAGATGATCAGTTACTTGATATTCTTCACGTATTGGTTGAGTCTGCTCACTCACGTTTTCCAGTTTTCTCAGCTGACCAGCCTGATAATGTTGTTGGTATTTTACTGGCAAAAGATTTACTACCATTTTTGACTGAACCAAATACTAAATTAGATATTGGCTCGCTCATGCGTCAGCCATTATTTGTGCCTGAAAGCGCACGTTCAGATCAAGTTCTTCGTATGCTTAAGCATACCCAGACCCATATCGCGATTGTGATTGATGAATATGGATCAACAGCGGGACTGGTCACGCTTGAAGATATTCTTGAAGAGATCGTTGGTGAAATTGAAGACGAACATGATACTGCGGATGAAGATGCACAGTACATTGTTCCAGATAACGACCATACAATAGCGAATGCATGGATGGTGCAGGCACTTACACCAATTGAACACTTCAACACTGTTTTAGATGCTGATTTTTCTGACGATGAAGTAGAAACTGTCGGTGGTTTATTGCTTCAAGAAATTGGTCTAGTTAGTGATTTACAAGGTCAGACTGTTGAGCTTGGAAATTGGTTATTTACGATTGTTGAAGCAGATGCCCGCACTATTCATCTGATTCGAGCTGTACGTCAATGAGAGCATACTTTGAAAAGCTGTTAGATTCTTCGCAACAACAAAAACAGCTTCCTTTAATTTTTCCATTGCTCATTGCTTTATTTTCAGGTGCCGTGTTCAGTTTTGCACTGGCACCTTATTATTGGTGGTGGCTGGCAATTTTGTCTCCAGCCCTACTCTATGCGACATTGCATAACCGCTCAGCCAAACAAGCATTTGCAATTGGCTGGAGTTATGGTTTTGGTTTATGGTTTGTAGGGGCTTTCTGGCTCTATACGTCGATCCATGTATATGGCGATACCAATGCTTTTCTAAGCGTATGTATGATTGCTGTTATGGCCCTTGTAATGGGCTTATTTACAGCATTTCAGACATGGGTTTATCGACGCTTCTTCCCTGAAACACCGCTGACTTTCGCCCCTCTCTGGATTATTTTTGAGTGGGCTAAAACTTGGGTATTTACCGGTTTCCCTTGGCTGTTTGTAGGTTATGCTTTTACTGAACGTTTACTCGATGGTTATGCGCCGCTATTTGGTATTTATGCAATTTCCTTTGTAGTCATTGTATTAGCATGTGCTTTAGTTGAAGTTCTACGTAAGCGTATTTTCTGGGTTATCCCTGCTGCCCTGTTAGTTTTAGGTGCATGGGGAGCATCATATATTCAGTTTGTACAACCTAAAGCGGCTAAACCGCTTAGCGTTTCGCTCATTCAAGGTAACATTCCACAAGATTTAAAATGGCTAACCGAATATCAAGTTAGAACATTAGAAATTTATGCTGGTTTGACTCAATCTGAATGGGGCCGTGACCTCATTGTATGGCCTGAGTCTTCAATTCCACTCTTCCAAACCGACATTGAACCGTTTTTGGATGCAATGGATGCACAAGCTAAAAAGAACCATACCGCTTGGGTAACCGGCATACCTTATTGGGATGTAGCGAAATCGCATCAAGTTAGTAGCCCGCTGTATTACAACAGTATTATGGCCTCTGGCAGCGATTCAAGCGGCCTTTATAAAAAGCAGCGCCTTGTTCCTTTTGGTGAATATATTCCGCTGTCAGGTTTGCTTTCTTGGGTTTTACCAGCCATGCAAAATGATATTAGCATGAGCGGTTTTACACGTGGTGAGAGTGATCAGAAACCACTTTTAATTAAAGGGCACGCGCTTGCGGCTGCAATTTGTTATGAAGTGGCATATCCGAACCTGACACGTCGTAATGCAGAAGACAGCGACTTTTTGGTGACTGTATCTAACGATGCTTGGTTTACTGGAACAGCTGGCCCATGGCAACATTTACAAATGGTGCAGATGCGTGCGAAAGAAAATGGTCGCTGGTTTATTCGTGCAACCAACACAGGTGTAACAGCGTTTATTGATCAAAATGGTCATATCACCGAACAAGCACCGATTGATAAAGAGTTTGTCTTGAGAGGCGATTTACCAGCCATGCAAGGTCAAACTCTCTATAACCGTCTAGGTGATTATCCAATTTTAGGATTTGCAGTATTACTGCTGGTTTTAGGTTGGATTTATCGTCCACGTAAAGTAGATGTGTCTTACAAATCACGTCGCTAAATTATAATAACTTTGTACCCAGAGGCACTTCAAACTCTGGGATACAAAGTGCTACATCCCCATCTGCATTATGAAACCCTGTTACCAAACATTCCGATTGGATAGGACCAATTTGTTTCTTAGGGAAATTCACTACCGCAACAACTAATTTACCAATCAAATCCTGCGGTTGATAAAGTTTAGTAATCTGTGCACTCGATTTACGTACACCCAATTCTTCACCAAAATCTACATGCAAAATATAGGCAGGTTTTCGCGCCTTTTCAAAAACCTCAGCTTGAATAATTTTACCAACGCGCAGTTCTACTTTTAAAAAGTCATTCCACTCGATTTGTTCCATTTCATATTTCTCATCTTCTTAAATTGCTGATTTGAAGCATATAATATGTACAAATGAAGAAACACCCTGTTTTAAGTCCAGTTAAAAAATAAAACGTAGATGTTGAGTCTACGTTTTATTTAAAAATTCTGTTTTAAAATAAGATTAAAAAGCAATCGATAATTGCAAAGATAAATAAGCAACTAAACTGGATAAAAAAACCATCGGCACATAACGATAAGCTTTAAAAAGCAATTGTTCGTATTTAGAAGCCATCTGTTTAGTTTGCCATACACTCGTTTTTAATGCGGTAAAGAAGCTCACCATTAACCAAGCGCTTACAATACTTAAGGCAAAGAAACCAATCATGATTTGGCTACTTCCCTCAGTACTCAACCATAGCTTTAATGAAACTTCAGCAATAGGTAATAATGCTAAAATCAATAGGACAGATTTAAGCATCGCCCAATGAAACTGATTCAGCTCATCAAGTACGAGAAATGCTTTCATTTAATCTCTCCCATTCATTGAATAAAGTGCTTTTTATTTATTATGCAAAGCTTTTATTTAAATATATAGCTTATTTTCTCTTATATTTTAACTTTCTTGTAACTATTAAATATGGGAATAATTCTTATTTTAAATCTCAAATCTAGATATTAACTTTTTTACTTTATTTTCAATGCATTATTATATTTTTATGATTAAGAAAGATTATCAATTCGGATTATTGTTTTATCTTATTAACCGAATCGATAATCTCTCTTACATTTTAATTAAGGCTGATAATAAATATCGGCATCGTTACCTTCACCACCTTCTTTACCATCTGCGCCAAATGAATATAGATCAAAAGGATGGCCGTCTTTTCCAGGTACGACATATTGGATATCATTTTTCCAGCTATCTTTAGGATAACCACCTTTCACATAACCACCCGGCATCCAGTTTTTTGCTGTAGCAGGTTGATTAATAAGCGCATCTAAACCACCTTCTTGCATGGTTGGGAAATGCCCATTATCGAGCTTGTATTGATCTAAGGCACCCGCTACCCCTTTCAAAGTAATTTGAGTCGTATCAATTTTAGCTTTTTCACTACGGCCCATGACGTTCGGTACGATTAAAGCAGCCAACACGCCTAAGATTACAATCACGACCATAACTTCAATAAGGGTAAAGCCTGAGGCACGTTTCATTCGAGCACGGCTCGAACGTGTCGCAAGTCCGAAAGCACTTGAAGAGCAAACATCTGATACAGAGCTATGCTCGGAATGGCACGTTGGTTCAAACTGATTTGAAACCACAGATTCACTATGTTGTTTCATCGCTGTTTCGCTTTGAATATTTTTTACTTTCATCATTATCTCTAATATCAAAGTTATTAAATCATATTGTTCATATTTACGATTGGCAGCATAACCGCAATTACAATAACCAGTACGATGCTTGCCATTAAAACTAGCATTAGCGGTTCAAGTAATGCCAATAAGGTTGAAATAAATGTCGTCACCTCGCGGTCTTGCATGGTCGACGCACGTTCAAGCATACGGTCAAGCTCACCTGATGCCTCACCACTTCGAATCATTTGTACCATCATTGGTGGGAAATAACCACTGCGCTCCAGTTGCGTACCGAGGTTACCGCCTTCGGTAACACGTTCAGCCGCTTGGGAAATTGAATCACGGATGACCCAGTTATTGGTCACAGCAGCACCAATCTTTAAGGCATCTACCAATGGCACGCCTGAACGAGTCAAAATAGATAAAGTACTGGCAAAGCGCGCAGCATTAATACCACGTGATAGTTTACCGAATAATGGCAATTTGAGTGTTAATCGATCAAAAGCATAATGTCCCGCAGTAGTTTTTAAAAAACGGACAAAAGCTACCACCCCTACAATTGCAAAAAGAATAATAAATACCCATGCATGACGGATAAAATCACTCGCTTTCATTAAAGCAACTGTAATCCATGGTAAGGCATCTTTGCTTTGATCGAAGGTTTTTACAATCTCTGGGACCACATAAGTCATTAATCCCATCACAATACCGAAAGACATCAGCATTAAAATGATTGGGTAAATCATGGCACCTTGAACTTTCTTTTGCATGGCAAAACGGTTCTCGGTGTAGTCTGATAGCTGATCTAAAATGAGATCTAAATGCCCCGAACGCTCACCTGCGGCAACAGTAGCAATATAAAGGTCAGGAAAACGCCCGGACTGTTGCATCCCTTGTGCAAGTGAATGTCCTTCCAATACTTTTGAACGAACTGAGAGTAAAAGATTTTGCACATGTGCTTTTTCACTTTGTCTGCTCACGGCGCGGAGAGCTTCTTCTAAAGGAATTGCAGCAGCAACCAAAACCGAAAGCTGTCTGGTCATGAGCGCCAAATCGTAAGCACTAAACTTTTTTTGGAATAATCCGTGGCTTTGATGCTTATCTTTTTGTTCAACCGGGTCAACGCTAATCGGAGTCCATGCTTTATCGCGTAATTGTTGGCGAATCTGACGTGCCGAGTCTCCTTCAAGCACCCCCTTTTGCTGCTTCCCTGAAGCATCAATAGCAGTAAATTGATATGCAGGCATGGTAATGTTCTAATTTTCCAAAAATAATAGTCGCTGCTGTTGCATCTATGCTACGCAATCATTCATATTCATTCTATAGCCTGTGTAGAATACCCAAGTCCTCTTCACGACGCTATGCCGTTTTTTAAAATTGACGAAATGAGCCTCTATGACCATAACGCCAAAGCCTGATTCAGTTGTTTATCGTGTGCGTGTTGCCGTACCTGTGCATCTGTACGACACTTTTGACTATACACTCACCAAAGCACAATATGAACGGGCTCAAGTAGGTTCACGCGTCGCAATTTCATTTGGACGGCAAAACCTGATTGGTATCATTACTGAAAAAGTTGACCTACAAGAATCATTTACAGGTCACTTTCAGCTTAAGGCCATTTCTGAACTTTTAGATGATGAGCCTATTTTAGATGAACAAGTTTTAAATTTATTGACATGGTCAGCACAATATTACCAATTCCCGATTGGTGAGGTGATGCAGACTGCTTTACCTGCGTTATTGCGTCAGGGCAAACCCATGGATGTTTTATTTCATCTATGGAAAATCATTCCATGTGATAATGCCGAAGCTTTACTAAAACGTTCAATCAAACAGCAAGACGCTTATCAAATTTTAAAATTACATCCTGCCGGAACCACTGAAAATATTCTCAATTTAAGTGGTGTAGAAACTGCCACACTTAAAGCATTGCAAAAGAAAGGTCTCGTAGACTGTACGCTTGAGCCTCATGACTTTAGCCCAGCCCCTGTGCAATTGGCGCAAATGCCACTCACGCTCAATGAAGACCAAAAGAAGGCCACCCAGCACGTCCTTAATGCGCAGCATCAATATCAAGCCTTTTTATTAGATGGTTTAACAGGAAGTGGTAAAACTGAAGTTTACCTGCACATCATGCACGAAGTGCTAAAGCAAGGTAAGCAAGTACTGGTGTTAGTTCCTGAAATTGGTTTAACCCCTCAAACTATTTCGCGCTTTAAGTCTCGTTTTAACTGCGACATTGCTTTATTACATTCGGGGTTAAATGACTCTAAACGCCTACAAGCCTGGCAACAAGCACAGACTGGAAAGGCCTCTATTATTTTAGGAACACGTTCAGCCATTTATACCCCGCTGCCACGTTTGGGCCTGATCATTTTAGATGAAGAACACGACCTGTCTTATAAACAACAAGAAGGTTTCCGTTACCATGCTCGTGATGTCGCGCTTTATCGAGGACATTTACAAGGCTGTCCTGTTCTTTTAGGTTCGGCAACCCCAAGCATTGACAGTTATTACTTAGTCGAAACTGGCAAGTTAACTGCGCTTCAGCTGAACCAACGTGCAGGCCATGCGCTTTTACCAAAAATGCATTTGATTGATCTTAAAATTGTCAAAAAACAGCATGGTATTAGTCAGCCTTTAATCGAACAGATTAAAAATACCTTAGCAAGAAAAGAACAAGTTTTAATTTTTTTAAATCGACGTGGTTATGCACCTGTTCTAGTCTGTGAAAGTTGTGGTTGGCAAGCGAATTGTCCTCATTGTGATGCACATTTTACGTTGCACACTCAGCCCTACTCTTACTTACATTGTCACCACTGTGGCACAGTTCATCGCTTGCCAGACCACTGCCCTAAGTGTGAGCAAAAGAGCCTCAAAACTTTAGGTGCTGGCACAGCCAAGGTTGAAGAGCATTTACAAGAATTATTTCCAGATCATGATGTGATTCGGGTCGATCGTGACAGTACCAGCCGAGTCGGTAGCTGGCAAAAAATTTATGATCGCATTCAGCAAAATAAACCTTCGATTTTGCTCGGTACGCAAATGTTGGCAAAAGGTCACCATTTTCCGCATGTGACCTTGGTTGCTATTTTAGACATTGATGCAGGTTTATTGAGTGTCGATATTCGAGCGCCAGAGCGTACTGCTCAATTGATTGTACAAGTGGCTGGTCGTGCAGGTCGTGGAGAACATAAAGGTCATGTTTATTTACAAACCTTAAGGCCAGATCATCCTTTACTCACCACACTCATCGAAAAAGATTATCGGGCAGTCGCGAAACAAACATTGGCTGAGCGTAAAGTTGCATTACTGCCGCCTTATCGCTATGCCGTACTTATACGCGCTGAATCGAAAGATCGTGACTATACCTTGCATTTTTTAAATGAAGCTGCCGAGCAACTTCGCCAAATAGCAGGTGGTATTGTTGATATCTGGGGGCCAATTCCAGCACCAATGGAACGTAAAGCGGGACGTTACCGCGCACATATGGTGATTTTGTCTGCTGACCGCGCTCGTCTGCATTTTTACTTAAGACAATGGTGGGCTCAATTGGTTCATGCGCCTAGACAGCATCAACTCAGACTCTCAATTGATGTTGACCCGCAAGAATTTAGTTAGATGATTTGAATATCATGGTGTGAAGAACACTTTTTCCCTTTACACTTAAAAAAGATCAATACATTCGGGGCAATGAATGTCATTCCTACTGCAAGCAACTATTTTTCTTGGAGCATCTCTGATTTTAGTCCCTTTGGGCAAACGCCTAGGGATTGCAACAGTTTTAGGTTATTTATTTACGGGCATAATTCTTGGCCCGAGTGTGTTAAATATTGCCCATGACCCTGAGGCCATTATGGAGTTGGCTGAATTTGGGGTCATTTTACTTATGTTCCTGATTGGTCTAGAGCTCCGCCCACAACGTTTGTGGGAAATGCGTGACTCTATATTTGTGATGGGAAGTTTACAGGTCGTGATTACGGGTATAATTCTTATGCTCACCGTATTGCTGCTATTTCAACAACACCTTGCTGCCAGCTTTGTGATTGGTTTTGCGCTTGCGCTGTCTTCTACGGCCTTTGTATTACAGCTTCTGACTGAGAAACAACAGCTCAATACCACCTATGGTCAGCAATCTTTTTCAATCTTGCTTTTCCAAGACATTGCAGCAATTCCATTACTTGCGGTGATTCCTCTTCTGGCAGGAACCGAATCTACCCATCATGGTATTGCTTATTTTGCAGCCATCATCGCGACGTTTACTGGTTTGTTCCTATTTAGCCGTTATGTCATGCGCCCATTTTTCCGTTTTGTCGCCAAGAGTGGTGCGACTGAACTGATTACGGCTGTAGGGTTATTTATTATTCTTGCCGTTGTGTTACTGATGGACACTTTAGGCATTAGCACAACATTAGGTGCTTTCCTTACCGGGGTTCTTTTAGCCGACTCAGAATTCCGTCATGAGCTTGAAGCGAGTATTGCCCCGTTTAAAGGGCTATTACTTGGCTTATTCTTTATGACCGTAGGCATGACGACACAATTGTCGTTACTGATTGAAATGCCTTGGCTCATTATTGGTGGAGCAATCGGCCTACTCGTCATCAAAACCCTCGTTTTAACTGCCATTGCCCGCTATAAAAAGTACAGTTGGAACAATAGCTTGTTACTCGGGACTTGCTTGGCTCAAGGCGGTGAATTCGCTTTTGTAATTTTGAGCCTAGCAAAAAGTGAAAAGATTTTAACGGATGCCTTATTAGAGCCTGTCACGTTGATTGTGACCTTATCAATGGTCCTTACCCCAGTGATTTACTGGATCATGGCCTGTAAGATCATTCCCCTTTTTCATAAAGAATTGCCACCTGAATATGATGAGATTCCTCAGCAAGATAACCCAATTATCATTGCTGGTTTTGGGCGCTTTGGACAAATTATTGCGCGTATTGCCCGCTTACAGCACTTAGGATTTACTGCTATCGATAACAATCTTCATCAAGTGGACTTTGTTCGACGTTACGGCGGTAAGCTCTATTATGGTGATGTCACCCAGCCTGACTTACTTCGCTCAGCAGGGATTGAAAAAGCGAAAGTATTTATTTTAGCAATTGATGATGTCGAAGACTCTATGAATGTCGCACGTCATCTTAGATTGAACTATCCAAACCTAAAATTACTGGCTCGTGCCCGTGACCGCCACCATGTGCACCTATTAAGAGACTTAGGTGTTGAACATATTTGGCGTGAAACCTATTTATCATCATTAGGTATGGCTTATCGTGCTTTACGCGAACTCGGTATTTCCGATGAACAAGCTTATAACAATATCGAAATCTTTCGGGATTATGATGAGAAATTACTCATACAGCAGCAAAGCATTTATACCGATGAACAAAAGGTTTTTGAAACCCATCGTAATGCTCTGGCAGAGCTTGAACACCTATTTGAAAGCGATGCACAACAAGCCACATCGAAGCACGACGTTAACTTAAAGCGTCATTTACAACCAAATCGTATCGACATTACACGAGATCACGAAGAATAACTTGAGATTTCGCAAAATGGCTATATTAAGGACTTATTCACATTGCCTAAATGATTGCGACAATCGGTACAAGAGTTGCCGTTGTCCTGCTTGCAGCTTCGCTGCATTCCCTAAGCCTGATTAAACCGAAATTGTTATAATCTGCTTAGGGCCCTGGAGAATATTATGTCTGATTTACGCCAACGCTTTTATATAGAGGACTTTCCTGTTCGCGGTGAAGTGGTTCATCTAGAAGAAGCATTAAAAACTATTTTAGCTCAACGCGACTACATGCCTGCGGTTCAAATTCTATTAGGCGAGATGTTGAGCGCTACAGCATTACTTGCGAGTACTTTAAAAATCAAAGGTCGTATCAGCTTGCAAATCCAGGCTAACGGCTCTTTCAAATGGGCTATGGCAGAATGTAACCATTTAGGCGAAGTTCGTGCTTTAGCAGACTACGAAACAGATCCACGTTTTGGTGAAGCAACAGATAGCAGCACTGTTTTAGCGGCTTTGGTTAACCCTGTTTTATTTATTAACATCGAACCTGAGCATGGTGAGCGTTATCAAGGGATTGTACCTCTTGATCAAGCAAATTTAGCAGGCTGTTTAATGCAGTACTATGACTTGTCTGCACAAATTCCAACCCGAATTGTACTGGCAAGCACCGCACAGCGCTCAGGTGGTTTGCTCATTCAGTTATTACCTCGTCATGATGAGGAAGAGCAAAAACTGGTTGATGAAGATTTATGGCCACGTTTAACCATGCTAACTGAAACGCTTAAGTCAGAAGAACTGACAGAGCTTTCAGCAAATGAGATTTTGTATCGTCTTTATAACGAAGAAGAAGTACGTTTACCAGAAGTTGAACACTTAAAATTTGGTTGTACTTGTTCTAAAGAACGCTGTGCCAAAGCCCTCATTCAAATTGGTGTTGATGCTGTTCATGAAACATTGGAAGCACAAAACCCGATTCAAATGGATTGCCAGTTCTGTAACACCCGTTATGAGTTCACTGCTGAAGAGGCACTGGGTCTGTTTGGTGAACATTTGAGTTAATCACCTACTTCATAAAAAGGCGGGCAATCCGCCTTTTTATTTATCTATAATTTTTTGATGATAATTTTCAGCATGTTATTTTAAATCAGTTAATATGAGCTTACTTGATAACCCAATAAATAAGATGCTTATATCTCATGAATTATTTTGATTATTTTCTCTTTATTTTTAGTGTCATTATTATGATTGCGACTCCTGGTCCTGTCATGATTTTAGTGGCAAGTGCCGGACTTAAAGGTGGTTATAAAAAAGCACTGGAAACCATTTTTGGTACAAACCTTGCCTCTCTCGTTTTAATTTTTATTTCAGTACTCGTACTTAAAGGCGTATTGGGTATTAATGAAAATTATTTAAATATTATTCGTGTTTTAGGCTGCCTATATATTGGTTATTTGGGTTTTAGTATTCTCAAAGAAGTCATTCAAGCTCCTCATCCTGAAGCAATTCAAACCGTTTCTGCTCAAAATGGCGGTTTTAAAAAAGGCTTTTTAGTGGGTATTTCAAACCCTAAAGATATTATTTTCTTTTCAGCTTTCTTTCCGCAATTTGTTTCTATTTCACCTCATCTAGATTTAAGTCTAACTATTCTTACGCTGACATGGATAGTTTTAGACTTTTTAACGCTATCTCTAGTCTATATATTTTTCCGCCGCCTCTCGAACAGCCATTTATACCCGAAGATCCTCGGTTTATGTGGTCTATTACTGTTAGTTATTGCCGTTTACGGTTTATATCAGACATTCATTTAAACAATGAGAGGATAGCCCTCACCTCTCTATGTCTCTTTTATTTTGCTCGCCCTATTTCGCACGAGAACAACTCTTATACAATCTAGCTCATTGAAAGCTTTAAAAATCGTTTCATAATGAAATAAACAACACCATCGTGATAAAACATTATGGCCAAAAATTATTATGAAGAATTAGGGGTTAAACGAGAAGCCTCAGCTGATGAAATTAAAAAAGCGTATCGGAAATTAGCTCGTAAATATCATCCCGACATCAGCAAAGAAAAAGATGCAGAAGAAAAGATGCAGGCAATTAATGTTGCCTACGACACCCTAAGCAACCCTGAGAAAAAAGCTGAATACGACCAAATGTTAGACCACCCACAAGGTTTTAATGGTTTTGGTCAAGGGGCAGCTCAAGGTGGTTTCGATGGTGCCAGATTTTATCGTCAAGGTTTTACGGGCGGTGAGCAAGCAGACTTTAGTGGCTTTGAAGACTTATTTGGACGCTTTGGTGCAGGCTTTGGCGGTGGACAACAGCAATATCAAAGACAACAACGTAGTTATCGAGGTGAAGACCAGCATGCCAGCATAGAGGTCGATCTTGATATTGCTTACCATGGATCAACACAACACATCACCCTGCAAATTCCAACCATTAATGCCTATGGTGAGCCAGAGGTTCAACGAAAAACCTTACAGGTAAAAATACCTAAAGGCATGAAAGAAGGTCAGCAAATTCGCCTAAGTGGACAAGGACAAAGTGGTATTAATGGTGGTGCCAACGGCGATCTTTATATCGAGATTCAATATAAAGATACAGATCGTGTGCATGTCGAAGGCAGTGATGTATATTTGACTGTAGACGTAGCCCCATGGGAAGCCGTATTAGGGCAAGGCATTGAAGTAAAAACGCCTGCGGGACCTTTACACGTCAATTTACCTAAAAATGCAAAACAAGGACAACAGCTACGTTTAAAAGACAAAGGGATACCAAATAAAACGCCAGGCCATCTTTATTTAATTTTAAATATTGTATTCCCACCGGCGCATTCTGAAAAAGAAAAAGAAGCCTATCAGCAATTGGCAGAAGCCTTTGCTTCATTCGAACCTCGTTCATCTCATTAGGGAGCAAGATCATGACAACCATCCATTATCGAGAAATTGTATGTGACGGCCACACCTTTAGTGCTGAAGTCGTTGATGAACAATGTACATTTGACTTGCAACAGTTTGCTCAAGCCTGTGGTCAAAGCCCAGACTGGATTCTCCAGCTCATTGAGTACGATATTTTAGCGATTGATACACCACCTGAAAAACATCAGTTTATGGGTGAAGATGTTATCCGCGCTCGTAAAGCATATCGTTTGCAACGTGACTTTGATGCAAGCCTTGCAGCTGTTGCGGTGATGTTAGATTTGATTGATGAAGTGCAACAACTTAGAAAACAGTTGAAGCATTTTCATTGATGAATAGCATTAATACAGCATAAAACCCTAGTTGAAATCTGATAGTCGGGAAAGCCATCTGCAACCTGCGTGGTATCAATCAGATAATGGTTTTGTAATACTGTTATTTAAAAATAGGTATTGAACAGGTTTTGCAGATGGTAATGGTTTTGCCTACTTTTGCCGAAACAAAAGTAGGTCGAACCGAAGGTTCATGACTATATTAAATAACAAGTCAGCAAGACCCCGTCGTGCAGAAATAAAAATTTACTTCAACCGAGTAATCTTCTCCACTTCCTTCAAAGTCTGCTTAATCGGTTCATATTCCAAAAACCAAAACAAATTCATACGATCTTGGCGATGCTGCTGCGCCAGTAAATCAATCACACTTTTTTCACCACGCCCCACCAAATGCTGTCTATAAAAATAGTAGAGCAATAAAATGGTACTTAGCAGCATAACCCCGAGCATAATCCAAAAACCTACTGGTGATTTAAGCCCCGGAATAAATTCAAAGTTCATTCCATAAATACCCGTTAAAAGTGTGAGAGGCGCAAACACAGCAGTAATAATGGCAAGAATACGCATGTTCTCATTGGTCTGGTTAGCAATTGCCGAGAAATGCAAATCTATTGCCGATTGAATCGCACTACGTAAACGCAAGGTATGTTTTTGAATACGTTCAACATGACTCATTAAATCATTTAGACGCACTAATAAAAGGTCTTGAGAACTATGCGTCTTCTCACCAATAACATGATGATAGTTTTCTACAATTTCATCACGAAACTCTTGTAAGGTTTCAATTTGTTCTTCACATAAATTTTCGACCTGCTGAAAGGCCATATTTTCATGAAACAATTGATGCCACTGTTTAAACCGCCGATTCCCTTGTAATAGCTGTTGTTGCCAATGTTCGACCCTTCTGGTCAAAGGTGAACGAATATCAAGGTAACCATCCACCATACTATTGAGCAGACGTAAACACAGATCTACAGGTGAATTAGGCAGCTTACGGGTTTTATTTTGCTCTTCGAGAGTTTTACATAAAATATTTTCAAGTCGCTGAATATAATTTTCAATCGACTTGTTGCCCTGCTCACGTACGCTAATGAGTACTTTAGGCGTAAAAATAAAAGTGATTGGTGTGGTGGCTAAACCAAATACACTCTCATGTGATTCGCCATTTTTAATTTCATCATCCGGCGTTACGAGTTTTCTAAAAATAAGCAGGTCGTATTCTTCAAGCGTATCAAATGCACAAGGATGTTCAATATTCGCAATATCTCGCATATGAAACTCATTAATGGATACATCTGCAAGTTGCTGAATTTTTTGTTGCCATTCTTCATTCTGGCTCACAACATCCGATCTCACACTATCAATCCAGAAAAACTCGAGAATATGTTCAGTGTGCTTTTCACGGCTTAAAAAAACATAGCCGTCATTTTGATGACGATAAAAATAATAAACCTGCATACCATGTCGATCTATTGGTGTATTACTTGCATCATGCCATAAAAAAAGCCCGCATCAAGCGGACTTTTTTAGTGTGTTAAGCAATTATGCTTGCTCAATATCTTTCATAGTCAATTTGATACGACCACGGTTATCAACGTCTTGAACCTGTACTTTTACTTCCTGACCTTCTTTAAGAACATCAGTTACGTTCGCAATACGCTCATTAGAGATTTGCGAAATATGAAGAAGACCATCAGTACCCGGCATGATGTTTACAAATGCACCGAATTCTACAATACGAATTACTTTACCGTCGTAGATCTTACCTGGTTCAACTTCAGCAGTAATCGCTTGAATTTTCGCAATTGCAGCTTTAGCAGCAGCTTTAGTTTCACCAAATACGCGAACTGTACCGTTATCTTCAATATCGATAGCAGCTTTAGTTTCTTCAGTGATTTGACGGATTGTTGCACCACCTTTACCAATAACATCACGGATTTTATCCGGATTAATTGTAATCACTTCGAATGTTGGAGCGTGCATTGAAATTTCAGGACGAGCACGTGAAATTACTTTGTTCATTTCATTAAGGATATGCATACGGCCAGCAAATGCTTGGTTTAATGCAACTTCCATAATTTCTTCAGTAATACCTTCAATCTTGATGTCCATTTGAAGTGCAGTAATACCGTTTGCAGAACCTGCTACTTTAAAGTCCATGTCACCAAGGTGGTCTTCGTCACCTAAAATGTCAGAAAGTACTGCGAAACGCTCGCCTTCCTTCACTAAGCCCATTGCGATACCAGCAACTGGTGCTTTAAGTGGAACACCTGCATCCATAAGTGATAATGACGCACCACACACAGAAGCCATTGAAGATGAACCGTTAGATTCAGTAATGTCAGATACAATACGAATAACGTACGGGAAGCGGTCAGCTGCAGGAAGAACTGCTTGAACACCACGACGCGCTAAACGACCATGACCAATTTCACGACGCTTAGGACCAGATTCACGGCCTGTTTCACCTACTGAGTAAGCAGGGAAGTTGTAGTGCAACATGAAGTTGTCAGTTTTAGTACCAGCAAGAGTATCAACCATTAATGCATCACGAGTATTACCCAAAGTCGTTGTTACCAACGCCTGAGTTTCACCACGTGTAAATAATGCAGAACCATGTGCACGCTCAAGTACGCCCACTTGTACGTCTAACGCACGAACAGTTTTGGTGTCACGGCCATCAATACGTGGTTTACCAGATAAAATGTTGTCACGTACAGTACGGTATTTAAGATCTTCAAATAAGTAGTCTACTTCGTCAGCAATACCGTCTACATCTTCTTCAGGAACGAATTGAGCAACAGCTTCAGCATGAAGTGCATCTAATGCTGCATAACGATCTTGTTTTACTGCAATGGTATAAGCTTCTGAAATTTTTGCTTCAAATGCTTCTTTTAATTTTGCACGTAATTCTTCGTTGTGTGCAGGAGCAACCCAGTCAGATGGTTTCGCACCAGCAGCAGCTGCAAATTCATTGATCGCTTGAATTGCAATTTGCATTTCGTCATGACCAAAAAGAACCGCACCTAACATTTGGTCTTCTGAAAGTTCTTTTGCTTCAGACTCAACCATCAATACAGCAGACTCTGTACCAGCAACCACAAGGTCAAGGTCAGACTGAGCCATTTGCTCAAAATTCGGGTTTAAAACATATTCGCCGTTGATTAAACCAACACGTGCTGCACCGATTGGACCACGGAATGGAGTACCTGCAATTGCCAACGCAGCAGAAGTACCTAACATTGCTGCAATATCAGCTTCCATCGTTTTGTCAGAAGAAACCACAGTTGCAGTTACCTGAATTTCGTTGTAGTAACCTTCTGGGAACAATGGACGAATTGGACGGTCAATAAGACGTGAAATTAAAGTTTCAGCTTCTGAAGCACGACCTTCACGCTTACCATATCCACCAGGGATACGACCTGCTGCATATTGTTTTTCTTGATAGTTAACTGTTAAAGGGAAGAAATCCTGACCAGCTTTTGCTGTTGGAGCAGCAACTACTGCTACCAATACAGTTACACCACCCATTGTGATTAAAACTGTATTTGCTTGACGTGCAACGCGACCCGTTTCTAAAACGACTTGATGCTGACCGAATTGGAATTCTTTACGAACGATGTTAAACATTGACATGTATTGTATTTTCCTAATTTTATTCTAGTGAGACCCCTAAGGTTTGGCATTCAGGCTACAACTATCGGTAGGTAAATGACAAAGCTTAGAAGCCATCACACTAGACCAAAAATTTTAAATAATATTAAACGCAAAGAAGGAGCGCACAAGCGCCCCTTCTATAAATCGCCTAATGGTTTATTAGACGAAACTTTCTTTTCAGAAACAAAGCATAGCAACATGCGATAAACCGAAAACAAAGCAAAATCGAATTAACGACGTAGACCTAAAGCACCGATCAAAGCAGTGTAACGCTCGTGGTCTTTACCATTTAAGTAGTCAAGCAATTTACGACGTTGGTTAACCATACGGATCAAACCGCGACGGCTGTGGTGGTCGTGTTTGTGAGCTTTGAAGTGACCTTGTAAATCATTGATTTGAGCAGTCAATAAAGCTACTTGTACTTCTGGTGAACCAGTGTCGTTTTCAGCGCGAGCAAATTTAGCAATGATCTCTGCGCGGTCTGCATTAGTTAAAGCCATTCGATTTCTCCGAGATGCTTAAAAAATAAAATGATATGAATCAGTTGAGCGCAACTGACTGCCGTGCATCACTACAGCAAGTTGCCTATTTTAAGGTATCTATATATGGATTGCAAAATTGTTTTCTGTTACCTGTCATTTTAGACACTGACATCAGCTTCTTAACCCTGCACACTTGGCCTTGAATAAAAAGAAAGAAACGCGAGGGACGTGTGAAAATATTTTCGACCAATACCTGTCCGGTACCGAATGACCTTGAATCGGTCATTCATCACGAAGATGAAGTACCTGCCGAACTAGGTGGAATGAGTGAACAGCAAGTTCAAAAAATCTGGAAAAGTATTGAGTCACTCTATAAAACCGGAAACTATCCGCTCATTACTTTTTGCTTACGTCGACAGGGGAAAATTTTATTAAATCGAAGCATTGGCTATGCTCAAGGAAACTCGCCGGCTGGTTTGCAAAAGGATGCCCTCATCGCAACGCCGGATACTCCCGTTTGTCTATTTTCAGCATCCAAAATGATTACTGCCATGTTAATTCATCTTTTAGATGAAAAGGGCGAAATCAACTTACTTGACCCCGTGAGCTATTATATTCCCGAGTATGGGGTGAACGGAAAGCGCCGTGCGACAATCTTTCATTTATTATCTCATCGTGGAGGCATTCCTTATGTTGATGGAGATGTCACACCTGAACTGCTTTTTGATAAAGATGAAATTTTAAGGCGCTTATACGCAGCAAGACCTGTTTCTCCAGCGGGAAATCACCTTGCCTATCATGCAGTAACGGCAGGTTATATCTTAGGAGAAATTATTGAACGCGTTACAGGACAAGACCTTCGCCAATTTGTGCATGAGACTATCGAGAAACCGATGGATATGCCCTATTTTAACTATGGCTTAAAACCAGAATATCGTGCTGAAGTTGCTCTTAATTGTGCAACAGGTTTGCATCCTCGTTTAGGAACGGATCATTATCTCAATCATGTACTAGGTGGAGGCTTACAACTCGCTGTAGATGTCACTAATGATAGCCGTTTTATGGATACCATCTGTCCCGCCGGTAATATTTATACCAGTGCAGAACAAGCTGGACGCTTCTTTGAAATGCTTTTAAGTGGGGGAAGCTACCAAGGCAAACAAATTTTAAGCGAGAAAACAATTTTTAGAGCAACACTCCCTACCACAGGAGTTAACATTGACCGAACTTTATTAATACCGATGCGCTATGCCTTAGGACCAATGCTAGGCAGTAATCCGGTAGGCTTATTTGGTCCAATGACTGGACAAGCTTTTGGTCACCTCGGTTTTTCCAATATTTTGTGTTGGGCCGACCCAGAACGTGATATCAGCGTTTCTTTGTTAACTACTGGCAAATCTGTGGTCGGTACCCACCTTCCTGCCCTAGCTAATCTGCTTTATCAAATTTCGACTCAATGTCCACGAATTCCTAGAGATCAACGCCGTTCACTATTTGGTAGTGATTCGCATGAAACCGATCTGGTATAGCTAAAATCAACCCAGCGACAAAATAAAAAACCCAAGCATTTCTGCTTGGGTTTTTGGCGCTGTAGTTGTTGTTTATCGTGTTTATCGCTGTTCTTATTGTTATGTGTGAGATGCTTTCCACATCCTTCTTCTCGTTTTACTCACTTCCGTTGTTTTAGTTCTATTTCCTTATGGGATGTATTTTGTCATATCCAATTATGAAGAAAAGTAGTATTTTTCTTATCATCATGTAAGCGAAAACGTACAGGTCTGTCTAATATTTATCGTTTATCTGTAAATGCTAAATAACATACGGTTCTGTATAACATTTAACTTAACAATTCACGCAAAAAATGCTTATTTAAGAATCATATTACAAATAAATATATTAAAAATTATTGAGTTAAATAATTGATAATATAAGCAAGAAATAGGGTAAGCCATCTAAAGATTTATGCAGATATTTTGGTGGGGTTAAGACTTAAATATAAAAAAGCCCTGTAGTCTCTCCCAAAACTACAAGGCTTAGCGGCTGTAAGTTTCCTCTTTATTCACCTACATCATTGTAAGTTCGCAGTCTCTCGACTTAAGTTATTATTATTGTGCGATTTTGCCCGACATTCCTTGCCAAGCTCGTTGTGCGTTTATAATCTCAAAAACAGGGTGGGTTCTCTAGCAGCAAATATCTCGAATCCATGTAAGCTTTTTCTTACAAGGGTAAAAATATTAAGTTTGGCTTAACGAACTAACCGATTAACTTTTTCAACTAAACCGCTTTTTCTTGTCGTGCGAACTGTAAAAGATTGAAGTAACGCCTCTGGATCGACCAATAAACTCACTACTTTTTTGGCTCGTGTAATCGCAGTGTAGATCAACTCTTGGCTTAACAAATTCTTGGCAGCCTGATCAAGAACAACAGCTGTATGGGTAAATTCAGAACCTTGTGATTTGTGAATTGTTAAGGCAAATGCACTTTGAATACTTTTAGGTAGCCGATTTGCAGCAACCCACTTATTTAAACTTGGGAAATACACTTCAAACTGTTGCGGCTGGGTTCTATGTTCAAAACATAAACCAATGTCACCATTTGAAATGCCGAGTTGGTAATCGTTATAAGTCATCATAACCGGACGGCCAACATACCATCCTCCTAAAGTCACAATACCTAGCTGTTGTTGTAACCAGCGTTCGGCATATTGATTAAGTTGCTGTAAACCAAATGGCCCATGACGTACGGCAGTTAAAATACGGTAGTCATCGAATGACTTAACGATATTTTCAATATGTTCAAGTGAACGATCATCTTGTATATAAGCTTTTAAGCTTTGCACATAGCCTTGAAAACCCACCATCAATTTTTGGTAGTAAGTTTCTAGCGCTATAGGTGACTCTTCGGGTAAGTATTCAAGCTGAACCACATCGGGCATATCAGCTTCTAAAGGTATTGAACGTAGCTCTGAAACCTGAACAATATCAATTTCAAACTGTTGTAAAACTTGCTCATGGTTGATTTGACTGGTTTGCATTTGAATAAATCGAGCAACCTGACCAATCAAAGCACCCTCTGCAAAACGACGGCTGGTTTGAAGGTGAACATGGTTTTCAGACAACGCCTCGATTTGCTGTAAATCTGCAAGTACCGCTCCAACGTCTACGGAAGCAAGCTGGTTGGCATCGCCTAATAAAATAATTCGACAAGACTCAGGAACCGCTTCAAATAATAAAGTTGCCAGATTTAAATCCAGCATAGAGGCCTCATCCACCACAATAACGTCATAAGGCAAAGGCTGTTTTTGATTAAAGCGTGGAGTTTGACTATGCCCCATACCTAATAATCGATGGATAGTTTGGGTACTTTGGTTTCTTAGCTCATCACTCATTAGCCCCGACTCAAGCAGTTTGGGATCATTAAACGAGTTTTGTAAGGCTTCTTGCATACGCTGTGCAGCTTTACCCGTCGGAGCAGCCATCGCCACACGAATATGTGGAATTGCCTGACTAAGCACAGCAATAATACGAGCGAGCGTATAGGTCTTACCTGTACCCGGCCCACCTGTAATAATACTTAAGCTCTGCCGAGTCACCATTTGCAAAGCAGCTTGCTGATGAGGATCTGTTAATAAGTCTAAATGCTCTTCACATGAAACAGGTTGAATTGGTTGTTGCTTTAATCGGCGAATTTGCTCAGCTAGACGTTGCTCTAGGTTCCAATATCGGTATAATGCCAACCCCTGCCCGTCGTGGACACAAGGGGCAACTTGAGACTTTGCTTGTTCAGCAGATATCACCAGTTGGCCAAGTGTTTCTATTTGCTCTGGGCTAATCTCAATACAACTGTCACCCTGCAAGCTCGCTTCAATCAGCTGCTGCAAAAAACAAGCTGCCTCTGGAGCTTGTGTCTGTGCAGTAAACGGGGCTTGATTTAGAAAGGTACTCCAAGTCATTAACCAGCTTAAATCGCTTTGTTCAGGGCTATTTAGATTGTCCACACACTTATCCACCTAGTTTTCCACACGCTTGTCCACATGGTTATAGACAGGCTTATCCACACCCCAAGTAATTGTTAATTCTAAAATTAGATCTTTTATCAGCATTTTTTATGCAATTTTATCCTCAGCAAAGTACCCTAAAATAGCATCGAGTCGTAGAACAAATTCTGTACTTGGCTGCCAATAATAATAACCCTGCTCAGCTTCGCCATTCATACCGCGCAAGTAAAGATAAGTCGCCCCACCTAAGTGTTGTTCAATATCATAATTCTGCATTTTGACTTTTAAATAACGATGTAACGCAACCAAATACAGGCCTGCTTGTAGCCAATAGCTGGCTAAAGACATACTTTGTGCAATACTTTCTACACTGTAATCAGCAAGGTTTTCACCCAAGTAGTTACTCTTATAGTCAGCAATGTGATAACGCTGTCCATCAAAATAAACTAAGTCTATCGAACCATTTAAATAGCGTGCAGAACGTGCCTCTAATAACTCAGGCATTTCCATACCATATTCAGCAAACAACTGCTGAATACGTTTCATGGCTAACACACGATCTGACAGTGCCAAATAAAAAGGACACTCTGATAAATAGTGCTCTGGCTGTAACCGATTTAGGCGAAAACCTTGATATAACGGCGTGCTTAAAATCTCTTGCAACCATTCGGCCACAGCGTGATAAAGCGAGTATTCCGCTTCTTGTTCTTCGGGAAAGCTTTCTTGGTATTTGATTAATAAATCTTGCCACAAACTACTGTAGTCATTTTTAAAACGACGGCGTATTTCGCTTACCCACTCATCTGAACATTGAAAATCAATATGCTCAAAGATTTCATGTAAGAAATTACCTGCGAGCGTCCCTCTCGGAAAATTGCTTTTGATCCAGCTAATGGGCTGTGCTGCGGGCGCCTCAACAGAAATAACCTGATCGAGTTCATCTTCGGCTAAAACAGCTTCATGGCTCTGACTCGCGAGTAAATCTGTACCTACTTTATGTCTTAAATGCTGTGCCAGATAACTAAAACTGGTTTTGCCTCTCGAATAAAAGCGCTGATCAGGAAAATGCTGTGCCTGTATCTCAATAATATTGATGTGTTGATTTAAATGTCTTGCAGCAGGTGGTTGCTCCAAAATTATTTCATCGGTACAACAACGGTGCTGGAATGGTTCAGCTCTGTTTTTCCAAAATGCCAAACCTGAAACAGACTTGCCATCCGTATCTTGTAAGAGCGCATAAACACGATGACTTGCCCGAGTTAAGGCAACGTACCATAGACGGTTTTGTTCCGCCAAAGCCCGTTCTTCATGCTGCTTCAGCTCGGTTTCGTTTAAATATGTCTTATCGGCAATCGCAACAACACGTTGTGTTAGAGTTTGAGTCGACTCCGGAACCGTTATATCTTGGGTCGAGAAGTTAAGTGTTTTGTTATTTTCCCGAAATGGCTTGTCGGCCCCGAGCAAAAAGACAATTTTAAACTCAAGACCTTTTGACTGGTGAATGGTCATGAGCTGTACGCCAGCTTCACTCGACAACCTACGCTCTAACTCCCATTCACGATCAAGCGGTGATTGTAATTGCTTGAGATACCAGTGATAAAGATTTTGCGCGCCCTGATATTTCTCGCTATGTTGGCTCAAAATTTCGGTCAAATGACGCAAGTTCACCACAACCCGCTCATTATCTTTACTCTGGACAGCAACCAGATTTTTCCAAATGCCAAATTGGTTTAAACATTGCTGCCATGCTACTAAAAAGCCCTGAGCTGACCACAATTCCCGAATAGCATCAAAACCCGTCATAAAATGGCTTAAACCTTCGGCCGTTTGCTCGAGTTGCAACAGCTGTTTAAGGTCCATAGCAAATAAACGGCTAATCAAAGCTCGTTTCACTTTGGCCTCATCGTAAGGATGAAGAATCGCAGTGAGTAAGGCCCCAACATCCTGAGCAATTGTGCAATCAAAAACACTTCGTTTTGATGGCCGATTAACTCGTATTCCTAAACGTTCTAATTCAAATTGAACTTTATCAAGACCATCATGATTACGCGACAAGACCGCAATATCATCTTCATTTAAGGTTTGAGTCTGAGCATCTTTTTGAAAATAAAGTTGTCCTGCATGTGACTGATTAAGTAAATCACGTATTTTCCACGCGACTTGCTGTGCTTCCGTTTCCTTGTCTTTTAGCATGAGCCAACGTAAAGGGTACGGATTAGACTGGTTTTGATCAATTAAAACCGGATGAGGTCGAGTCCCTGCCCGAATCGGGTCATATTGAACCTGTTCACCAAAGTCGATTTGTCTTTGAAATAACGCATCAACCACTTCAACCAAGTCAGCGACTGAACGGTGGTTATGAATTAATTTATATTCGCGACCATGCTTTGCCTGAATATCTTTATAGGCATTCAAGAAGGTGAGCATATCCCCACCACGGAAACCGTAAATTGCCTGCTTACGGTCACCCACCATAATCATGCAACCTTTTTGGTAACGTTCTGGATGACGCCAAATGCTGGCGAGCATGTCATCTTGGTCTTGATTGGTGTCTTGAAACTCATCAACCAAAATTAAGGGGTATCGAGCCTGCACAAATACGGCGAAACGTTGTCCCTGCTCGCCCTTTAAAGCTTCTGACAAAGTGCGAATTTGCTGAGAAAAAGTCGTCTCGCCCTTGTTTTGTAAAACCTGTGGTAAACGTTTTTTAACCTCTACACATAAATAGGCTTTTAAATAAATATGAAGCTGATCGAACTGTTCAGCATAGTTTTTCAGCACACCAAACAACTGCTGAATCTGCTGAATACAAGGATGCTGATAAAATCCATCCGAAATTTCGGCAGGACATTTCTTGAAAACTTTCTGATCGGCAAGCTGGCCTAAAAACTTAAAAACGAGTTCCCGATGTACTGCCAAAGACCCATCAAAAACTAAAATACTGTCGCTTTGCTTTAAAACTTGTAATAACTGTGGCAAACATTCACTAAATAACTTATTAAATGCCCCATTACGAAATATTGTACCGCTTACATGTTTATAGTGTTCGCCATCAAGCGAGTAATATGGTTCTAGAAGACTGATATCAATTTCTGCTGCCAGCTTTTTGAGCTGAGCAAGCTGTTCAAACTGAATGGTAGGCTTTTCGGGAAGTTTAAAGTGAGCCGAACTAAAATTCAGTGAGTCTTCGACCAGTTTGACAAAACTGTCGACACTTTTTAACTCACCTGCCAGATACAACGCATCAATCACGGTTTGAGGCTGAGACTGTATCCATTCACGTAAAACATCATGAATCAGTTGTCGGCTATAGGTTTTAGCATCATCGGTAATTTGAGCACGTTCAATTTTGCCACTTTCAAAGGCAAACTCACGTAATAGCTTTTGGCTAAAGCTATCAAGTGTTCCGACAAACAGCTCATCTAACTGATCGATAACGAGCTTTAAACGCTCACAGGCATAGGCAATACGTGTCGCAAAATGCTTGAGAATATGTTGCAGTAATAAGTCAGATTCTTGCTCGGCCTGCAAAAGGATCTCTTTTTCAGTCAAGCTCCGCTTGGCATCTAAGTAACGGTGGGTTTCGACCAAACGCGCACGAATTCGGCTTTTTAACTCAGCCGCAGCAGCACGGGTGAAGGTGGTCGCAATGACTTGGCCCGGTAAATATTTCTCAAGAAAAATACGGACCATTAAACTCGACAGTGTATAGGTTTTTCCGGTACCCGCCGAAGCCTCAATTAAATGCAGTCCACTAAATTCAATATCAATAATAGGTTGATAAGACACCTGTACTCTTGAGTTCATGCCTTACTCCGAATGTTGAAATTGAAAAACCGGATGATACAGGTCATAGGCAAACTCATCACAAGCATGTTGAAGTAATGCTTGTGCATCTTGTTCTTGCAAAATGAAACGCCAGTCTTGATGTAACTTACACGCTTCATTTTGTGTCATATCAATAGAGGTAAATGTCCCCGTTTCATTCCAGTATTTTAACAGCTCCGCATAGCTCTTCTCATCCAGTTTTATTTTTTCTGTCGGATTTGTTGTTTCCCACTGATATGCCTTGGCTTTTTCAAGTGGCTTTAATAATAAAGCTGCTGGTAACACGAGTGGCTGCTGTTGAGCATAACGCCAGATTTTAAACCACGGTTGTAAATACTGCCGAGCTTGCTCCGAACTAATACCTTTACAGATGACAGTTTGGTCACTAAAAACCACAATACGGCGTCTTTCAGTTCCTGCACTTCCTTCATTTAAATAGGCCAACCAAAGCAGGTACTCTAACCAGACTTTTGCACGTCTTTTTGCCCGAGCACTTGATGCTTCCATGCTAACCCAATCCTGAGTTTCAGATTTTGGCACCGTAATATTCATATGTAGCTGTTTGGCAATTCGCCACACACGCTGAGTCGTTTGTGTCACGGCTGGCGCGTAATGATGAAGGCGCTCAAGCAAACATTCCTGTTCAAAAATGCCCTGTTGCCATGCGCTGTATTGAACTTTGCCTACAGGCAACTGATCAAGTAGAACTTCAGGCTGTGCCTGCTGTTCGTTTTGCTGTAAAAAATGCCGAATGGTATAACGGCCCAAACCATCTAAAAGCAAAGGTTCATTCTGATCTAATACGCCTACATTTCCTAAGTTTTCTACGCCCAAAGTTTTTAAATATAAGCGTGCAGGAAAAGTCACATCCTGTATCCACTGATGGCTGTCTAAAACCAACATGTCAGGTATTTCTAAAGGATAAGATATATTTGCCCAAGGCTTAAGAACACCGGAAGCTTGCTGAATTTGCATCGCCACGTTAAACCAGTGATCTTGATAACGAATATAGCGGTTCTCGGCCATAAAACCTTTAGGGTCAAACGGCTGTAAATAATGTAAGTGATAGAGCTGTTTTAATTGAGAGGGAATTTCAATACCTTCAATCACTTCTCGATCGGGTGCATTTGGTTCTGGCTTTACAATAAGTGCAAGATGCTCACGGAACTCTTGAAGAATACTAGAAGGATCTCTCACCTCACCGTCATTGACATCAAAGCCGTTATAAAACAGCCATAAGTTTTCTTGAGCTAAAAGTAGGGCGTCTAAGAAAGCGCCTTGATCATCCTCAAGACGGGAACGATCACCTAATTGTTGACGTAAGGCATCCATCAAATCAAATGGCACATGGGTGTCTCGATTTGGAAACTGCCCTGCATCAAGGTTCAACATCACAATTAAACGATAAGGCAAAGGACGAATTTGTCCAATCTGGGCAAAGGTAATCTGTCCTGTCGGTTCAGCTTGAGCCGTCTGATTTTCTAAAGTTCGCTGAATCTCATCCAAAATATAAGGCAAAGGCAAGGTGATTTTACGTAAGGTGCCTGTTTCTGTCTCGGCATAGTAGCTTGCGAGCGTTAACATACGCTCTTGTTTTTTTACAATTTCCCGCGCAGTTTTTAAAGCAGCCACACCGGCCTGCTCAAACTCGATAATATCTTGCGAGAGTGTTTGCAACCAGTATTCCACCGTATGACTCTTTTTCTGCTCATGCATAATGAGCCAGTCACGGCGTTCATTTAAATCTTGATAAATTTGAATGAGTGTACCAATAAGCTCAAAATCGCCCGGTTGAACCTTAGCGTAACTCAGCACCTGATTAAATGTAGCATGTTCAGGAATGGCTATGCCGAGCGCTAACCGCTCTAAAGCAAATTTAAAGCTATATCGGTAGTCATCATCGCCGTCACATAAACTACGTTTCAGATGTTCTGCATCAAGCCCACGTTTAAACCCTGCATCGGCAAGTAAATTTAAAATTCGCTCTACTTGAGCATATTCAAGTGCATAACGCTGTTGAGTCGCGTGTAAACCAAGCCAGTCAGCAAACTCATCAAAGCTAAATCGCCCTTGCATAAGGTGAATACGCCCAATCACGGCACGCCATGCATTAAGTGCATCGAGTGAGGCAATTCCTGCTATTTTGACAGGCAAATGCACGCCTTGCTCAGTCGCTGTAGCAGGAAAAACACTTCGTATTAAAGGCTCTACTTCTGCCAAATTAGGAACTAAAACCAAAATATCATTTGGACGACGCGGCTGTTCGTGCGGTTTTGCCAACCAGCCAATCAATTGTTCTTTCAATACTTCAAGTTGCCGTAATGTCGAGTGGCAGACATGAATCTGAATTGAGTCATCGTTAGGGGCAAGTTCATATTGCTTTGCTTGGGGCTCCACCAAGTGCAAAATATCTGACTGAACTTTGCCAAGTAAACTTTCAGGAAAATCATCGACAAAAGCATCCACCCACTTACCTTCCTCACCTGTAGACAAGTTTGAGAGTAATGAGAAGTGGTCGCGGGCTTGTTTGCCCAATCTTGTTAACAGCGGATGTCTTGACTCACGCGCCTCAGCATTAAAATTAAGCGTAAATTTATTAAAGAAATCGGCAATTTCCGCATCGGTCGCTTGGGGGTTCTTCGCTATAAAACGCTCTTTTACCCCTAAGTCATAGCGCTGTTTCCAGAGGGGGTCGACACTATCAGCCCAATATTCTTGCGAAGGGTTATAGTGCAAAATCAAAACATCAATGTATTGCCCTAAACGACGTAAAAACTGAAGCTGGCTGGGCGGTAAATCCAGTAAAGTAAAAATGACAATTTGCTGTGGCAAACGAGACAGTGCTTTCTTCTGGCGCTCAGGATGTTCTAATTCCTGCCAGAATAATTCGTCAATTTGCTGCATTTGCATAAAATCATCATGAAAATGCTGCTGCCATAACCAGCGCTGCCAACGTTCTAACTCTTGGGTTTGCTGCAAAGTAAATGCCGAAACTTCTTTATCTTTATGGGCAATATACTTTTCGATATCGAGTGATCGTCCTTGTCCCCATGCTGCTAACCAGTTATTTGGACAAGTACACATATTTTCACAACCACGCTGGCACTGTCCCCGATAGACCATGTAGTTACTAAATAAATCGGCAACCTGCTCGGCAACCCAATACAACATTTTTTGCTTTTTTAGCTGCTTCTCAATACCTTGTTCAAGCCGATCTGCGCTGTCATAAATACGTTGAACAATAGAATGCAGTGGATGAGAGCTATCTATGCTCATGACATCAGGCTGAATAAATTCCTGTAAGGCTTGATGTACACGCCATTTAAAAATCAAGCGTGGAATATTGGCTTTACGAACCTGCTCCTTATGCGCCGTGAGGACCTGTTGATAGGCATACCACTGAAACCCGCGCACACGTTGGTGGAACTGGTAATTGGCGCTCATTCCTTGCTGTTCTGCAAGTTTTTGTATCAGCCACTGCTCGATGGCAGGACTTGGCACAATGAAATGCTGGGCTTTCAAAACCTGTAATGGATGCGTTGACGGCTGGGACGTAGATGCCAGTACGCCCTGCAACAACACATCAATACGTTGACTTTGAATAACATGGATACCCATTTATTTCATATCCTACTCGCATAATTTATGCACAAAATCATAAACATTCATTACTATACAACTGAATCTGACTATGTCACGTTGGTTTAAACACAGCATAATCTCATTTTAGGTGTCACTTACCTTGTGTTGGCAAGGCACCTTCAAGGAACACATTACAGGTAAAACATTATGAAAATTGATAACATTCCTGACTATATTGATCCTAGCCTAAATCTGGAACAAATTCGCGATGAGTGCCAAGAACTCATTCAGAAAAGAGCTTACGTCTCTGCTGGTGCAGCAATTGTACCCATTCCTTTTTTTGACGTGGTAGTAGATTTGGGAATTTTGTCACAGCTTATTCCCGATATTAATTCCCGTTTTGGTTTAGCGCCTGAACATGTCAGTGTCTATGATCCAAAAACAAAAACAATTCACTGGGATGAATTACGAAAACGCGGCTTTCAATTTTCAGGCTTTGTGGTCGCTCGCACTACCGTTAAAAAAACCTTTAACGGTTTCTTTGGAAAGATTGTTACCAAACAAGTGACAAAATTCGTTCCACTAGGTGGGCAACTTGTCGCAGCAAGTTTAGGCTATTTTATGATGAAAAAAATAGCCCAAACTCATCTAAATGACAGCTACAACCTTGCTAAACGTATTCAACAAAAAAGTCGTGGCGCGGTTGTAAACTAAAATCCAACTTACGGCTGAGAGTTTAATCTGCTCTCAGCTGTTTTAAAATAGCTCTTAACACTTCCAAGCGTGCAGTATATTTATCGTCTGTTGCGACAATATACCAAGGCGCATATTCGGTACTGGTCCGCTCAAACATATCTGCGGCCGCCTTTAAATAATCATCCCACTTATCACGGTTACGCCAATCTTCGGCAGTAATTTTAAAGCGTTTGTGCGGTGTCTCTTCTCTGGCTTTAAAACGTTGCTCTTGCTCATCTTTACTAATTGCTAGCCAAATTTTTACCACAATCGTTTGGCTATCAAATAAGTCTTTTTCAAAGCGATTGATTTCATCATATGCCCTTTGCCATTCGATAGGTGAAGCAAATCCTTCAACACGCTCAACCAGCACACGGCCATACCAGGTACGGTCAAAAATGGTAATTTTTTCAGCTTCATTAATACGATTCCAAAAACGCCACAAATACGGGTGTCTTGCTTCGAAACGTTCAGGCGCCCCAATACAGTGAATATCATATTCACGCGGGTCTAAATTTTTAACAATTCGCTTGATGGCTCCCCCTTTACCGGCAGCATCCATCCCTTCAAATGCAATCACCACATTACGTTTATCAAAGCGCATGGTATCGGCAATTTTTTTACTGAGTTTATCGAGCTCTTTTTTATATTCGGCTTTATCCATTTTTTCCTGAGCAGGTTTTAATAAACTCTCGGGAATTTTTGCCTGTTGCCATTTACCTTTGACTTCAGTTTCATGTTCAGGCAGCTGACGCATGTGTTGTAAAAGATACTGAGCAAAAAATTGATCGCGCTGTTTTTCATCTTCCCCATCAATAATGTACCAATCGTCGGTAAAGCGACGGCGTAGCTTTTGCAAAGTGTCATATTGTTTTTTATTACGCCAGTCTAGGCCGTGAAGCTTATGCCAATGCTGTTCAGATGGGTCTATTTTATCTAACCGTTTTTGGAGTGATTTCCACGAAAGATCAAACCAAACCTTAATGACATCGACATAGTTATTTTTTAGGTCCTGTTCAAACGCCCGCATATTTTCAACATAGGCATCAAAACGCGCATCATCCAAAGGTTCTGACACATGAGTTGCCGTAACCAACAAATCGCTATACCAGTTGCCAAACATCACCACAATTTGGCCTTCAGTCGGAATAAATGCTGAATAAGACTGCCAGAATGCTTCAGAGTCTGTCAGCACACGTGGTGCATCTGCTTTCACCCGTAGATATCTTGGATCTAGCCACTCACGAAGCTGTTTAACCGCTTCCCCTTTTCCAGCTAACTCGATACCACTCATTAAAATGAGTGTGCTTTTGGCATTGCGTTTCCCTCGGCTTTCTTTTAAAGCATATTGTGCTTCAATTAAATCAACTGAAAGCTGTTCTTCGTCTCGTATTTCAAATTTTGGTTGTTGTTCACTCATGGTCCACTGCTCTAATCTTTTTATTTAATTTCGCCATTATTTAACTTATGCGCTTGGGTGATGAATTGCTATACAAATTATGTCATTGCAACATGATTTAACCTGAAAATTGACGCATAAATCATTTTTTTTACATCTACTCGCCATAGTAGAAGGTTACAATGCCTCTTATGATTTTTTGTAAATAGCCCAATATTAGAGCCTTACATGTCTAAACTCGCTGCTTTTGATGAACTTTTACAACAATATAAAACATTTAATTATCACGACAACCCAGTGCTTGCCCAACGTTTGCAAGATGTACAAACATGGCTAAAAGAACGGATGAAAGAGACGCATCACGACTTTTTTAATTTGCCAGAACACAAACTGATGGCTCAGTACTTTTTAAACCGTTTATATGGTGGACCAGAGTTCGATGCACTTGCAGCACAAATTGAACGTTTATTGAAATATGCACATAAAGCAGAAAAGGTTTTACCTGAAAACGCAATTAAGACAGGTACAAAGTCGGTAAGTTTGGCTGTACTTGCCACTCAACTTGATGAACAAGTAGCAATGCAGCTTCTTGAAGACTATCCGGCAGATACTGTCCTTACCGACGAGATCATGCGCTTAACCTTAATCAAGCTTGATCAGGCTGAAGCCCGTTACCAACAGCTTGCCCTTCTTGACGATTTAGGAGCAGCACTCGATAAATACATGCGTTCATTTATGATGTTTACTGCTTTTAAAATGTGTAAAGGTATTGCACAAAAATATCACTTCGAATTGATGTATGATTTTATTCAAGATGGTTTTAGCGCAATGAAACCTTTAAAATCGGCTGAGGTCTTTATTAAAACTTTTACGGAAAAAGAACGCCAGATTGTTGAAAAAGTACATTCAGGACATCCGAATCCGTTTAGAGTGTGATAAGGTCGGCACATAGAAAAAACTCAACCTCACGAAGTTGAGATTTTATTCATTATATTTGCATGATGATGCCTGTAAAAATAGACAAAATCTGTCATCATGCAGAACTTATTCCGTTTCACTTGAGTTTGAGTCTAGGAGAGACAATATGTCTAACGAAAACCAAAAGCCAACATCTCCAACTGAGCAGGCACAAAGTTCAGACAAAGTTAGCCCATTCCTAAGCTCACCTTTACCGCAAGGTACACCTCAAGGGCAACAACAATCTTTACAGCAAACCTTAACAGATACACCTGTTAGCGGTTCTGTGCCGAAATACAATTTACCACGTGGTGCAGGCAACACTGGCAACGTTGGTGAAACAACACACTTTGGTTATTCAACAGTTCGAACTGAAGACAAAGCACAAAAAGTTGCTGAAGTTTTCCACTCAGTTGCAAGCAAATATGACCTTATGAATGACTTGATGTCATTTGGTATTCACCGTTTATGGAAACGCTTTGCAATTAACATGTCTGGTGTTCGCCGTGGTCAACATGTGTTAGACATTGCTGGTGGTACAGGCGACTTAGCAAAAGTATTTAGCCGTGAAGTTGGCCCGCAGGGTCATGTGGTACTTTCAGACATTAACGAATCTATGCTCAATGTTGGCCGTGATCGTCTAATTGATGCAGGCTGTACCAATGTCGATTTTGTACTTGCCAATGCAGAAACTTTAGAACCTTTTGCAGACAACAGCTTTGACCTTGTAACCATTAGCTTTGGTTTACGTAACGTGACAGATAAAGACGCAGCGCTTGCTTCTATGTTCCGTGTACTTAAGCCAGGTGGCCGTTTACTTGTTCTTGAGTTCTCTAAACCAGTATTTGAGCCATTCTCAAAACTTTATGACCTCTACTCATTCACTGCTTTACCGATTATGGGTAAATTGGTTGCCAATGACTCAGAAAGTTATAAGTACTTGGCTGAATCAATTCGTATGCACCCAGACCAACGCACCTTAAAAGGTATGATGGAAAATGCTGGCTTCCAGAACTGTGACTATCACAACCTGACTGGCGGTATTGTTGCTGTTCACCGCGGTTTTAAACTGTAAGGGATAACGATATGTGGTCGATTCTGGCACTCGGTGCAGTCGAACGTATCATTCATCATCTGATCGATCTGGATGCATTAACCCGCATTCAGCTCAATCAGCTACAGGGCAAAATGTTGCGTGTTATCATCGATAGCCCGCAACTTTCTGTTGATGTATTCTTTGACCAAGAAAAAGTACGTCTTGAACCTACCGTTACAGGGCACAGTGAAAAGCCATCTATTTTTGAGCAGCGCCCTTTTGATCCACAATTTAAAATTTCTGAAGCCACTGCAACTTTGCATGTCAAAGATGTCGTTGAACTGATCAAATTATTATTAAGCGATCCAGACCAAATTGGTAATATCCCGCTTCAAGGTGATTATCACCTCTTACAGGATATTCAAAAAATTATGCAGCAAGCTGAACCTGATTTAGCTGCGCATCTATCAAAATGGGTTGGTCCTCAACTCGCTCACGAAATCGGTAAGATTCAACTTGCACCAAAACATTTAAAACGCTCTCTTCAAAGTCATCTATTTTTTGCTGAAGATGCTTTAAAAGAAGACAGCGGTTTATTTGCCCCACGTTGGGAAATGGACGATTTAAATCAGGCTACGCGTAAGCTTAATCAAGACATTGATCGTCTAGAAGCTAAATTGCAGCAGCTCAATGCACAACTACAACCCACTCAAGACTAGGTAAGACTTTATATGATTCCGCACGTTTCACGTTTACTCGAACTTTGGCGTATTGCAGCGCACTATAGACTCGATACGTTGTTCCCTGCGGATGAATTACCTGTTAAAGCTAAGCATGCATTGAACATTATAAAAATGCATCCGGCAGCATGGTCTAGTCGTGAACGTAAAAACCCTTTAAAGCTTAAAGAAGCTTTAGAAGATATGGGACCGCTTGCAATTAAGCTTGGACAACTCCTGTCAACTCGCCGTGATTTGATTCCACCTGAAATACTCGCCCAACTGGTTTTACTTCAAGATCAGGTCAAACCTTTTGATGGAGAAGTTGCCAAACAACGTATTCAAGATTCTTTAAAGGCAGACGTAAATACACTGTTCGCCCGATTTGATGATCAACCACTTGCAGCAGCCTCAATTGCACAAGTCCATACAGCGGCGCTACATGATGGACGTGAAGTTGTTGTTAAAGTGACTCGTCCAGACATTCGTAGCCAGATTTTACAAGACTTTGAAATTCTGGCTTGGCTAGGCAACACCTTAGAAAGTCGTCTTGAAGCTGCCCGTGCATTACATTTATCTGAAATTATTCAAGACTACCGCCAAATCATTTTAAATGAGCTGGACTTGAGTATTGAGGCAGATAACACCCGTCGTATGCGCCATTACTTCACTGGTTCAACCATGATGTATGTGCCAGAAGTCTACATGGACACCAAAGATGTCATGGTGGCTGAGCGTATTACCGGTGTCCCTATTTCAGATACGGCAACCTTTGACCGTTTAGGTATGGACCGCGCACAACTTGCAGAAAAAGGGTTAACCATTTTCTTTACGCAAGTATTCCGCGATAATTTTTTCCATGCCGACATGCACCCCGGCAATGTCTTTGTAGAAACCATCAATCCAAGCAATCCACGCTTTATTGCACTGGACTGTGCAATTATGGGTGAGCTTTCTAAGCACGACCAAATGACAGTTGCCCGTATGTTGCTTGCTGTCATGAACAGCAACTTTATGCAGCTTATTCAAATTGTGCATCAAGCTGGCTGGATTCCACCGGGTACAGATCAAGACGCGTTAGCACGTGAAATGCGCCGCACTGTTGGGCCAATGGTGTCTAAACCAATGGACCAGCTTGATTTTGCGGGTATCTTAATTCAAGTGATGGATATTGCCCGTCGCTTCCATTTAGAAATCCCGCCACAGCTCATGCTACTACTCAAAACTTTGGTGCATGTAGAAGGCTTAGGTACGGACCTTTATCCGCAACTCGACATCTGGAAATTGGCGAAACCAATTTTGACAGAATGGGTCAAATCTAATATGAACCCAGTCAAAAATGTAAAAGAGCTTGGTCAGCAATTACCAGACCTACTTTTAGGCGCTCAAGATTTCCCAAGTTTAATTATTGATAGCTTAAATGGTTTAAAAAATCAGTCCGCTTGGCAAGATCGACAGTTACGCGAAATTCAACAGCTTCGTTTACAAATGGAACACCAACAACGTCGTAGCTGGATGTTTGGCAGCACTATGCTGATTTTGCTAACTATTGCGATTATTAGCCCTTGGTTTGTATCTATTATTTTGATTGTGTTGAGCAGCTTATTGGCGCTTTGGCGTGTATTGAAATAACTTCCAAGTCCCTTGCCCATGCAAGGGATTTTTTTATGGGTAAAACTTATAATTTAAAAAAATATAGATCGATTATCCGTTCATTGCTAAATTTAGTTTTATGAATGCTTGAAAAGAACAAACAATGAAAACACCTCATTTTGCCATTATTGGTGCAGGCACGGCAGGTTTAGCCACTGCGATTTTGCTCGCCCGTGAAGGCAACCACGTTACTATTTTTGAACAAGTTGATGAGTTATCTCCGGTAGGTGCAGGTTTACTGCTACAACCTGCGGGCTTAGCCGTATTTGAGCACTTAGGTGTGCTCGACAAAGCCCTAACCTTAGGTGCGAAAGTCACAGGCTTAGAAGGACAACTTCCAGACAAGCGTCTTTTAGTTAACAGTCACTATCGCGAAGCATCAGCAAATCTTTATGGTCTAGGTATACACCGAGCCACTTTATGTCACGTTCTCACTCAAAAAGTTAGCGAATATTCAAGCCAGATTACTTGGTGCATAAATCATTCCGTTGAAAGTTTTGTAGAACATAACGATGAAGTTCGGATATTCGGCAGTCATCAAAACCAAAAGTTTGATGCTTGCTTTGATGGCCTACTCATTGCCAATGGTGCTCGTAGTCAATTACGCCCTAAAGCATGGGTAAAGGTTGACAAAGCTTATCCTTGGGGGGCTGCGTGGAGTATCGTGCCCGAGTGCCAAGTCCTCGATTCTGAAATTCTGCATCAATTTTATGATCGCTCGAAAATTATGATGGGAATTCTTCCTACGGGAGCGATTCCAACCGAACCTCAACAGCGCCTTTCAAGTGTTTTTTGGAGCTTACCTACGCCACAATTACAAAGTTTTTTGCAAGATGAGCAGGCTAAACAAGCTTGGTTAAAGCAAGTCTCAGAACGTTGGCCCAAAGTTGCAGAGTGGCTCAAAGAAATTTTGTATAACAGTCAAACTCAGCCCCAATGGCTATCTGCAAACTATCGTGATGTCGTCATGACCCAATTTGGTCAAGGTCGAATTGGGGTAATTGGAGATGCAGCTCATGCGATGAGCCCACAGTTAGGACAAGGGGCTAATATGGCATTATTAGATGCTTGGGCTTTTTCTCAATCATTGCAACATGCTCAAAAAAACCAAAATATTGATTGGCCCCTGCTCTGGCAACACTACCACCAGCTTCGCCGTTCATCCACCCAGTTTTATCAATTTCTTAGTCGCCTATTAACACCACTTTACCAGTCTGATCATTGGTGGGCGGGAAGTTTAAGAGATTTAGTTTTTCCGTGGATGTATCAAATTCCTTATTTTCGAAAAGAAATGGCAATTACAATTTCAGGCTTAAAAACAGGGCCATTCAAGCAACTTGATTATGATCAGGTAGCTCAATTGCCTAAAGAAAACAGTGCATTTCATTTAGAAAGCCAATCTTTGTCTGACTATTAACCCCACCAAATAATAGTGATTAACACATGAAAATCAGCCATCTTGATCATCTTGTTTTAACTGTCTCAAATATTGAATCTACCTGTCATTTCTATCAAACCGTATTGGGGTTTGAAGTCATCACGTTTAAAGGTGATAGAAAGGCTCTAAAGTTTGGAAATCAAAAGATAAATTTACACCAGCAAGGCAACGGGTTTGAACCGAAGGCATTACAGCCGACTCCCGGATCTGCTGACTTGTGTTTTATTTCAGACACTCCCATTTCAGAAGTGGTTGCACACCTTAATCAATTAAATATTTAAATTGAAGAAGGTCCGATTGAGCGTACTGGTGCAATGCATCCTATTCTTTCAGTTTATATTCGCGATCCAGATCAAAATTTGATTGAGATTTCAAACAACATAAGGTTATAAGTTATTTAAAATTTACAGGGATATTTTGTAATTGTTTTTTAATATCCCAATCTTTGGGTTTCTCTTTTAATTTCCACCAATTAGCACCTACCTCTAACCATTTATTGCGGTACGCTTTTACAGATTCTTTAGTATAATCCTCATATCCAAATTCAACACCACAACAATCACAAATATTAAAGTTTGGGTCTTCGCCACTTTCCCCCCACGGCTCTTCATCTTGTATAAGACCACATACTCGACAAGCAAAATTTTCTATTTTGTCCAAGACTTATTTTCCTAAGTTATAACAATATGCTTAGATAATTTTACAATAGCTATGGCTTCACAAATCAAAATTAATTTAAACAACTCTTAAACTACAATTTACTAGTGTCCATCTTATAGACAAATCATATAACCGATTTTTTATACGACAAGCATAGCCAACCCTAAGCACAAGCGCTACACTAGCTCATTTCCACTGAATGGATTTCCGCTCATGTCAAACTGGTTAGATGAAGTTAAATTTGATTCCAATGGTCTTATCCCTGCCATTGCTCAACATCATCAAACCGGACGTATTTTGATGGTGGCGTGGATGAACCGTGAATCACTCGCACTCACAGCAGAAAAAAATCAGGCTGTGTATTTCTCCCGTTCTCGCCAAAAACTTTGGCACAAGGGTGAAGAATCAGGTCATTTCCAAACGGTATATGAAATTCGTCTGGACTGCGATGGCGACGTGATTGTATTACAGGTTGAGCAACATGGCGGTATCGCATGTCATACAGGTCGTGAGTCTTGTTTCTACCGTAAACTCACCCCACAGGGCTGGGAAATTGTCGATGCACAGTTAAAAGACCCTACTGCAATTTATGGCGACAAAGCCAAAGCTGAAAGTCACGATCATGCTCATACTACTGAACAAGTGGATGTACTTGCTCACTTAGGGCAATTGATGCAAGAGCGTAAGCAAGCAGAAGCAGACACTTCATATGTTGCAAGCCTCTACAAAAAAGGTATCAATAAAATTTTAGAAAAAGTCGGCGAAGAAGGCGTAGAAACCATTATTGCTGCGAAAGACTACGCTGCTCAAAATACAGAAAGCAATTTAAATGACTTGATTTATGAAACTGCTGATTTGTGGTTCCATAGTATTGTCATGTTGGGTTATTTCGATCTTAATCCACAACTTATTATTGACGAGTTAGGTCGTCGTCAGGGTTTATCTGGTTTAGTTGAAAAAGCTAACCGCAATAAGGTTTAAAATCACTCAGTGTCGAATATCGAAAAACCTAAAGCCACCTATGAGCAAGCAATTGCCATAGATAACGCACGTCTTGGGCAATCATTTAAAGTGATTGCCTATGCGGGCACAGGTAAAACTACTACGTTGCAAATGATTAGTGATGCCATGCCTGAACGGCATGGTATGTATTTGGCTTTTAATAAAGCCATTGCTGGTGAAGCTCAAAACAAATTTCATCGCAATGTAGACTGCCGTACTTTTCACTCACTCGCCTTTCGCAGTGTGCCACGTGGCGTAACTGATAAATTACGTTTACCTCGCTTAAGCCCAAGCTTTATTGCAAAAGAATATCGACTAGAACCGATTACCCTAAGGCGCATGATGGGTGGACGTTATGAAAAATACGTCTTAATGCCAAGTCGCCTAGCGAGTCTTGTCGCCAATGCGGTGAGCTATTTTTGTTCAACGAGTTCTCAATATCCAGCGCCTCGACATATTCAGGCACCAAACTGGTTACATCCAGACGATATTACTGCACTTCAAACTCACCTTTACCCGGCAGTAGAACGCCGCTGGTTAGAGTCCATCGATCCAAACCATCAAGCCGGAATTGGTCACGATATTTACCTCAAACTTTGGGCATTGTCTGAGCCTAATATTCCGGCCGATTATGTCTTATTTGATGAAGCACAAGATGCTGACCCTTTAATGCTGGGTATATTACTTCGTCAAAAAAGTACGCAGGTTATTTATGTAGGCGATGCCCACCAGCAAATCTACGCGTGGCGTGGTGCAGTAAATGCCATGCAACAACTGCCTTTGCCAGAGTCTCGTCTAACAACCTCTTTTCGTTTTGGAGAGGCAATTGCCGATGTCGCCAATGCGTTGTTAGGTGGCTTAAATGAGACAGTTCCTTTGCTTGGTAATCCGAACCAGAAATCAAGTGTAGTCAATAAACCGCATACAAAAATGCGTGATGCGATTTTGTGTCGTACCAATGCTCGCGCAATGGAGCTGTTATTGGCAGGCTTAGTTCACGGCGATAAAGTGAGTTTGCAAGCTGACCATCAAAAACTAAACCGTTTTGTAGATGCTGCAAGCCTCTTAAAGCAAGGAAAACGAGTTACTGACGTTCCTGAGTTGGCATGGTTTAACTCATGGCATGATGTTCATGAGTACTGCGAAACCAATGAAGGAAGCGATATTAAACCATTGGTTAAGCTGGTAGATGATCACGGCACTGACCCATTAAAAAAAGCACTTGCAAAGATTACTCCCCTTGAGCAAGCTGACTATGTCATCTCGACTGCCCATAAAGCGAAAGGGCTGGAATGGAACCGTGTCCATATTGAAGACGACTATCAATTTAAAATTAATGGATTAGAGCATAAGATTACAGATGAAGAGTTAAGATTACTGTACGTGGCCTGTACTCGTGCTAAAGTAAGTCTAAATATCCATCATCTTTATGATCTGATACAACAATTAAAACTAAGGGCGCCTTTAAGTCTTCGTCAGTCGGTTGGTTGAAGCGCTCATAATTAGGTGAGCCTATGAAACTTGAATCTATCCAATTTAAACATATTGCTCTGTTTCATGACCTAAAAATACAGTTCCAATATGACAAACAACCGATTACTTTAATTTTAGGCGAGCAGGCGACTGGCAAAAGTATGCTACTCAAGCATATTTATCATGCTTTAACGTGGTTTCCTGCGCGCCTTAAAGATGCACGCACCCCAGGCATTGTCATGCCAGATCAGGACATTAGCCATTCTCGTTTGCAGTCTAAAATAGAGGTCAGCATCCAGATTCCACCGGAATTTGGACAGCTCCCTGAAACCACTTCAACCCAGCAAACCGACACATCTCTGTGTAGCTGGAAACTGTTCAAGACCTTAAATTCAAGTGGCGTAGGGATTAGTCAAGTTGAAACTCAGCAGCTCGATCAAACCATTACCCTTTATCATCAAGTCACAAGAAAAGACCCACTTCAAGGTCTTCCCTTACTCGCTTATTATCCGTCAGAGCGATTTGTTAACGATATAAATTTACTGAATAAAAATTTACCGGGTATTACTCAGTCTATTTCTGCTTATGACATTAGCTTCATTCCGTTTACTACCTTCGCCCGCTTTTTTGAGTGGTTACGTGAAATTAGTGATATTGAAAATGCGCAAGCGGCTCATGTTGTGCAGCGAATTATTTCGAAACAATCCAATTCACAAGATCAGGAAGAAATTTTACGTCAGCTACAACTTGAATTGGCAGGACATCCTAAACAGCTTCCTTCACCTAATTTGTACGCATTAAAATCGGCGTTAAAGACTATTTTTCCTGAGCTTGAAGACTTTTATTTGCAATATCACCCAAAACTTCAACTTATGGCACATTACAAGGGTGAAGTCTTGGCCTTTCAACAACTTTCCAACACCACTAAAACATGGATTGCACTCGTAGGCGATGTGGTTCGCAGGCTTTGTTTGCTCAATCCGTTGAGCTTAGACCCTTGTCTTGAAGGTGAAGGCGTTTTGTTAATTGACCAGATCGATTCACAACTAGATGCAGCACATTGCTCAGAAATTTTAAATCGTCTTCATCGCGCATTCCCACGCTTACAAATTATTGTGACCGGAAGCCGTGAAGAATTGCTTGAACATGCAGCCGCATATCAATGTTTTAAATTAGAGCATGGAAAAATAAGTCCACTTGATTTAAATACCACTCAGCAGCAACTCGAACATCTTTATACGTTATTACAACGAGATGAAGCGTTAACACCACATATGGATCCCCTACCGCTTGATACCGAGCCGGCAACAGCTCAAATTGATAGTTTGTACCAACAAATCCAAAATCTAAATGAACAGCAAAAAAATGAATTATTACGTATGATTCATGCAGGAGACACCTCGGAAGAAACCTCCTCTCTTTAAAATTTATTATCCATTTCGCTCAATTTTTATAATAAAACCGAATTCGCTAAATATATGATGAAATCTGGTTTTTTGAGCGGGAAAATCACTAGATGTTGTTACCACATGTAATAACATCAGATTTTTAATGATTTTTTAGTGTACAATAAATTTCATTTTGCGTTTTTATTATTCAAGTTGTGCAATACAACTTGTTTCTCGCTTTATTTTTCTAATTTGGTCGGGTTTTCAGAATATAAGCTTTGGAAATCTCTTTGAATTCCTATCTATTCTGAAATGAAAATTTCACCTTTAGGCTTCGGTCTAAATTATATATGGATACGAGTGTGCTACCGATAATTATCTTATTACCGTTAATATTAGGCACCACCCTTGTTTCATTGCTTCAACGGTTTTCACGTGGAGTAACGGCTTTAGGGGCGATCGGAGTCAGTTTAACCAGTTTTGGTTTATTACTGACTCAGGCTAAAACTGTGCTTGGTGGTGCAAGCATTCAACAAAGTTGGGATTGGTTACCACAATTAGGAATTAATCTGAGCTTTAGACTTGATGCCCTTGGTTTATTATTTTCTCTTCTTATTACCGGTATCGGTACACTCATTTATATTTATGCCTATTATTATTTAGGCCCTAAAAATTCATTAAGTAAATTATATTTATTACTCATGCTGTTTATGGCAGCAATGCTCGGTATTTCTCTTTCTAACAATTTAATTATTTTATTAGTCTTTTGGGAACTTACCAGTATTTCATCCTTCCTATTAGTCGGTTACTGGAGTCATTACGAAGCTGCTCAACGTGGCTCGCGTATGGCACTTACCATTACAGGTATGGGTGGACTCGCCATGCTAGGTGGATTTGTCTTATTAGGACAAATCACAGGAACCTACGAAATTAATGATATTGTCGGAATGAAAGACCTCATTCAAAGTCACTATCTGTTTGTTCCGACGCTTTTGCTTATTTTACTGGGTGCATTTACTAAAAGTGCTCAGTTCCCGTTCCATTTTTGGTTACCCAATGCAATGGCAGCGCCCACTCCCGTGTCGGCCTATTTGCACTCTGCCACCATGGTAAAAGCTGGGATTTTCTTATTAGCTCGTCTTGCACCTATTTTTATTGGCGCTGCGCTTTATCACAACATTGTCACGTTTGTCGGCCTATTTACACTTTGTATGGCCGCATGCTTCGCAATTTTTAAAGAAGATCTAAAAGGACTGCTAGCCTATTCTACAATTAGTCATTTAGGTCTTATCGTTTGCCTGCTTGGTATCGGTTCACCTTTAGCTGTTGCTGCGGCAATTTTCCATATTATTAACCACGCAACCTTTAAAGCTGCCCTGTTTATGATTGCCGGGATCATTGACCATGAAACAGGTACACGTGACCTTAGAAAATTAAGTGGGATTTGGCAACTATTACCGTTTACCGCAACACTGACTATGATTACAGCGGCATCCATGGCAGGTGTTCCTCTCACCAATGGCTTTATTTCTAAGGAAATGTTCTTTACCGAGCTATTAGCGAGCCTTTCAGGATCAACTGTTATTTTTGCCAGTATTATTGCGACGCTTGCCGGTATTTTTGCAGTCAGTTATTCAATTCGCTTAGTACACGGCGTATTTTTTGATGGCCCCGTAGGTAAACAAGTTCCAAATAAAAATGCCCATGAGCCACCTATCGGCATGCGAGCACCAGCTATATTGCTTGCGACATTATGTATTTTGGTCGGTATTTTCCCTGCCCTACTGGTCGAGCCTCTAGTTAACAGTGTGACACGTGCAAGTCTTATGCAACCTGATTTTGCAGGTACTCATCTTGCAATTTGGCATGGATTTAATGCGCCATTAATCATGAGTATTATTGCTCTGGTTGGCGGTACGCTTTTCTATTTTGCCCTAGCAAAAGATGGCATGATTCGTAAGATCGACCTTGACCCACGTTTAGGGCGCTTACAAGGCCGTATTTTATTTGACTTATTCTTAAAGCATTTATTATTAACAAGCCGAAAAATTAAACAAAAAACCGAAAATGGTTCTTTGCAAAGTTATCTGTTCTTAATCATTGCTTTTAGCATCGTCATGGTTACTCTGCCTTTGTTCAATCAGGGCCTTACCACAGGTACACGTGAGCTGACTCACGCACCATGGATTGCAGTAGTTCTTTGGCTGACCTTATTCTCAGGTTGCTGGATGATGCTTTGGTTCCACCATGAACGTATCAAGGCTGTACTCATTAGCGGTGCAATTGGTCTTGTGGTTACCATGGTATTTGTCACCATGTCGGCACCTGACTTAGCACTCACTCAAATTACGGTAGATGTAGTTACGACTGTTCTGTTGTTGATGAGCCTATCGTTACTCCCACAACTTACGCCATATGAATCTCGTCGCTCAAGACGTTGGAGAGATGCCGCTTTAGCAATTATTGGCGGTTTAGGAATTGGTTGGATTACATGGCTTATTTTAACGCGTGATCATAATTCGATTTCATGGTTCTTTGCTCAGCAATCCTTACCACTTGGCGGCGGTTCAAACATTGTAAATGTTATTTTAGTGGACTTCCGTGGCTTTGATACCTTTGGTGAAATTACAGTACTAGGCATTGCTGCGATTGGTGCACTATGTCTCATGGATGGCATGCGCGTACATGGCACCACCATGACACAAGGCCTCACCTACCGCTTTAACCCATCTCCGCTTATGTTCCGTATTACGGCCTCTTGGGTGTTACCTTTAGCATTGGTCGTAAGTGTCTATATCTTTATGCGTGGACACAACTACCCGGGTGGTGGCTTTATTGCAGGTCTAATTACCTCAATGGCACTGATTATTCAGTACATTGCTTTAGGTCAAGATCAAGCAGAACAAATGTTAAAAGCCCAATCCGGTCGTCTTTACGAAATCTGGATTGGCTCCGGATTAACAATTGCAGGCCTTACTGGCATTGCCGCATGGTTCTGGGCACGTCCATTCTTAACCAGTGCGCACGTCTATGTTGAATTACCAGTTTTAGGTAAGTTGCATCTGGCTTCAGCAGCGAGCTTTGATCTGGGTGTGTATATCACCGTAGTAGGCGCTACCATGCTACTCATTTCTGTATTAGGGGACTCTCGCCACTCGAGTATGTCTGGTCCTGTACCTCATGGGGAGAAATCATCATGATCAGTTTAGAATTCTTACTGGCCTCTGCCATTGGGCTACTTGTTGCGACAGGCATTTATCTAATTTTACGTGCGCGTACCTTCCCTGTTGTGTTGGGCTTAGCAGTGCTGGGCTATGCGGTTAACTTATTTTTGTTTGCGATGGGTCGTTTGCAAGTCAGCTCACCAGCCATCCTAACCGAAACCACCAATATTACAGATCCACTTCCACAAGCACTTGTTTTAACAGCAATCGTGATCGGTTTTGCCACTACCGCTTTTATTGTGCAGCTCGCATTACGTAGCCGTTATGAATCCGGTAGTGACCATGTTGATGCCAAAGAAGATATTTCTCCAACATACGACCCACGTGAGGATGAGCCGTGATGTTTGATTTTTTATCTTTTTGGCAAGCTAATACACCAATTTTCAGTATCCTCATCCCGGCATTTACTGGTTTTATCCTATTGCTTCTAGGTAACCCTGGCGCTGGTGCATTAAAAGAAGATTGGCGACAACCTTGGCGCCGTGGCATTAGTTTGATCTCAGCAATAGCTGGGTTAATCACTGCTGTTAGTTATCTGCTTGTTGCAAACACTGGCCAAATTACGGTTTATCAGTTGAGCGAGTGGTCAGCTCCCTTTGGTATTGTGCTGGTACTCGACCGCCTTTCAGCTTTTATGCTGGTTTTAACTTATGCCTTAGCAGTTCCAGTTTTATGGTATGCCAGTGAAAACTGGGATACGAGAGGTCGCTATTTCCACGCCATATTCCATTTTCTTTTAATGGGGCTATGTGGCGCATTTCTCACAGGCGACTTATTTAACCTGTTCGTTTTCTTTGAAATCTTGCTCATGGCATCCTACGTCCTCTTATTACATGGACAAGGAAAACCGAGATTTCAGCTTGGTGTACACTACGTCATTATCAACCTTTTAGCCTCTGCCCTGTTCTTAATTGGTCTTGGCATGATCTATGGCAGTGTAGGTAGCCTCAATATGGCTGACGTTTCACGTTTGCTACCGACTTTAGATGCAGATCAACATAAATTAGCAGTTGCAGGTGCCTTACTCTTATTTGTCGTGTTTGGTATTAAAGCGGCCATGCTACCAGTTGGTTTTTGGCTACCAAAAACTTATGCCGTTGCAAGTACACCTGTCGCAGCAATTTTTACCATCATGACCAAAGTGGGGATCTATGCCATTTTGCGTGTCAATGGAACTGTATTTAATGATGTACTCAGCCAAGAAATCTTTAAAAGCTGGTTGCTTCCAATTGGTTTAGTGACTTCTTTATATGGCGTGATTGGCGCAATTGGTGCAGATCGCCTCAGACGTTTTGTTGGCTTTATGGTGCTGTCTTCAATTGGTACTTTATTGATTGCAATTGCCATGTCAAATACACAAGCGTGGTCTGGAGCATTATTCTATTTAGTCCACAGTACATTGATTGGTGCAGCATTTTACCTGTTCTGTGGCTGGATGACTTCACAGCGCGGTGATTTTAAAGATCATTTAAAGATTGCACCGAGAATTAAACAAGAAAAAGCAGCCATGCTGACTTATTTCCTGATTGCCATGATGCTCGCAGGCTTACCACCTTTTAGTGGCTTCTTTGGAAAAGTATTTATTTTGCAGGCTACTGTTGAAACTGCATATCAAGGCTGGGTTATTGGTATTGTTCTTTTGGTGAGCCTATTAAGTATTATTGCATTAACACGTGTCGGCTTTATTTTATTCTGGCGTGCATCACCACCAGAAGAAGACCCGATCAATCCTGCTTATATTATTTATCGTGCTTTACCTGAAAAAGCACCGCCACGTAACGATACAGTCATCTATATCTTGCTTGCCGGTTTAGTGGCTTATGTAGTATTTGCTTCACCTGTATTGCACTACACCACAAATACCGCACAGCAAATTCAAGATCATGCCCTGTATCAGCAATCTATTCTTAAAACTGATCAAAATGGCGAAGTTATTAGCGTTCAGCCATATGACTCAACTTATTTACCAGAAACAAAATATGGTGGTGAAGTTGAAGATCATAATGCCTATCTTATTCCTAACATTATTTCGAAAGATACTTTCAACGGTGAGCATATTTCTGAATATAAACACCGCCAAATTCAGCAGCAAGAAAAATTGCAAACCCCAACCATTGCTGATGAAAGTCAACTGAAACCTATGGAGCCATAACAATGCAGCTATCTAAATTGCTTGACCGCTGGTTTCCGCATCCATTTGTTTCTTTTTTGATTATCATCTTCTGGTTAATGCTCGCGCATAGTCTTGATGCGAGCGACCTGCTTATGGCTGTAATTTTGGGGCTTGTTATTCCTCGTCTAGTTCGTCCTTTTATTACCAGAACTCCGCATATCCATTGGAAACCTGCCATAAAACTGTGTTTTGTTGTCTTGTGGGATATTATTGTTTCCAATTTTCGGGTTGCTAAACTGGTATTAGGGTCACCGAAAAAATTACATCCTAAATGGTACCGTGTTCCATTAGAAACAGAACATGAACAAGTAAACTCTTTACTGGCAATGATTATTACCACAACGCCTGGCACGGTCTCTGCCGGTATTGATCAAGAGCGTGGTGATATTTTGGTCCACTCTCTTAGCACAGAAAATACTGAAAGTGATGTGCAAGACATCAAACAACGCTATGAGGCTCCACTCATGGAAATTTTTGATGTGAAAAGCAAATCGGAGGACAACGCATGACCATCCTACCTTATGCTCTTGGCATTAGCTTGATTGCTATCACAATCTCTATGTTGCTTTGCTTATTTCGAATGGTGATGGGACCATCTATTGTTGACCGCCTACTAGCGCTTGATACCCTATTTTTAAATGCGACCTGTCTCATTATTGTGTTAGGCATTTATTGGACAACCACCTCTTTATTCGAAGGGGCGTTGTTAGTCGCTATGCTAGGGTTTGTTTCAACGGCTGCTTTAGCTCGTTATTTTACAACCGGTCATGTAATCGATTAGGGGAAGGTCAAAATGCAAATTACAATGGAAATTATTGTTTCGATCTTTCTGGTTTTCGGTGCTTTTTTTATGTTAGTCGGATCTATCGGTATGGTACGTCTACCCGATTTATTCATGCGACTACATGCACCTACCAAGTCGAGTACATTAGGCTTAGGTAGCTTTTTAATTGCTTCAATGATCTTTTTTGCTTTTCAAGGCCGATTTGGCTTTGCCGAGTTACTTATTACACTGTTGGCTTTTATTACTGCACCTGTATCAGCCAACTTAATTGCTCAAGCCGCGCTACATTTACGTTTACGCTCATTGAGTGGTGAAGTTCCTGAAGCTATTGAACGTCCTCTACCGTGGGATCGTTATAAAATTGGGCAACGTTTTTCACAAAACAAACCACCCATGGAACCTCCTCAAGAATAAAAACTTGAACACATAAAAAAGCCACCCCAAGGTGGCTTTTTTATTTTGAGTATTCATTACTCTTCGTCATCTGACTCACGTTTCGGTAAATCTTGTACCGCTTTTTCGATAAGACCAAACATATAGTTACCATATGCATTGGTTTTATCGTAATGGAAACGCAAGCGAGGCGTGATGCGCGTTTTAATACGACGACTCAACTCCTGACGTAAAAAACCAGATGCTTTATTCAAAATATCTAGTGTTTCACGGTGAGCCACTTCGTTTTGGTCATCGCTTAATTCACGACCCATCACGGTCACATAGACATCGGCATAACCTAAGTCCGGACTGACTTTAACGCCTGAGATGGTCACAAGACCACCCAGACGCGGATCTTTCAACTCCTGACGGATAAGTTCAGAAAGCTCGCGCTGTACTGAATCCGCCATTCGCTTTAAGCGCTGTCCACCCGCCATTAAAGACTCCGTTTAACCATTTGAACATCATAAACCTCAATCTTATCAAGAGGTTTGATGTCGTTATAACCTTTCACGGCAAGACCACATTCCATACCAGCACGAACTTCATCAACGACATCTTTATAACGACGTAATGATTCAAGTTCACCTTGGAAAATCACAACATCATCACGTAAGACACGGATTGGTTTGTTACGGTGAATCACGCCTTCCATAACCATACAGCCCGCAGCAGCACCAAACTTACTAGAACGGAACACTTCACGTACTTGAGCAACACCCAAGATAGTTTCACGGTGTTCAGGAGCAAGTTTACCGCTCATGGCATCTTTTACATCATCAATCAATTCATAGATGATGCTGTAGTAACGAATATCGATACCGTCTTGGTCACTCTTCTGACGAGCAGCTGTATCAGCACGAACGTTGAAGCCTAACAATACAGCTTCTGAAGACTCGGCAAGAATTACGTCAGACTCAGTGATCGCACCAACACCAGAACTAATTACGCGAACTTTTACTTCATCAGTAGAGAGTTCATGTAATGCAGCATTCAATGCTTCTAAAGTACCACGAACATCTGTTCTTAAAACAACGTTCACTGTAGGAACGTCTTTTTTGCCCATAGATGCCATGATGTTTTCAAGACGCATTGCGCTTTGACGTTCGATACGTTTTTCACGTTCACGGTCTGCACGAGCATCAGCAACTTCACGTGCCTTCTTCTCGTCATTTACGACAAGAACTTCATCACCCGCCATTGGAGCTTCTGGTAGACCCAAAATTTCCACTGGAATAGATGGTCCTGCTGACTTAATCGGCTTACCGTTTTCATCAGACATCGCACGAACACGGCCATATGATGAACCAGCAAGAACAAGGTCACCAATATTTAATGTACCGTTTTGAACAAGAATCGAAGTTACTGCACCACGGCCTTTATCAACACGTGCTTCAATAACAACACCTTGTGCAGCACCTTCAGCAGATGCTTTTAATTCCATCAATTCAGATTGAATCAGAATTAAATCAAGGAGTTCATCAATACCTTGGCCAGTATGTGCTGAAACCTTAGCAACCGGAACATCACCGCCCCATTCTTCTGGAACGATTTCTTTGGTTGTTAATTCATTTAACACACGGTCTGGATCAGCAGATTCTTTATCCATTTTGTTGATAGCAACAATAATTGGAGTTCCTGCTGCACGTGCATGGTCAATCGCTTCTGCAGTTTGCGGCATTACACCGTCATCTGCTGCAACAACCAATACCACGATATCCGTTGCTTTAGCACCACGTGCACGCATTGAGGTAAATGCTGCGTGTCCCGGTGTATCAAGGAATGTAATAATCCCTTTGTCTGTTTCAACGTGATATGCACCAATGTGCTGGGTAATGCCACCTGCTTCACCTGCCGCCACTTTAGAACGACGGATACGGTCAAGCAATGATGTTTTACCATGGTCAACGTGACCCATGATTGTAACAACTGGAGGACGGGTAGTTTGTTCACCACGTGCTTCTTCAGCTGCTTCAAGTAAGTTATCTTCTGCTTGTGTATCAGAAACTAGAACAGGGTTATGGCCCATTTCTTCTACAACAAGTGCAGCTGTATCTTGGTCAATTGTCTGGTTCTGGTTAACCAATTCACCCATTTTCATAAGTGTCTTGATAACTTCACGTACTTTAATCGCCATCTTCTGAGCAAGATCGGCAACAACAATGCTTGAACCGATTTCTACATCATAGACTTGCTTTTTAACTGGCTTTTCAAAACCATGCTTGTTCGCTTGGCTTGATTTTAAACCACGTTTGTTATGGTTAACGAAGCTTTGCTCTTCTTGACCACGACGACCGCCTTTCTTACCAGCGCGAGGGTTAGTTGTAGCACCACCACGTTTAATTTCACGGTCTTCTTGATTAAATGAATCTTCATAAGCTTGGCCAACAAGACCTGAAGCAAGAGGAGAATCATCAATCACACGAATAGTTGCAGTAGCATCATCATTTGAATATTTAGATGCCATCTTACGCATTTGTTCAAGCGTACGCTGCTGAGCTTCCTCAGCCGCTTTACGACGTGCAGCTTCTTCAGTTGCTTTCAACTGAGCTGTTTGTGCTTCACGCGCTTTCTTTTGCTCTAATGTTTCTGCTGGTTTTGGTGCAGGTTTTACTGTACCACCACCACGTTTTTTCACTACAACAGCAGCTTTAGGAGCTGACTGTGCAGCGCTATCTTGTTGATGAGCAGCACGCATTGCATCTAAAGTTGCTTTTGCTTTTTGCTCTGTTTGAAGACGCGCTTTTTGCTCTGCAGCTTCACGCGCTTGTTGTTCTGCACGCGCTTTAGCTTCTGCTTCTGCACGCGCTTTAGCTTCTGCTGCAATTTGTTCTGGGTTTGGTTTAGCAAAAACCTGTTTTTTACGTACTTCTACGTTAATAGTTTTTGCTTTACCCGAAGTACTTGCAACTTTAGCGGTACTGGTTGTTTTACGTTTCAACGCAATTTTTCCTGTGTTACCACTTTCCTGACCATGCACCTTTTTCAAATAATTGACTAAAGTGTCCTGTTGTTCAGTGGTAATAATGTCGTCTGCTGTACGTTGAGGCAAACCTGCTTCACGAGCCTGTTCTAGGAGCTTCTCAACAGGACGTCCTACGCTGAGAGCTAACTCTTTAATCGACTTGTCCGTCATATTTCATCTCCTAGTTAAACCATGATTCGCGAGCTTTCATGATCAATTGACCTGCTTTTTCATGACCAAGACCTTCAATATCAGAAATATCGTCAGTTGCTTGATCTGCCAAATCATCAACAGTAATAATACCGCGAGCGGCTAGCGAGTAAGCGATCTCAGAGGTCATGCCTTCCATATTGAGAAGGTCTGCACTCGGTTCTTGAATATTTTCTTGCTGTTTCAATGCATCAGTTAATGCAGCTTCTTTTGCACGACTTTGCAATAACTCAACTAACTCAGCGTCAAGTTCAATTTCGTCAAAAGTTTCAGCTGGCACATAAGCAATCTCTTCTAAAGAAGTGAAGCCCATCTCTACTAACGCCATTGCCAAGTCTTCTTCAATATCTAAACGTGATACGAACATGTCGAGATATTGCTGAGCTTCATTCTGCTGACGAGCACGATACTCTTCTTCAAGCATCATGTCGAGTTTGTAGCCAGTTAAATCAGAAGCTAAACGAACATTTTGACCTTGCGAACCAATCGCACGTGCCAATTGATCGTTGGTAGCAAAAATGATGTCTGCACTTTTTGCATCTTCATCAAGCACAATGCCTGATACATCAGCTGGTTCTAATGCACTTGCGATGTATTGAGCTGGATCATCAGACCAAACTACAACATCAATACGCTCACCATTTAACTCTTGCTGTACAGCCTGGATACGTGTTCCACGCATACCAATACATGCACCAACAGGGTCAATACGGTGGTCGTTCGTTTTTACTGCGATTTTTGCACGAACACCTGGTTGACGCGCCGCAGCTTTAATTTCAATAATTTCTTCAGAAATTTCAGGAATTTCTTTCTTCATCAAAGCAATAAGCATTTCAGGCTTAGCGCGTGATAATAGAAGCTGAGCACCACGGCCTTCACGGTTTACACTATATAAAATAGCATTTACACGTTGTTTTGGACGAAGAATCTCTTTAGGAATCATTTCTTCACGAGCTAAATAAGCTTCAGCATTGTCACCTAAGTCAATGATGAAACCATCTTTAGTTTGCTTTTTCACTTCACCGTAAATTAGCTCGCCAACTTTTGATTCATAAGCATCAGCAACTAATGCACGCTCTGCTTCACGAATTTTTTGTACGATAACCTGTTTCGCAATCTGCGCAGCGATACGACCGAACTCAATCGATTCTACTTCAAGCTCACGAACGTCGCCAATTGACCATTTTGCAGGATCAACATCAGAAATTGCGTCTTGGCATGCTGGCATTTCATGATCTTCATCTGCCACAACAGTCCATTGACGGAATGTACGGTAATCACCAGTTCTACGATCAATTTCTACACGAAGCTGAGCTTCTTCAGAATTGGTACCCTCGTAAAATTTTTTCTTCGTTGCAGCAACTAGAGCTTGTTCTAAAGCTTCGAAGATCGCTTCACGACTAACACCTTTTTCATTACTAACCGTTTCAACAACGGTAAGAATTTCGCGGCCCATAAGTCACCTACCGATTTCTTATATAATTTAAATAAATTTAATCTTGATAGATCAAGTTTGCTTTATCGATATTGTTGCTGTCGATATCAAGCACATGCTTTCCTTCAACTTCAACCTGAATCTCTTCATTTTCAAGGTCTACAGCAAGGAGTTTTGCTTGAAATTTACGACGATTTTCTACTGCAGCAATCAAACGCAAAGCAACCTGTTGTCCAATGTAGCCTTGCAACTGTTCGAGTTGAAAAAATGGTCGATCCCAACCTGGTGAAGAAACTTCTAATGCATATTCACCTGAAATCGGATCATGGACATCCAGCATTGCGCCGACCTGTTGTGTAACACGAACACAATCTTCTACACCAATACCGCGGCCTTGCTCTACTTCACCATCTTCATTAATCACTGGTTCAGCATTTTCATCAACCGGTCTATCGATATAAATACGCAATAATGAACGCTTACCTTGTGGAAGGAATTCAATTCCCCAAAGGTCGACACCACATGCCTCCACTGCTGGAGCAATCATGTCATACAATGCTTGGGATTTATTTGATAATTTCATTTACTCTCGTCATTCTCGTGCGATTCAATCGGTTGTTTTAACCGACACAGACTTACTATAGTGAAGCATGACTATTTGACCAATTGATGTCGACACTACACGATAGCGATACGATAACCAATAAAAAAGGGCGTTAATCGCCCCTATATAGCACAGAAAACAATAGTCCACTGTGCAAAAAGGCCCACCTTGTCTGTGAGCCTCTTTAAGAAACTTGGTAGCGGGAGCTGGATTTGAACCAACGACCTTCGGGTTATGAGCCCGACGAGCTACCAGACTGCTCCATCCCGCATCAACGTGCAAAAATTATATACAAATATCGAAAAAAGTCAATGTAAACTTATCCAATATTAGCTTGACTAAGTTGCACCTTAATCAAATTGGTAGCGGGAGCTGGATTTGAACCAACGACCTTCGGGTTATGAGCCCGACGAGCTACCAGACTGCTCCATCCCGCATCAAAAACAAAACTGCTTGCACTCAACTTTCTGGTTCAAAGTTGGTGCGGAAGGGGGGACTTGAACCCCCACGCCCGAAAGCACTACCACCTCAAGGTAGCGTGTCTACCAATTCCACCACCACCGCAGCTTGTGGGACGCATTCTAGTCCTTTCAATTCCAAAAGGAAAGTCTTATTTCCAATTATTGGCCAGTTTTTGGTGCATTTGGTGAAGTTTCAGGCGATGTAGTCTGCGCTGGCGCAGTCGTTTGTACAGTTTTCAAACTATATGCTTCAGTCGTTTGCTTTTTGGCAAAAACAGCCAGAGTCAAACTGGTCACAAAGAATAAAGCTGTCAAAATTGCAGTCACGCGAGTCAAGAAGTTACCTGAACCAGACGCACCAAATACTGTTGCTGCGCCACCTCCACCAAAAGAGGCACCTGCATCTGCGCCTTTACCATGTTGCACTAAAATTAATGCAATCATTAGTACTGCTAAAATAATATGTACAACAAGTACAAAAGAGTGCATACCCTATCCTCGTTATTTGCTTTGCGCGAAGGCTTGTACAATTTGATAAAAAGATGCTGCATTTAATGAAGCACCACCCACCAACGCACCATTGATATCTGGACATGCAGCTAACTCAACAGCATTTTCAGCTTTTACACTACCGCCATATAAAATAGCAATATTTGAGCCTGCCGGTGTAAGTTGGCATAAGCCTTCACGAATTTTAGCGTGCATCGCTTGCGCATCTTGCGGAGAAGCTGTTTTACCTGTACCAATTGCCCAAATAGGTTCATAGGCAATAACCACTTGGTTTTGCCATTGTTCAGCAGTTACTACAGGTGCAATATCACAAATTTGCTGTAGAACAACTTGCTCGGCCTGACCTTGCTCACGTTGTTCAAGGCTTTCGCCCACACAATAAATGACAGTCATACCCGCATTTAATGCATTTTGGAGTTTTGCCTTCAAAATTTCAACGTTGTCACCAAAAATATCACGACGTTCAGAGTGTCCAACCAGTACGAAATTAATTTGGCTATCTTTTAATAGTTCTGCACTGACTTCACCAGTATAAGCACCTGTACCAGCAACACGTGATACATCCTGTGCAACCGTATGTACCGTTCTTGCAGCATCCTGTAATTGCGCTTGTACCGTTGTAAGGGCAATAGAAACAGGGGCAACGCCCACATGGCAGTTTTCATCTGCAATTTGGTTTTGTTGCAATAATTGTTTAAATTCTTCTATAAGTTGGTTGGCGTTGGCACGCATTGGATTCATTTTCCAGTTACCAACTACCCAAGGCGTAATCGTCGAACCCGACATACTGCTCACCTTTCATCAAAAATGCAGCACATTCTACACGCATTTATACAAATTTCAGATACTTTTCTTTAACGCGATTACTCATATCTTTTCTAGTGTTTGAAATTAAGAAAAAACTTTACTTTATTAAAAGTCCGACATTCTAAAAATTAATAAAGAAAAACTTCGACTGGTTCAAGCTTTAATAGGCTGAGTAGGACGCGAGCAACACTTTCTAAGGTAGTAATTTTACATAACAAAAGTATAATTTTTCATATACCAATTATAAACACATTAACATAGGCAGGCAGATGTCAGCATTACATACATCTCCAAAATTTACGGGGTTTTTTCGACGTTTAGTCGAAGAAAAGCATGTGTCGGCAGCGACCATGCAAACTGCATTAGATGCAGCGAAAAGAGCTAAGCAGGACACAGTCGCATATTTAATTGAAGAGGTTCATCTCTCCCCTTCGTTATTGGCTGAAACAATTTCTGCTGAGTTTGCTGAACCATATTTCGATCTTGATGTTTATGACACTTCTCAGATTCCTAAAGATCTGGTCGATCAGAAACTGATTTTAAAACATCGAATTTTGCCACTCATTCAAAGAGGGCAAATTTTATATGTCGCGACCAGTAATCCAAGCAATATCGAAGCGATTGATGCAATCCGTTTTAATAGTAAATTGCTGGTTGAGCCCGTAATTGTGGAGCACCATAAACTCGAAAAAGTTTTAGGCCAGCATTTTGCAGAAGAAAGCAGCTTTGACTTCAATGATGAAGAGTTTGATCTCGATGTTAATCTTGATGGCCCTACCGCTCAAGAAGATGAAGAAGAAGCTCCTCAAGGCGATGAAGCCCCAATTGTTAAATATATTAATAAGTTATTAATTGATGCCATTCGTATGGGTGCTTCAGACTTACATTTTGAACCGTACGAAAAATCCTATCGGGTGCGCTATCGTGTCGATGGCGTGTTACGTCAAATTGCTAATCCCCCTCTACAGCTTGCAAACCGCTTGGCATCACGCTTAAAAGTAATGTCTCAAATGGACATTTCTGAAAAACGTGTCCCACAAGATGGTCGTATCAAGCTCAAGCTGTCAAAAAGCAAAGCGATTGATTTTCGTGTGAACTCCCTCCCGACTTTGTTTGGTGAAAAGTTAGTTCTACGTATTCTTGACCCATCAAGCGCAATGCTAGGAATTGATGCACTAGGATATGAAGAAGATCAAAAAGCTTTGTTTATGGAGGCATTAGATAAACCTCAAGGCATGCTTTTAATTACCGGACCAACAGGTTCTGGTAAAACCGTATCGTTATATACAGGTTTAAATATTTTAAATACTGAAAGCTCTAATATTTCCACTGCCGAAGACCCAGTAGAAATTAACCTTGAAGGAATTAATCAAGTTAACGTAAACCCCAAGGTAGGCCTTACTTTTGCGGCCGCACTTAAATCATTTTTACGACAAGACCCTGATATTATTATGGTGGGTGAGATTCGTGACTTGGAAACAGCAGAAATTGCGATTAAGGCGGCTCAAACTGGCCACATGGTGATGTCAACACTACATACCAATAGTGCTCCGGAAACATTGACCCGTCTACGCAATATGGGGGTTCCTTCTTTTAATATTGCAACATCAGTAAACCTAGTTATTGCACAGCGTTTAGCACGTCGTCTTTGTTCTCAATGCAAAATACCTGCTGATATTCCTAAACAAAGCTTATTAGAAATGGGCTTTACCGAACAAGATTTAGCGCACCCAGATTTTCGGGTTTTTCAGCCCGTAGGTTGCCCTGAATGTCGTGAAGGCTATAAAGGCCGTGTCGGTATTTATGAGGTAATGAAAGTTACACCTGAAATTTCCAAGATTATTATGGAAGATGGCAACGCTTTAGAAATCGCAGCTGCTTCTGAAAAATTGGGGTTTAATAATCTACGTCGTTCAGGTTTAAAAAAGGTGATGCAAGGGGTGACCTCTTTACAAGAAGTCAACCGTGTCACCAGTGAATAAGACACTATTTAAAAAATAAGGATAATCTAATGGCTGTCAAAAAGGCACAAATGATGCCGACTTTTGCTTATGAAGGGGTTGACCGTAAGGGCGTAAAAATCAAAGGAGAACTTCCGGCTAAAAACATGGCTTTAGCCAAAGTAACCTTACGCAAACAAGGGGTGACTGTTCGAACTATACGTGAAAAACGTAAAAATATTCTTGAAGGTTTATTCAAGAAAAAAGTCACCACACTCGATATTACGATTTTTACTCGACAACTGGCGACCATGATGAAAGCTGGTGTACCCCTCGTACAAGGCTTTGAAATTGTAGCTGAAGGTTTAGAAAACCCAGCCATGCGTGAGGTTGTACTCGGTATTAAAGGTGAAGTCGAAGGTGGTAGTACTTTTGCCTCAGCTTTAAGAAAATATCCTCAACATTTTGATAACTTGTTTTGTTCACTTGTTGAGTCTGGTGAACAATCAGGCGCACTCGAAACGATGCTGGACCGCGTTGCAATTTACAAAGAAAAAAGTGAATTGCTCAAGCAGAAAATCAAGAAAGCAATGAAATACCCGGCAACAGTTATTGTAGTGGCCATTGTGGTGACCATTATTTTGATGGTTAAAGTAGTTCCCGTTTTCCAAGATTTATTTGCGTCTTTTGGAGCAGATTTACCTGCATTTACGCAAATGGTTGTGAATATGTCGAAATGGATGCAGGAATACTGGTTCATTATGATTATTGCGATTGGCGCAGTCATTGCTGCCTTTCTGGAAGCAAAAAAACGCAGTAAAAAGTTTCGTGACGGCTTAGATAAACTGGCGCTTAAGTTACCTATTTTTGGGGACTTGGTTTATAAGGCAATCATTGCCCGCTATAGCCGCACGCTTGCTACAACATTTGCCGCAGGTGTTCCACTTATTGATGCATTAGAATCGACTGCTGGCGCAACCAATAACGTGATTTATGAAAAAGCTGTGATGAAAATTCGTGAAGATGTCGCAACGGGTCAACAGCTTCAGTTTGCTATGCGGGTCTCTAATCGTTTTCCATCTATGGCTATACAAATGGTAGCAATTGGTGAAGAATCGGGTGCACTAGACAGCATGCTCGATAAAGTTGCCACTTATTATGAAAATGAAGTGGATAATGCCGTTGATGGTTTAACTTCTATGATGGAACCTTTAATTATGGCAATTTTAGGGGTGCTCGTAGGCGGTCTGGTAATTGCTATGTATCTTCCAATTTTCCAAATGGGCTCAGTTGTATAATGCAAGACATCATTGCGTATTTTATTCAAAACTTAACTGCACTTTATATTGCTGTTGCACTCGTGAGCCTATGTATCGGTAGCTTTCTTAATGTAGTGATTTACCGCACGCCAAAAATGATGGAGCAAGATTGGCAGCAAGAATGCCAAATGCTGCTCAATCCTGAGCAACCCATTATTGATCATGAGAAGTTAACTTTAAGTAAGCCTGCTTCATCGTGCCCTGCATGTCAGCAACCGATCCGTTGGTATCAAAATATTCCTGTTATAAGCTGGCTTGTGTTAAGAGGAAAATGTGGTCATTGCCAGCACCCGATTAGTATTCGCTATCCAGCCATCGAACTACTCACCATGCTATGTTCATTAGTAGTCGTCATGGTATTTGGCCCAACCATACAAATGCTTTTTGGACTCGTCCTCACATGGGTACTGATAGCCCTTACTTTTATTGATTTCGATACACAATTATTGCCTGATCGCTTTACCTTACCTTTAGCTGCGCTCGGCTTAGGTATTAATACCTTTAATATTTATACCTCACCCAACTCAGCCATTTGGGGTTATCTCATTGGTTTCCTATGTCTTTGGATTGTCTATTACTTATTTAAAGTGATCACTGGCAAAGAAGGTATGGGCTACGGCGACTTTAAATTGCTTGCAGCATTAGGTGCATGGATGGGGCCATTGATGCTGCCGTTAATTGTGTTATTGTCATCGTTACTTGGCGCAATCATTGGCATCATTTTATTAAAATTAAGAAATGACAATCAGCCTTTTGCTTTTGGGCCATATATTGCCATTGCTGGTTGGGTTGCCTTTTTATGGGGTGATCAGATTATGAAAATTTATTTGGGAGGTTAAGATGGCTTTTATTCTGGGAATCACAGGCGGTATAGGCAGTGGTAAATCAGCTGCAACACAATGGTTTGAATCCCAAGGAATCCAAGTCGTCGATGCCGATATTGTTGCTCGCCAAGTAGTTGAAAAAGGGCAACCTGCCCTTCAAAAAATTCAACAAACCTTTGGAGATTGGGTGCTTCAACCCGATGGCAGTTTGGACCGCCGTGCCTTACGTGAATATATTTTTCAAAATCCACAAGCGCGTCATACACTCGAGCAAATTACCCATCCCGCAATCCGTCAATCTATTATTCAACAGCTACAAAATCCTAAAAGTCCGTATGTGATTTTAGTTTCGCCATTATTGTTTGAAACAAATCAACATGAACTGGTCAATCACACGCTACTGATTGATGCGAGTGAACAAACTCAAATTCAGCGTGCGAGCCAGCGCGATGGACAAAACCAAGAACAAATCCAGAAAATTATTGCTGCACAAATGCCACGCGAACGAAAACGTGAGCTTGCAAATGACATCGTGTTTAACGACGGATTACTCGAACATTTATATCAGCAATTAGAGCCTTTACATCAAAGCTATTTGAAGCGTGCAAACTAATTTTGTGTATTTTGCTGCTTAATCTTTTGTGTCAGGCTATCTTGTCTAAACCAGCGCCAAGGCTGTAAAGCGCCTATTCCCATACCTACTAAGCCCACTACAATTGATGGGCTTAATGACTCACCAAGTAAGGGTACAGCTAAAATAGCAGCAATAAACGGTGCCAAAGTTACAATACTTCCCGTTTTAAATGCGCCAAGACGCTGAATAGCAGCAACATAGGTTAATGTCGCAATAATAACGACAAACACGCCATGAAAAATACTTTGTACAGCTAAGTGCAAAGGATCTACATCCATAAAGTGCTTAGGTAAGAACAACAAATAAATCGGCAAATAAATAATTGCAGACCAGATTGCGACGCTTGCCATAGAATGCCAAGCAGAGAGCTTCCACTGTTTAAGTAGTACAGTAAAAATCCCCCACCAAATCGCACTGATAAACAGAAGTAAATCTCCAATTCCAAAAGCAGAGGTACTACTTTTCAACATCAATGCGCTCATGAGAGCCAAGGCAGTAATCATAATTGCCAGACTCACCCATGTATGTTTATCAAATGGCTGTCTAAATAAAATATAAGCAGCTATAGCGGTACAGATTGGAATACAGCCATTTAAAAATATTGCAGCATGTGCAGCTGGTGCATAAAGAAAAGCTGTATAAACCGTAAGGCAGTAAATGACTCCACCAATCAATGCCAAAATAACCGCATGCTTACTCCATAAAAAAGCGAGATCTTTTTTATAAATTAAGATAGGCATCAAAATTAGGAAGGCTATAGCAAAGCGTAGTGCGGCAATATCCCAAGCACTGATGTGCCATTGTGCATTTAAGCGGGCAAAAAGCGTAAACCCGCCCCAAATACACATGGTCACCAATACAAAAAAATAACCTTGCGTACGGGGAGACATATCAAGACTGCATAAAAACTAGGAAGGCAGCTAAATTATACCTCAGAACGCTGACGACAAGCTTCATAAAGTGCCATACCCGTTGCCACACTTACATTTAAGCTTTGTAAGTTACCTGACATTGGAATATAGGCTTTTTGGTCACACTGTGCTTGAGTAATTGGACGTAAACCTGTGTCTTCTGCACCCATTACAATCACAACAGCACCCGAGAAATCACACTTCTGAATAGGTAATGCATTCTCATCAAGCATCGTACCAATCACACGGACATGAGTTGTCTCTTTAAGATGCGCTAAAGTACGAGCCAAATTAGTCACTTGAATAAATTTAACTTTTTCGGCCCCGCCCGCTGCGACTTTACGAGCAGTTGGAGTTAAGCTTGCTGAGCGATCGCGAGGCACAATCACTGCCTGAACACCCATTGCAGCGGCAGTACGGATACATGCCCCTAAGTTATGTGGATCTGTCACCTGATCTAATGCCAGCAATAAGGCATCTGGAGTTTCAGCCAAGAGCTGGTCTAGATCTTTTTCATTTAAAGTCGGGTGCGGACGTACTGCTGCAACTACGCCTTGGTGAAATGGCAAGCCCGCAAGCTTTTCGAGGCTATCACGGCTTGCTTTTTGTACACTAATCCCAAAAGGCTCGGCCAATTGCAGAATCTTCTGCAAACGCTGATCGTCGCGCCCTTTCAATGTAAACAGGGTCAGCACGCGCTCCGGCTCAAGTTCTAACAATGACTCCACTGAGTGAACGCCATAATAATATTCCGGTTTTGCCATGCATGACCTCTAACAACGTTTGAGCAAAAAATAAAAATCCTGTAAAGCCAACTTCACAGGATTTCTTTGGGCATAGTGTACCCGATTTAAACAGTAATTTCTTAGCCTTCTAAGTGGCAAACATAATCAAGCACTTCATCAGTCTCGATTTTGAAAACACTATTGCCTGGTACATAAAAAGATTGACCAGCGCGGAACAATTCACTTTCATTGCTGTCTGCAATTTTAACGCGACATTCACCTGAAATAATTTCCATACGCTCAGGAACATGGGTTTCAAATGTTAAAGGCTGTTCAGTCGGCAAAATAACACCTAATGTTTTTTTCGTTCCATCTTCAAATTGCACGGTATGGCTGATACATGCTCCACCAAAATAAACATTTGATTTTTTGATGACCGTTACATGATCAAATTGGGTTGAACTCATGCACACTCTCCAGATAATGCCGCATTTATATAAATTATGATGAATGTAGTTTAATTGTGCCTAAATAACTAATCAATCAGTTTTCATACGGATAGACTTGTAATTTCCACTGCTGTAACTGAATTTTTTTAGCAAAAGCGTGGGGTAAATTCACTTCAATATTTCGACTCTTCGACACAATTGCATCATATCTGCAAACTTCATCGTGATTTTCATCGAATAAAATCCAGTAAACTTTTTCTGCCGTTGGATGATTAACCGCAGTTGTAACGACTGGTGAACCATTATCCATCCCTACATGAAAATTGTCTTGGTCATTTTGCATTGAAGTTAGATCATAAACCGGAAAATCGGCACTATTTTCATCAAATTGCTGGCTATCATGTACAAGCACACTTTGTTTTAAAGTCGGCCAAATACAATAACGCAGGTAATGTTGATCTATGACTCGATTGTCCGGATACCTTCCAGTGGCAACATAATCCCTGATATGTGCTTCAATATTATGAAAAATACCTGTGCAACCGCCCCACATACCTGCCAAAATTAATTCAGTATGAGAATAGCTATCTCTCATTAAATGGAACCATTGATCACTCTTAAGCCAAGCATCAACAGCGGCTTTCTCACGATAAGACACAATAGAGTCGGCATCACGTACTAAAAACCGTTTAACTACCGGATCATCCATAACTAAAAAGCGCCAAAATAAACCTGATAACTGTTTTTGAGTGGGACTAACATGTACAACTTGTGCGCCATTTGCTTGTAACCTCTGTTGTACAAGTTCGGGAACGCTCTCATCCACATAGAATCGACACGTCCATTCAGGATAGATTTCTTGAGCTAACTTAGTATTTAAAATGGAAGTTTCACAGTACCGCGGATTTGCTCCAAATAGAGAAAAAGCAATAATATTTTCTTGTGGATTTGGGCTAAAGGGCACGGGTTTATGAGTGGGTATATTTAAAGTAGGCTCATTCTTTGTGAGTTCTTTTTTGGTTGAAATGGCTAAACGCCCAAATTTAATCTTCTCTTCTTTTTTATTTAAATGATGACAAACTTCGGTCAATCCATCGTATAGATTTGTATTAACGTTAGAACCACTTGCTTTAATGGCTTGCATATAATGTTGATATGCATCGTCATAACGGCGTAACCGTAGCTCAGTATAAGCTAAATCAGACAATGCTCCAGGATGCCCGGGAACCAGACTTACTGCTTTTTTTACATGTTGATATGCTTTGACGTAATCACCTTGTGCAGCAGCCTGTTTAAATGCATTAAAATGCTGATTTAAAATTTTATTCATTTCAGCAGGATTAATTTTTTTATGGCGGTTGATCATCCCTATTGGTGCTTTCGGTAAGCTTAATGTTTTTTTCATTGTAAAGATCCGCAATCTTGCTGTTCTATAATTTCAGTTAGAATAATAGATCACTTGTAGCAAATTCAAAACTTCTCTATCTTTAACCCATAATTTGGCGCGTTGGATGCGTTTATGCTCACACATTTAACTTTAATTAATTTTGCATTAGCTGATCATTTAGCTATTGATATAGAACAAGGATTTAATGTTCTAACAGGTGAGACAGGTGCAGGAAAATCATTATTACTGGATGCACTATCTGCCTGCTTAGGGGAACGTACAGATACAAATTATGTCCGCTATGGTTCGGACAAAGCGGATGTAACCGCAGTTTTTACTTATCAGGATAATAGCCCTGAAGCAAAATGGTTAAAAGAACATGAACTAGATGATGATTCAGGGGAAATTCATTTACGTCGGGTTATTTTTGCAACTGGCCGTAGCAAAGCATGGGTAAATGGCCGTCCAAGTAGTCTCTCTGAGCTTAAAGAATTAGGCCGCTTATTGGTTCAGCTGTATAGCCAGCACAGCCAACAACAACTACTTGAACCGCCTTATCCAAAGCATTGGCTAGACCGTTATAGTAATTTTTACGCCGAAGCAAATGATGTTCGTGAAGCATATAGTACATGGCAGCGTAATATCCGCCAGCATCAGGCTGCGCTCGACGCTCAAGCGACCCGTCTACAACGTATTGCGACCTTAGAGTTACAAATTGAAGAGCTTGAGGAAGTCATTCAAACCGATTACAAAGAAATCGAGCAAGAGTTCGATCGCCTTAGTCATCATGAACATATCATGCAAGACTGTAGCTATAGTCTAAATGCGCTTGATGAAGCTGAACAAAACATTACTCAAGAAATGTCGTCGATCATTCGCCGCCTAGAGTCTCATGCGGGGCGTAGTGAGCAGCTTTCCGAAATTTATAATTCGTTATTAAATGCGCAAAGTGAAATTGATGATGCCACATCAAATTTACGTCAATTTATTGACCGTCAGAGTTTCGATCCTGAACGGATGGAAGAACTGAACTCCAAGCTAGAGATTTTCCATCGACTTGCTCGTAAATACCGTACTCAACCAGAAACACTTAAAGAAGAGTACGAAACTTGGCAAAGTGAGCTTGAGCAATTACATCAGTTAGAAGACCCTGAAACTCTGGCTGAACAAGTAGAAAAGTCACATCAAGAATTTTTAGAAAAAGCCCAGTATTTAGACAATATTCGTCGTGAAGCTGCTGCCCCACTTGCAAAGCAATTAACTGAACAGGTTAAACCTTTAGCGCTGCCTGAGGCACATTTTGAGTTTAAGTTTGAACCATTAGAACAACCAAATGCAGAAGGTTTAAGTTTTATTCAACTTTTATTTACTGCCAATAAAGGCATACCTCCTCAACCATTGGCACGTGTAGCATCTGGTGGTGAGCTTTCTCGTATTGCACTCGTTATGCAAGTCATGAATGCTGAAAAGACCGAAGCAGAAGTTTTGGTATTTGACGAGATTGATGTCGGAATTAGTGGTGGTACAGCTGAAGTGGTTGGACGTTTATTGGCCGACTTGGCTCAGCATGTCCAACTTTTATGTATTACCCACCAAGCACAGGTGGCTGCACAATCCGATCAACATTTGTTAGTCAAAAAACAACAAACTGATCCGGCAAGTAGTACTATTGTACAACTTGATGAAAATCAAATTATTTCCGAGTTAGCGCGCATGTCCGGAGGTGTTGAAATTAATGAAACAACCTTGCAGCATGCTAAACAATTACGTCAACTTAAATTTCAGGCTTCTTCAACTTAATAAAGAAAATGAGAGAAAAAGATTGGCGAAATCCGATTAACTCTTGTATGTTGATAAAAAGAACCTATATAGATAAAAAGGGTCGAGAGACCCTATAGCGACATTTTTTGAGGGAGAACCGCTTAGGTGACCAAACAATATATGACTCACCGTTGTCTGATTGCCCCGCCAGAAATGGCAGATGACTTTTTTGCAAATACAGTAATTTATCTTGCCCGTCATGACGAAGAAGGTGCCCAAGGTATTATTATCAATCGCCCTGCTGGTATCCAAATTAAAGAGCTACTCAATGATTTAGACATTGATGCAGACAATGTAAATCCGCATGAGGTTTTACAAGGTGGTCCTTTACGCCCTGAGGCAGGCTTTGTTCTTCATACAGGCCAACCAACATGGCACTCTTCTATTGCTGTGGGTGAGAATGTCTGTATCACCACCAGTAAAGATATTCTCGATGCGATTGCGCATAACGAAGGTGTTGGCCGCTACCAAATCGCCCTTGGTTATGCGAGCTGGGGTAAAAACCAGCTAGAAGATGAAATCGCTCGTGGTGACTGGCTTATCTGTGATGCCGATATGGATCTGATTTTTAACTTACCGTACGATGATCGTTGGGATGCAGCCTATAAAAAAATTGGTGTAGATCGTACATGGCTGGCTTCTGAAATCGGGCACGCCTAATGACCGCAACGCAATCAAAATCAATTATGGCTTTTGACTTTGGCACTCAAAAGATGGGAATGGCGATTGGTCAGTCTGCAATTGAAAGTGCTAACCCATTACCACTTTTTGTGATGAAAGATGGTATTCCCAACTGGGACCAACTTTTAAAAATTGTGAAAGAGTGGCAGCCTGATTTGTTTATTGTTGGTCTTCCATTGAATATGGATGATAGCGAGTCAGAACTTTCAACACGGGCACGTAAGTTTGCACGTCGCCTACGCCATCAAACCAATATTGAAACGTGGATGGTCGATGAACGACTCACCACTCGTGAGGCAAGAGAAGAACTTGGTTTTTATCAAGAACAAGGTCGTGCCAAGAAGTTGTCAGCCGATAGTTTTGCCGCAGCTTTGCTAATTCAGAGCTGGTATCGCAATCCTGTTGGTTTAACGCCATAAAATAAAAAAGCATGTTTCAAACATGCTTTTTTATTGAGTTTAAAAACTTAAGCTTTTTATTTTTCAATAATATGTACTGTAGCAGTACGGCCAGACACAAAAGCCAACTCATTTTTTGGTGCTTCGTCTAATACAATTTTTACAGGTACACGCTGCGCTAAACGAACCCAGCTAAATGTCGGGTTTACATTTGCAAGCAGTTTCGAACTACTTGAACGCTCACGGTCTTCAATACCCGATGCAATACCCTGCACATGGCCTTTAATTTTCTGTCTATCACCCATTAATTGCACAGTTGCTTCATCGCCAATATGAATACGGTCTAATTTTGTTTCTTCAAAATATCCCACAACATAAAGCTGCTTACGATCTAGCAATGCTGCAACCGCTTGTCCAACTTGAACATAATTACCCGGACGCAAATCAAAGTTAGATAATGTTCCATCTGCCGGTGCAACAACAGCCGCACGGTGCATATTGAGTTCTGCTAAATGTAAATTACTTGTTGCTGCTTCAACCAATGCCTGTTGCTGTTTAATAGTGGCTTCAGCTTGTTGAATAGCAGCTTGGAGTTGCTCATGTTCCGCGTGTGATTGATCGCGAGTTGCAAAGACCTGATCTTGTTCTTGCTTAGAAATCGCACCATCCATTAAGTTTGAATAACGGTTTGCGTTTTTCTCGGCTAACTTAATGTTAGTACTCGACTTAATCAAGTTTGCTTTGGCTTGGGCTAGACCTGCTTGTGCTTGAGCATAGGCCGCTTTTGCTTTTGCCAAATCAGATTTTGCTTGTTCTACATCTAAAGCTCGGCGAGAGACATCAATTTTAAAAAGCACCTGACCTTTTTTTACAGTCTGGTTATCTTGAACCAATACTTCCGTTACAAGGCCTGCTACATCTGAAGAGACCTGAATAACGTCACCACGAACTCGACCATCACGTGTCCACGGTGCTGCATTATAGTAGTTCCATAAATGCACAATGGTATAGACAGCAATCATTAATGCGACAATCAAAATCACTGGACGGATGACTTTTTTCAACTCCAATTGATTCATTTTACTCACCTAACTCAATCTTTAATCTGGCAATCATCTTTAAGCACCTAACCCAACAAAAATTTGGTGTATCACCAAAAGTAGTAAAAGGTAAAAACACAAATTGAAAATACTGGGTAATGCAATCCAGCCTTGTGCAATCCATTTGTTGGTTAAGGGACTTAACCAGCGAAAACATATATATGCAAAAATGGCTTGGACGAGCAAAGCAGGCACGTAAATACCGTAGACATTAAACTCACCCATGCGCTGTGGCTCCTGTAAGCGTACGATCTGCATTCATTTGGTTTGATGAAACATGACACATGCTATAAGCAATATTATTTAGTGAAATAAATAATCTTTGACGCAGAGTCATATCTTCAATATTTGAAGCAAGTTGTTTAAGTTCAAATAAGGTTTGGTGAATGTGCTGTACCAATACATCACTTTCACCTTTTTCATTTTCTTTAGCTCTAAATAGCTCATCTAAATCTTGTTGCAAACGACCAATGTGATGGGCCAATTCTGAAGATGTCGGAACTTGATTTGCTAACTCTTGTAGTCGGCTTAAGTCAATGATCGCACTTGATTCAACCAAAGCCTGTTGAATAGATTTTTTAATCTCTTCTGACTGAACCATTTTAGTATTTAAGACACCAACACGGTCTAACATCCCCCGTAAGTGAACTTTAAATTCAATACCATAAGGAATGTATATGGCTTGGCGCATCGCACGGTAATGTAAAGCCAAAATACGGTTTGCACTGGTATCGGGTGACATGGCACGCACAACATCAATAACGACTAATGACACCAATACGCCCATGACCATACCAAATGAGCTATCCAAATAAGACACTGCATCCATGCTATAAGCATTGTGCAAGTTCAGCCCCATCATGGTATTAATACCTAGCACCATCCCGACCGGCATGAGTGCCTGATTCGCCATCATGGAAACCGCAAATAAGAACATTGGTAATAAAACGAGTCCAAGTTCCCAAAATGTTGTGACATGAGGGAAAATACCAAACGCGTAAATAAAAACTAAAACCGCCGAAGCCACACTGCCCCATATAAAAATACGCAAGACAGGAACAGGGTTATCTAGGGCCGTTAAGATACAGGCAGTGACTGCACCGATCTGTGCCATCATGAACCCAGCTTTCCAGCCAGAAAGAATCCACACACCAGTCACAATAAATGTAATCAGCACTGCACTAATACCACCTCTGACTGCCACACCATGATCTCGGTGTAAACTTGGATATTTAGTCGTCATTGGGGTAATGTTATCTGGAATCTCTTTATTACCTTGCTTGATGCGTTGCCATAAAACTTTTACAGCTAAAACATTACTAATGAAATGACGCACATCCATTTTCATGGCAGCCAATAACACTTGCTGATGTTCAGAAGCCGAATCATTTAAGTTCAAGAAATCATTTTCAAACTCGTCAGGTAACTGCAGAATATTTTCATCAGTCATCTGATCTTTTTGTTCCAGAAAATGAATCACATGCCCTGAAAGCTGCTTTAATTTATCTGAATGACTTTCAATAAAATTGAGTTCTTGCAGTTGTTTAATTCGTTCAGATAAAGCAACCAAGTTCGCAACCACCATCGACATTTGATGGAGCATTTCTTGCAATGGTTTGGTCATGCCATGCAACTCACCTTTTTCATAGCTCAAGTGAACTGCCAGAGCATGAATATCAGTCGTATCACGAGTAATCGCAGCTAAAAGCTGTGTATTGTTTTGCTGTTGATCTGCATTTAACAAATTAGCAAACAGGTTTTCTGTATCTTTGAGGGTTTTCGTTACGCGCTGTTTGATTGCCGAACCAATATGCATGGGCAAAATAGTCGCAGACACAACCGCACTCGAAATCACACCAATTGAAATCTCAAGTACACGTGCCAAAGCAATATCAAAAATATTGTACTGATCAATATAAGTAATCGCGTTATACACAATCATTGCGGTTGAATAACCTGCCAACATAAATGCATAACTGCGGGGAGTCCGGTCTAATAAAGACACATAAAGCGCAAAGCCCACCCATAGTGATAACACAACCGTAAAGATCCACGGCGTATTAATCAGATGCGGAGTAATGGTTAAGGCAATAATAGCCCCGCCTACCGTTCCCAATAAACGATAAACACACTTAGACGACACCATACCCGAATAAGGATTGGCGATAATCAGGACGGTACCGATCGACCACATTGGATTAATCAGGTCTAATTCGAACGAAACAAATAATGCCAACATACCGGCAATAAATGTCTTTATTGCAAAAATTAGATCAAGCTTACTCGGGCGGAAAGCCAGTATTTGCTTTAATAACATGAACTCATCTCAAATATAGATTTGAACTGATGAGCATGCTCATCAGTGTCCATTTGCTTTTAAAAAAAGACAATACGACTTTGTCATTTGCCTATAAGACAAATGAGTTAATGAGAGCATCCTTCAATACAATGATTTTTCCTACATCTCTGCATGATGTACCGAGATGATTTCAGTTTGACCGCTATTTATACGACCAAGCTTAGGAAAGAAGAGACATCGAGAAAGCTGGTAGAATAAACCACTTTCTCGATTAGATATTTTGTTGCACAATTTTTTCAAATTAAAGTGATTTAGTCAACTAAAATATCTTTATTTGATAATTTGATATGTTTTTAGTTAATCATATATGATGTGTGAATCAAGAGAACTTTTCTGATTCTGAGCGTAAAATATTTAAATCAGGTAGTTATCTTGGAATTGAGACAAAGCTTCAATTTTTCTGTTATAAGAACTCAAGTGTGACCCGTTTATTAAGGATACGAATAAGACATCATGGCAATTTCAAGTTTTGGCAAAATTTTAACCGTACTGGATTTATTTTCCGTTTCACGACCAGTGATTAATGTCGATATTATTTGCGAAGAACTTGGCTTGTCTAAACCGACCAGCTACCGTTATCTGAAAGAACTCGTATCAGCCGACTTATTAAAACGTATTAATGGTACTTCTGGCGATTACACTTTAGGCTCAAAAATAGCAGTTCTTGACTATGTATCTAGAACAACCGATCCATTGGTCCAAATCAGCACGCCATTTATGCGAAATATTGTAGAGCGTACTGAACTTTGCTGTTTACTCACCTATTTAAATGATGACTACTGCATTGATATTCATCATGAGATTTTTAAAGATACTGAATTACTTTCATATGGTCGAGGCTGCCCACGCCCAATTTATGTTGGGGCTTCACCAAAAACGATGGTTTCACATTTAAGTAAACAGCGCATGCATGACTACTATGAACGTTTTCAACATGAGCTGTCTGAATCAGGTTTTGCTGTAGACGAACCTAGCTTTATTCAACGTATGCGTAAAATAAAAAAACAAGGCTTCTATTTCTCGCAAGGTGAGATTGATCCCAATGTTTCCGGGCTTGCTGTACCCGTTCGTTTTTCAAGTAAAGAAGTTCCTTTGGCTTTAACGTTAGTCGCATCAAAGAACCGCTTTGATTTTTTAAATATTGAAAAGTTGATTGAAATTTTGCAAGAAAACGCGGCATTGATTGAGCAACGCTTTATGGAACTTTCAGAAAAGGGCGAGATCTAAAATAATATTTTTGATAATTTAAAGTTTTCTTACACTTTGAAGCATTGAAAATATCCAAATATTCTCATATTATGATTTTAGCACCTATTGATGATTCTTTTCATCAGCAGCTCATCAATAGTAGGCTCTCCCTCAGAGGAATAAGCTCATGTTGCCATCATGGGCTTTTTTCTTGCCCAATTCTTAGAAAAAACTTATGAAAATTTGAACTGACGAAAAGTCAGGTTAATCCGTGGTTGTAAAATCTTGGTTGAACGATTTAAACGGTGTTGCCAATATTGTTGAGTCTCACCACGCATCACAATAAGTTGACCCGGTTGTAACCACATCTCAACTTTTTCTTTAGTTTGAATATGCCTAAAAGAGAACTTCCGCGTTGCTCCAAAACTTAAAGAGGCAATTGTAGTGGTTCTGGCTAAAGACACATCCGAATCACTATGCCAAGCCATTCCTTGAGTTCCGTCTTCATAAAGATTTGCCAAGCAAGAATTAAATTTTTCTGAAAGGATCTGCTCTACTTGCTGTTTTAGCTGAGCAAGTGCTTTGTCCCACGGTAAAGAATCACGAAAGACACCAGAATATTTATATCGATAATGCTCATCTCCATACCAAGCAACTTTACGAGGTGTTATAAAGTGCTTGCCATATAGCTTCGCTTCATCATGTCGCCACGCCAAATGGTGGTACAAATAATGAAAATATTGTTCAGCTTCTTCGGCAGTTAAAATACATCCATAATCCTGAACCTCACCATCATAAGGCAATAAGTTTGAACAAGGTTCTGGAGAAAATAAATCTAGCGTCATGCAATCTCCCCTTGCTGCTTAGCCATCTCCCAAGCTAACAATGCCAGTTTACGCCCTTTTTGCCAATGGTACTCACCGACCATTCCTGTTGCGCGAATGACCCGATGACATGGAATTAAATACGCAATCGGATTTTGGCCAATAGCTGTAGCCACTGCTCTGACTGCTTTAGGTTTTCCAATTTGCTCAGCAATATCTTGATAGGTTCGTAACTGTCCTTCGGGAATAGTAAGCAGTGCCTCCCATACTTGTAGCTGAAATGGTGTTCCTGCAAGATTAAGCGGTAATTTCTGCTGTAAATGTTCTGAGAAGTCTTGTCTAAACCACTGTGCAATCTGTTGATGCCAAATCGGAGAGTGATTTTTTAACTGAGCTTTCGGAGAATACTGTTTAACGATTTCTTGTATGTTATCACTGTGATCAACAAAGCGAACAGAACAAATCCCTTTATCACTACTTACTACCAATAAGTCACCAAATGGACTCGTTTCAACTGAATAATTCAATTCAACGCCATCACCTTGCTGCTTATATTCACCAGGGGTCATCCCTTCAAGCTGAATAAACAAATCATGTAAACGACCCGTACCCGACAGTCCAGTATTTAAAGCCGTATCTAATAAACTACGTTGCTGCATTAAATAATATTTTGCTTGCTGCAAGCTCATATATTGCACAAACTTCTTAGGGCTAATGCCTACCCATTCTTGGAACTGCCGCTGGATATAACTCGGGCTTAAATTCATATATGTAGCGACATCTTCTAAGCTTGGTTGCTGGTCTAGATGTTCATATAAATATTCAATAATTGTGGCAATCGCAGCAAATTGCCGAGAAGAAAGCATTTGCATCTGTCACCTCCTTAGTACTCAATCTTACTTTAAAGTAGCCAAGACCCCATGACGACCCGATTCTTGCACTTTCCAATAAAAAAGCCTTTCGCAAGGAAAGGCTTTTGAACATCTTTTTAATTTTATGGCTGCTTTAGGTATGGCCATGCAGCTTTTAAATAAATAAACATTGACCATAAAGTCAAAATAACGGCGGTATATAACAAAGCATAGGCCAATACTTCTAAAGGCTGCCAATTCAACAGGAACACGCTAATCGCAATCATTTGAAATGCAGTTTTATATTTACCGACTGTTGATACGGCTACACTGGTCCGCGCGCCAAGTTCTGCCATCCACTCACGTAAAGCAGACACAGTAATTTCCCGTGAAATAATAACAATTGCAGCGAAAGCCATCGCAATTGTCGGTTTCCACTGCACTAAAACAATAAGTGCAGCTGCGACCATAAGTTTATCTGCAACCGGGTCTAGGAAACGGCCAAATGCTGAAGTCTGGTTTAAAGTTCGTGCTAAATAGCCATCAAACCAGTCGGTTACGGCAGCCAGCACGAAAATAGCCGTTAAGATAATATGACGTGTCATACTTCCTACGTGCTCACCAATACCTATTGCAGGCGGCCAATATGCAATCACCAAAAATACAGGAATAAGCGCAATACGCGCCAAAGTTAGGATATTTGGGATATTCAGGATTCGCCCTGTGGTCATAAACACCGCCAATTTAGTCTTCACGCATCTTTTAACAGACAAAGACACATACTTCAATATTGTATCTATCTGTAACAGCCACTTTATACGAAATATGTGAATCGAGAAAGTAGATTACTTAGGTAAATACCGTAACAGTTTGCCGCAAGATTGCAATTAAATGATCATTTTGATCCCAAAGATATGCATATTCTGTGGAGTACCCCTCAGCTGCATATTCAGTAGTTACTTTATATTTAAACCAGTCACACAACTGGTGCCGAACTGGATGAACATACGTAATATGCCATGATAAAGAACTTGCAGGTGCAACTTGCTTAAACATAGGCAAAACACCCGGTGGCCAAATATCCATAAGAACAATCAAATCAGATAATGTCATTTGACGATTCGCATGCTGCTCTGGTGAGAACCTTGACCAGCCACCAAAGTCGGGGTGTTTACTTCCCGTTACCGGATAATTCCCCTCAGCCCAACAGACTTCAAAATGCTGAAAGCATTCAGGCATATGTTTCGCAAAAGGAATGACAGATAAATTTTCAGGTGATACATAAGCAGGGACGACTGGCTCTTGCTTTACCTCAATACTCGATGCACGAGAAGCCCCAAAACTTGCAACCAAAATCGTTTGTACCGCATCATCTTGCCATAAACGTGCTTCAAGCGTAGTGACTGACTTTCCTTCTCTTAAAACTTCAATAGTCAATCGGGCAGCGCCTTGTTGTACAGGGCCTATAAAAGCAACACTACAAGTTAATAATCTTTTATTTGAATCTTGAATATAGGAGCATGCTTTTTGCATTAATAACCCAGCAACAAGGCCACCAAAAACGGTACGGCCCTGTAACCATCCTGCGGGTATATCAATCCATTCATTTTGTTTTACATCTTCCCATAAGTGCAATAATGACATTTATATCCCTAAATCATGCGCATGATTAAGAAATATCTTTCATTATTTTGACCAATATGTGAATGATCATTCAGCTATTAATTTACGAGCGCTTTTGTCACTCATCTTCTCAAGACATGACTACTCATGCAAAATTTTATAAATCGTTCTTGCCATCACTTCACCTAAGCCCGGCACGACTGTCAGTTCTTTTTCAGATGCTTTTAACACACCTTGGATACCACCAAAATGTGTTAATAAATCTCGGCGGCGTTTAGGTCCTAAGCCCGGAATTGCTTCTAAAACTGAAGTACTGCGGCGTTTATCACGTTTAGCGCGGTGTTTAGTAATGGCAAAACGGTGAGCTTCATCACGCACCTGTTGAATCAAATGTAGCGCCTTACTATCTTCAGGTAACTGGATTTTTGTGCCATCGGTAAAATGAAGCGTTTCAAGCCCCGGTTTACGGCCTTCACCTTTCGATACACCTACCATAAAAGCTTCTAACCCAAGCTCTTGCATTACTTCCATGGCCATATGGAGCTGGCCTTTACCACCATCAATTAAAAGCAGATCTGGTAACATTGCCTTTTTATAGCGACGCGTTAAAGCTTGGCGCATTGCTGCATAATCGTCACCCGCAGTAATATCTTGAATGGCAAATTGGCGATAGTCCCGTTTACGTGCTCCACCTTGGTCAAACACTACGCATGATGCGATCGGTGCTTCGCCCATGGTATGACTAATATCAAAACATTCAATCCGATCAATTGGACGGCCAACTACCTGCTCAAGCTGGTGGAAACGCTCATTGAGTTCTAAGTGGTTACTCAACTGCCCTTTAATTGCATGTTGAACATTCATTTCGGCAAGTTCTAACCATTCAGCACGTGTTTCTCGTACACTGCTCTTAATCTGGACTTTCTTTCCAAACTGCTGTGCTAAGGCTTCTTCCAGCTCTTTACGGTCAGGTAAGGCAGTATTCACAATCAGTTCGCTTGGTACTTCATCGGCAACCTGAAAGTAAAAGTTTGCCATGAAGTCACTTAGCATTTGACCAAGGTCATCGCCTAACATATCAGGGAAATAGCTTTTACCTCCCAACATACGTCCGTTACGTACATGCATAATCTGCACACATGTCACGCCAGCCTGATAGGCAATTGCCAAAATATCAGCTTCACCTTTCACTTTGAAAACAGCTTGCTGTGCTTGTACTTCGCGAAGTAAAGACAACCGATCTCGATAAAAAACCGCTTTTTCAAATTCAAGATCTGCCGCTGCCTGCTCCATTTTCGCAATCAGTTCCTGGTTTAACTCTTTGGTATCACCTTGTAAGAAACGAATACTGTTATTCACATCTTCTTTGTAATCTTCTGGCGAGACCAAACCTACACAAGGGGCCGAACAACGCTTGATTTGATATTGCAAACACGGCCGCTTACGCTGTGAGAAATAACTATTTTCACATTGGCGAACATTAAAAAGTTTTTGTAAAACCAGTAAGGTATCTCGCGCACTATAAGCACTTGGGTAAGGCCCAAAGAATTTACCAATTTGGTGCTTACCTTTGCCACGTCCACTGGCAATTCGCGGATAAGGTTTATCTGCCGATACAAAGATATAGACATATGACTTATCGTCACGCAGCATAATGTTATAAGGCGGACGATGCTGTTTAATGAGATTTTGTTCTAAAAGCAGCGCTTCGGTTTCTGAACGCGTAACTAGCGTTTCAATATCATAAATTCGAGCAACTAAAGCTTGAGTTTTCGGGTGCTCAATGGTTTTAACAAAATAACTCGACACCCGATTTTTTAGATTTTTAGCTTTGCCAACATATAACAACTCCCCCTCTTTCCCTAGCATCTTATAAACGCCTGGAAGTTGGGTCAGATTAGCTAAAATTTTTTCAATATGGGGACGAGCGTTTTGATTCACTATTGGCATACATGGCTTAATATTGAATACCTAATGTGATGTTTTCACCTTTACTTTTCAAGTGCTTTACTGTGCCAGAACCTAAAATTGAAAAGGGATAGGAAACTAGCCCGACAAAGTGTGTCGTACTCCCTTAAGAATCGAGGCGATAGTAACTATATTTCACATCTTTTTCTTTATAGACCGCATAGGTTTTTTGACGGAAATCAGAGAACCAGCCATTACCCGTATAGCCCGCAATATGCCCGTAAGTATGTCCACTTGTACGTTCGATAATATAAATATCCCCTTCTTGAGGACGATTAAATGCCGGCTTGATTTTCTTATAACCATTCTTTTCTAGCGTTTGCCCCCAGTCAGATGCAGCTACAGGATGCTTTGATACATCTGCACCCGCAGCTTGTAAGGCAATACGAATATTCTTGGCACATTTTTCTTTACTGTGCTTTGCAGACATGCTTTCAAGCTTACTTGAAAACTTATGTAGATCAATATTTTGATCTTCCGATTTATGTCGTTTAGAAACCGGTCGATGAAGTTTTTTATTTCCCGAAGAAGCTTTGCTTAACATCGCTTTCGTTTTTAAGTCACCTTGAGAACTTTCTTCTTTTCTCACTTTGATATGGTGAACATATGCATGAGCTGCGTGATGAGCATGAGCCATTGTAAAACCTACTTCCGCTAACCAAGTCTTCGAAAAAACCGCGCCATTGTAGAATCAAAATTATCTGTTGGCTTTTAATAGTTGTAACAAATTGCCAGCACTGTGAAATGAGTCACAAAATTAATTTGTCGTTTTTAATACCTATAAAAAAACGCCCTTTCGGACTTACTAAAGATTGGTCAATCCCATCTATTTCAAAACGATTGACCAAGCACTTATAGAGTTTCAGATTAGTTTAAATTATTTAAATAAACTGTTCGCTCTGCAGTTTTTTGAATAAAGCATTGTGTATATTGCATTTCCTGATTTTGCTTACGCATGTCAGCAGTCCAATAATCGGATTGCTTTTGGTAAGTTTCTAAGTCTTTTTCAGGAATTTCATCTACAGTCTTTTGTGCCAGCACCTTACATTCAACATCACGTTTTTTAAACCAATCCGATTGATCTTGTTTAAATTGAGTTTTTTTATCGGCACTCAATTTATCCCAAGTCAGATTTAAGCGTTCCACTTGCTTCGCTTTGTCAGCATCCAATTCTTTTTTACGAACATCCATGGCTTCCTGAGCCAGAGCAGTCTGCTCTTCATTATTTTGCTCAGATATTTGCAGATTTTCTTCAATATTTTCTTCAATCAACTCATTTTCTTTAACATAAGCTGCATATTGCACAGCTTTAGTGGCAACAAAAACCAATCCTTCAATCACACTATTTTGAGTTGGCAAGTCAAACACCAAACCTTCTTTATCTGTTTTTGTAATATTATAGAAAAAGTCACCTTTCAATTGATCATTTTCAAGGGTCAAAGAGGATTCATTATCCGAAAAATAGTCATTGAGCGTATCCAATTCTTTATCAGAATGACGCAACTCTTCAATATATGCTTTTTCCGCACGTTTTTGTAAACCTTTAGGGAATGAAACAACCAATTGGCTTTCACAGCTGAGTTGTGTATTTTTTTGGCTTTCATCTTCTAACGGTAAAGTGCGAACATTTTTAATTTCAAACTTCAAACCTTGATTAATTTTATTAAGAATATCCGTATCAACCTGATATTGACTTTGCCTTAAACTACGTTCGATTTGTTTCAAATATTCTTTTTTCAAAGAGGTTTGAATCTGATTTAAATTATCAGGGTATGTACAGCTCCAATCCGAAATTGCCTCGACTTTTTCTGTTTTTGATTTTGGCTCTGGCTTAGATTTACCACATCCAGTCAATATCACTGCTGCAGTGAATGTAGTTATTACTAAAGCTTGTTTCATCACCGTATTCATTTATATTCCACGCAAATTTTTAAAATTTATTAAGTACAAGAAAGGCATATATTTACCAGTCGCCTTATCATCCCAATAATTAAAATAGAATTCACCTGAAATTTTATATAAAATACTCCCCACGCTAATAATCATCGTTTTAAATGCATAAAAATAAATCTAAATTATTTAAATAATCACAATAAAAAAACGCCCTTTCGGGCGCTTTCATTAAAATACGTATGGTCGAACAAAAATCAGGAAGAAAATTCCAAGCATGAGGAACCATTTCAAGAAGTAATACAACTTACGATTACTAGCTTTTAAAGCTTTAGCTTTAATACGAATTTGATAAACATAACCAAAGGCTTTATTTAAGCCCCCTGTTTGGTCACCTGTTTCATTCGGTGAGCTTGCCGCAGTCATTACGTTACGACCAAACCAATGATTGAAACGTTCCATCCATTTTACTTTCATTGGACGTTCAACATCGGCAAAGAAGATGATACGGTTTTGATCGGTCTTATTTTCAGCATAGTGAATATAAGTTTCGTCAAACACGACACTTTGACCGTCACGCCAAGAGTATCTTTCACCATCTACATCAATGAAACAACGGTCATCATTTGGAGTAATCAGACCCAAATGATAACGGAGTGACCCTGCATAGGGATCACGGTGTTTTACCAAACGGCTGTCAGGAGCAAGCTCTGTAAACATTGCCGCTTTAATCGTTGGTAATGTTTTGAGTAAAGCCGTTGTTTTTGGGCAAAGTTCAGCAGCTGAAGGATGGCTTGATTCATACCACTTGAGGTAAAAACGTTTCCATCCTGTTTTAAAGAACGAGTTAAAACCTAAATCATTGTAGGTACTTGATGCTTTAATCCCACCTTGGTCATATAAAGCTTTCGCTTCATCTCGAATCATTTCCCAATTTTCATCTAACACTTTTAAATCTTTAAAGTGTTGAGTGTCGATATAGGGTTGATTCGGTACCTTTGAAAAGATGTACATTAAAAAGTTAATCGGTGCGAGCAAGGTTGAATGGTCAAAAAATTGACGATAAAACGAGTGACGCACTTTGCCGCGATGTTGGATATACAATGCAGATATCACAAAAATCGCTAATATGATCCACTTAATCATATTGCTACTCTTTCAAAGTTTAGGGCAACCTTACCTTAATTTTCTAAGGTAATAGCAACCGGAAGTTTATTTAATTGGCGCAAATTTTAACAAAATTGACTTATAAAAAGCGAATGTAAAAAATTAAACAGTGTATTTCGGAAAATTAAGAGGCCTTAATATAAAAAAAGCGCTTAATTTGTTATGGTGATCATTCATTAGAAAATTGTGACTTTGTAGTCGATTTTTTTAGACATTACACCAGAACAATTGACCTTTTTGACAAGAAGTGAATAGGATAAAATTCTCATTTTTTATATAATAAATTAAAGATTTATACTTTTTATAAATAAAAACTTAAATTAAAACAAAAGCCTTTGCTCAGCAGCTATCTCTATGATTTTCTTTATGCATTTAATTGGTATGAATTCAATTAAAAATAAGATGACCCTTGCGTCACGGCTTGATACAACTTGTCGGGTTCTTTTTAGATATAGTTATCGTAAGATTAGCGAAGCATAAATGTGTACCGGAGCTGTACACACGCTTCATAACATCAACTTAGAAATCCTCCAAAACTAAGGAGATCAGGCATGATCCACGCTGGCAATGCCATTACCGTCCAAATGCTTGCGGACGGAATTGCAGAATTCCGCTTTGACTTACAAGGTGAGTCGGTCAATAAATTCAACCGTGCAACAATTGAAGATTTCAAAGCTGCTATCGCGGCTGTAAAAGCTAATAACGATATTAAAGGCTTAGTTGTTACCTCGGGCAAATCTACATTCATTGTTGGTGCAGATATTACCGAATTTGGTCAAAACTTTGCACAAGGCGAAAAAGCGATTGTTGACTGGCTTATGCCTGTTCACGAAATCTTCAATAGCTTTGAAGATTTAGACCTTCCAAAAGTTGCTGCTATTAACGGCATGGCTTTGGGTGGTGGTTTTGAAATGTGTTTAGTTTGTGACTATCGCGTGATGTCAGAAGCTGCACAAGTCGGTTTACCAGAAATCAAACTCGGTATTTACCCTGGTTTCGGTGGTAGTGTTCGTTTAAGCCGTCTCATTGGTATTGATAATGCAGTTGAATGGATGGCAATGGCTACTCCAAAGAAACCGGCTGCTGCACTTAAAGATGGCGCTGTAGATGCTGTGGTTGCTGCGGACAAATTACTTGACGCTGCTACTGACCTGGTCAAACAAGCGATTTCTGGTCGTTTAAACTGGAAAGCAAAACGCCAAGAAAAACTTGAAGCTGTAAAATTGAACCCACTTGAACAAATGATGGCGTTCAACACAGCAAAAGGTGCGGTACTTGCTAAAGCAAATCCTGCTCAATACCCTGCTCCAAAATTATTACTTGATTCATTACAAGCTGGTGCAAGCCTTGCACGTGATGAAGCGTTAAAAGCTGAGGCTGAAGGCTTTGCCAAAGCAGCCGTAACTCCTCAAGCTGAAGCATTAATTGGTTTATTCATTAATGACCAAGTTGTTAAAAAAGCATCTAAGCAACATGAAAAGGGTGCTCACCCTGTAAACCAAGCTGCTGTACTTGGCGCGGGTATCATGGGTGGTGGTATTGCTTACCAAGCGGCAAGCAAAGGCACTCCAATCATCATGAAAGATATTGGTAACCCACAACTTGCATTAGGTATGAAAGAAGCAAACAACTTGTTAACCAAGCAAGTTGAACGCAAGAAAATGAAACCTGCGCAAATGGGTGAAACACTTGCTCGCATCCGTCCTACTTTAAGCTACGAAGAGTTTAAAGAAGTCGACATCGTGATCGAAGCGGTAACTGAAAATCCAAAAGTAAAAGAAATCGTACTTGCTGAAACTGAGAAAAATGTTCGTGAAAACACGATCATTGCTTCTAATACTTCTACCATTTCAATTACACGTTTAGCAAAAGCATTACAACGTCCTGAAAACTTCGTTGGTATGCACTTCTTCAACCCAGTTCACATGATGCCACTTGTTGAAGTTATTCGTGGTGAAAAAACTTCTGAAGAAGCAATTGCAACTACGGTCGTGCTTGCTCAAAAAATGGGTAAAACACCAATCGTTGTAAATGACTGCCCAGGATTCTTGGTTAACCGTGTATTGTTCCCTTACTTCGGTGCATTTGACCTTCTTGTAAAAGACGGCGCAGATTTCCAGCAAATCGACAATGTAATGTCTAAGTTCGGTTGGCCAATGGGTCCTGCTTATCTGATCGATGTTGTAGGTATCGATACAGGTGTACATGGTGCTGAAGTGATGGCTGAAGGTTTCCCTGACCGTATGAAGCCAGACTACAAAGGCGCGATCGAAGCAATGTACGAAGCGAAGCGTCTTGGTCAAAAGAATGATGTAGGTTTCTACAAATACGAACTCGACAAGAAAGGCAAGAAAGCAAAAACTGTTGACCCAACAGCGTATGAAGTAATTGCTCCATTCGTAACTGGCGAAAAACGCGAATTTGATAACCAAGAAATTATTGACCGTATGATGCTTGCTCTTTGCAATGAAACTGTTCGTTGCTTAGAAGACAACATTGTAGCGACTGCGTCTGAGGCAGACATGGCAATGATTATGGGTATTGGTTTCCCTCCATTCCGTGGTGGTCCATGCCGTTACATCGACCAAACAGGTGTTGCTGAATACGTTGCACTTTGCGACAAATATGCGCACTTAGGTAAGGCTTATGAAGCGCCACAAATGTTGCGCGACATGGCTGCTAACAACAAAAAATTCTACGGTTAAGGAGCGACGTGAATGGCTACTTTAAATCCACGTGACGTTGTGATTGTTGATGGCGTTCGTTCTGCCATGGGCAAATCTAAAAACGGTATGTTCCGTAATGTACGTGCCGACAGTTTATCTGCTGAACTTGTACGTGCGCTCGTTGCCCGTAACCAGTTTGATGTAAATGAAGTTGAAGACCTGATTTGGGGCTGTGTAAACCAGACCCTAGAACAAGGTATGAACATTGGCCGTAACATCGGTTTATTGGCTGGCTTGCCTAAAACTGTGGCTGGTCAAACAGTGAACCGTCTTTGTGGTTCTTCTATGCAGGCAATCCACACTGCGGCTGCACAAATTGCAACAAACCAAGGTGATATCTTCATTATTGGTGGTGTAGAGCACATGGGCCACGTAGGTATGATGCACGGCATCGACCTTAACCCTGAAGCATCTAAACACTACGCTAAAGCATCTAACATGATGGGCTTAACTGCTGAAATGTTAGGTCGCATGAACGGCATTACCCGTGAAGAACAAGATGCATTCGGTGTTGAATCTCACCGTCGTGCTTGGGCTGCAACTCAAGAAGGCCGTTTCAAAAATGAAATCATTGGTGTTGAAGGCCACGATGCAAATGGCTTTAAAATCCTTTGCGACATCGACGAAGTGATTCGTCCAGATGCAAATCTTGAAGCGTTCAAAGCATTAAAACCTGTATTTGACCCTAAAGGTGGTTCAGTAACAGCAGCAACATCTTCTGCTCTTTCTGATGGTGCTTCTGCAATGTTGCTTATGTCTGCTGAACGTGCACAAGCATTAGGTTTAAAACCACGTGCCGTAATCCGCTCTATGGCGGTTGCTGGTTGTGATGCAGCAATCATGGGTTATGGTCCAGTTCCAGCAACTCAAAAAGCGCTTAAACGTGCTGGCTTATCAATTGCTGATATCCAGACTGTTGAGTTAAATGAAGCATTTGCTGCACAAGGCTTGTCTGTTCTTAAAGGCTTAGGTCTGTATGACAAACAAGACATCGTGAACTTAAATGGTGGTGCGATTGCTTTAGGTCACCCACTAGGCTGTTCAGGTGCTCGTATCACCACTACGTTGTTAAACGTAATGGAGCAACAAGATACTCAAATCGGTCTTGCGACCATGTGTATCGGCCTTGGTCAAGGTATCGCAACAGTGATCGAACGTGTTTAATTAACACTGAGATAAAAGAAATCCCCGCTCAATGCGGGGATTTTTTTATCGACCTTTTAAACCATCTTGAATTTGCTGCTGTAATTTCAAAATATCATCTAAATTTACTTTCATCGTACCTTCACGATAAGCATCGACATTACTTCGATTAATTTGCAGAGGCTTTAACATTTCAAAAAGACCATTGGTTGAGTCAGAAGATTGGATTCCACCCGCTACAGCTAGAATATATTCTCGTAAAAATGGAGAAAGCTGAGACAAGTCTGGCTGTGCCATGACAGGTTGATAGTCTACTGTCGTCATACCTTCAGGGACTAAAGCATTCTGTATATCGTTATGAGTTTTATACTCACGATGTTGTAGAGCCTGACGCACTTTTTTATCTTCTTGAAATGGGACAAAGCCCACTTCTTCACGTAGCTCAGATTCGGCCATAACGCGAATTGTAGGTAAAGTAGCCACTTCTTCTGCTTGAACAGTTGGTAAACCCATAAAAGCAAATACAGCAATGAAGGCTGATTGTTTTAGAAAGTTCATAACTTGCTCCCAAAATCAGTCACCCTACGCGAACTCAAAATGATGACTAAATAAAATGTTCTATAAATAGGCTACAACAAAGTCATTTTTGATTCAGTAATGCTCAGATAAACGGTAAATAACGTTAGATTTTTAAACTTATTAAAAAGAAATTCATAAAAGATTTTAGAAATTAATCTGAATATGGCTAAGTCATATTATATTGCCAGATTTAAATATTACGATTTTTTGTTTATAGTCAGCTTTTTATAAATCTATTGAATTCGACAGAAATAATGAACTTTAAAATATTAAATCAGAATATTCTTATGAGCTGCTTACTAGCCAGTTTCTTTCTCACTGGTTGTGTGAGTAATCGAATTATTGGTGAAAACACGCGAGAGCTATTTACAAAATACGACTCAGGCTATGAATGGATCACTTTAACAGAAGATGATGTAATTGCATTCGGTAAACCATCAGTATCTCTCCCAAATGAACCAGAGGACAGTATTGTTATCGCAGGGAAAAAATATAGTTATGTCATTAGTAAAGGCGGTAACGATTTCATTCAATTAATTAGTCAATTAAATCCACAATATATTCAAATAAGTAATGAGCTAGATTTTAATGCTCCAGCTTCGAATAGTAACCATTTTTACGGACATATTAGATTTTCTTACACCCCACCTAATGGGAAATTGAACGAGAAAGAATCAGCTTTATTCAAACAATATGGTGTAATTCCATGTGACTATGAAAAGACATTAGAACTACATAAATTTGAGTTAAATCTTAGAGGAACTGTTTATCCTCCTGTAAACAATCTTAAAAAAATAACCCCTTTATCCAAGCCATATCACGTTAGAATCCAATATCTTCATGATAAAAGCGGAAAAGTACCCTTATCAACTAAGGAGAAGCTAGCAAGTTTACCACTGCTTCCGTTTACCTTAACTTTCGATATTATTGCTTTACCTGCGAAAGTCATGGGTATCATTTACCAGCCTTAATAGATTAGGAATAAAAATTACAAATTTCAGTAAAGATAAAAAATCCCCGCTCAATGCGGGGATTTTTATCAATTTTCTAACATTTCTTTTAAAGAATCGACTAATTGCGGAAATTCCGTATAACCTTCCCGACCTAAAAAGTGCCCACCATTAGGAACGGTAATATAAGGCGCATCAATATCCTTAGCCAATTGAATCGTTAGTTGTGGTGGAACCAAATCATCATTATCAGACAAATAAACCAGCTTTTTCTTTATGTCACGGAAATAGTTGGTGTCGACTTTACTCTTTGTTATATAAGGACTAAGAGGTGAAGAGTCTGAAATTGGACCAGAGAATCCAGATACTAAAATCATTCCTCCAATATTTTGATAATCATGTCTTTGTAAAAAGTGTAGCAAGGTAATTACCCCTAAACTGTGGGCAACAAAATAAGTATTTTCATTAACTGCAGGAATCTGCTCATCTAATACTTTCTGCCAAGCATCGACGTCCGGATGCTCAGAATCTGGAAATGGTATTAAAGTAACAGTTGTATTTTCATCTTCTATTTGGTGTTTTAGGTCCAAAAACCAATGATCGTTAATAGAAGCTGAGTAACCGTGAAGCACAAATATTTGACGCATGTTCTTCTCCTGTAATTCAAGGGTTTTGGCATTTGTAACAAATGACATTAATCCGAATATCACCAATAAAATGAGTTTTCTAATCATTGAACAAGTACCATTTTGAAATATAAAAACATGCTAAACTATGACACCACTGTTAAGGTCAACCCATATTTTATGAACTTAGCTAAAGTTTCCGAGCTCACAAAAGTAAGCCCACGTATGCTGCGGTATTATGAAAATTTAGGGCTTATACAGCCTCATCGAGCGAGTAATAATTATCGAAGTTATACGCAAAAAGATATTGAAAATATTAAGAAAATTAAAATATTAAATGACGCAGGTATGAACCTGAAAGACATTCATGTTTTATTGCCATGTTTTGATTTAGATGAACGGGTATTTACGCTGTGTCCAGTGGTTCAAGAAAAACTACAAACAGAACTTAAGCATGTGTCCGATCAGTTAAACAAACTGCAAACTTCTCAAAGTTTATTACAATCTTTCTTGGCGAAAGGAAAAGCTGAGAGCACCAATATTTAAAAAGTGATGCTCCTCCTGTCGCTATTCTTTTAACTCCCCTTCCAAGGCAGCTACATTCTTTTTCTTAATTTTTTCAATTTTTGCATTAAGTTTTAAAACGTCTTGATACAGTGCATTAAACTTTTTGACCTGAGCATTTTCATGGAAAAGTATCATCTGATCTTTCTTTTGCCATGGATAAGTTTTTAAAAGCTTAAACATTTCTTCTGCTTTATCTAAAATTTGTAGCTCAATCATAAAAATTGCATGGTCCTGATCGGCTTTTTGCTGAGCTCCTAATTTTATTTCGAGGATTTGTCTCATCTCTTTATCAACAGACAGTTCCTGAATTTTTGCCAAGAAGGTTTTATGAATTTTTTCATATTCGGATTGATACTTATCTGAAGCTCTGCGAACATCGGCTAGCATTTTTTCGGTTTCAGCATATTTTTGTTTTTTATCATGATCTAAACGGTCAACATTTAAAAACGTATCCCATTTCGCAGCTTTTAATTCTCTTAAATATTCATTACGTGCATTTACATTTTGGACCCAATAACTCAAAAGAAACTCTGAGACTTGTTTGTAGTGTCCTGCCAGCCGTTTATCGTGAATATCAAGTTGTACAGGTTTAGTCCAGTCTTGGGCCTGATCATAAAGCTGATTCATTTTTTCAGTCATTACCACATCAAACATTTGACTGCTATCTTTGGCTTGCTGCTGTTTTATATGTTGATAGGTAAAAAAAACAATACTCGTAATAACAACCAGACTTGCAATTGCAATCAAAACTCGGCGCATAAACACCTCCTATTTCCATTCTTATAGTTTTGCTCTTTATAGTTATAAAATAGAGCTTATAGTTCTTTATATGCCATTTATTTCACAATACGCAACACTCTATTCTCCATTCAATGCTTTAAATCCGTGTACATCATCCCTATTATGATGGGTAAATTATATTTATGAGATTCTCCCATGCGTGTTGATGTCTGGTCTGATGTAGTATGCCCTTTCTGCTATATCGGCAAAAAACGCCTTGAACATGTCGCTGCCGAGGCAGGTATCGAGCTTGATATTCACTGGCATAGTTTCGAACTAGATCCTGATGCTCCCGCAAAACATGACACTTCAAATACTGAGCGTTTGGCTAAAAAATATGGCCGTACCTATGAAGAGATGGAAGAAATGGAACGCAACATTGCGGCCATGGCTGCTTCTGAAGGTATTGACTTCCAATGGCAAAAAGCCAATTCAGGCAATAGCTTTAATGCACACCGTATTATCCACCTTGCACAAAGTAAAGGTTTAGGAAACGAAGCAAAAGAAGCTTTTTTCCATGCTTATATGACTGAAGGTCTAGCTATTGGCGAACGCGAAGTTGTAGAAGAAATTGCTTCTCGTATTGGCCTTGATAATGCCGAAGTTGAATATGTACTCGATACAAATGAGTTGGCTGACTTTGTTCGTCATGATGAAAAAATTGCACATGAGCAACTCAATGTAACTGGCGTACCTTTTTTTGTATTTGACCAAAGAATCGCACTTGCAGGAGCACAACCTCGTGAAGTGTTTTTACAAGTACTAGAACAAGCACAACTCAAGGCAAATGCTGAAAATATCGAGCAAGATGACGCAGCTGTTTGTAATGATGAAACATGCGATATTCCACAAAATAAATAGGCTTAACGATAAAGTGTGAACGAGTCGTATGTTTTATCACCATTTTAGCAATAGAGCGTTCTAAAAAAAGAACTATTCAATTGTTTAAAATCGGTTTATGATTGCGGCTTAGAATATTCGCGCTGTAATGTTCTGTTTTTTATGTGTTTAATGATCGGAATTTGAAGTTTCCTTGATCAAAAACTCCCCCTAGTTTGGGGGATTTTTTTTGCTTAAAAATTATCGCTAATAGCTTAAACTTTTTAATTAATTTCAAATATGTAAGAAAAGTTAAATTTACTTAAGTTTTGTGTCGTCCTCTTGATTTTATTAGAAAAATCTACAAAAGTGACAATAACAACAAAACATAAAGATAGATATGAAAACATTTCACATCATTACATATCGGCAGCTTTTTGCCCTTTTGACCTTAGGATTTGGTTCAGTATGTATGGCTCATGCAGAAGTAAATTCTTCCTCAACCCAACAAGTAAACGGTTTGTCATCTGGAGCACAAACTGAAGAAAATAAAGATGAAAATCTTTTAGACCAAATTCCAAGATGGATTGATGCAACCCCAACGATTTTCCCGGAGCAGTCCAACGAACCAATTGTTCCACCAACCGTGCAAACCGAAGATCAGACTTGGTTTGACCGTAAACAAAAGAAAATCCGTAATTGGGCCGATCGTACATCTGGAAAAATTGATAATTGGTTTGGTGAAGTTGACCCACAAAAACCTGCATCAGCCACCATTCGGGTCATGATCGATAACTATTGGAATGAATATGATAATTATGAAATCAAGCCCAGAATTCGCGGTAAGATCAAATTACCTACTCTAGAGAAGCGTTTAAGTGTGGTATTTGGTGATGACTCTTTAGATGACGAATTTAATAATAGCCCAGCCAATATCAATCAAAACCCAAATCAAGATCCAAATAAAAAGTTAGATGGTAAACGAACTCGAGATGACAACAGCTCAATCGCATTACGTTGGTCAAATTTCTCGAAAAAGCTACCTTTTGAAACAGACGCTGACTTAGGTGTCCGTTCTGGCGATGATATTTATGTCCGTTTAAAAGCATCGAGAGACTGGCAACTCCGTAATGATTTTAAATTTTATGCAGAACAAATTTATCGTTATGGCATAGATAGTGAAAACTACTTACGAACTAATCTTGAACTTACCCATGCTCGTCCAAATCAGCCGATCTTATCAAACCAGTTCAGCTTAACTTATGCCGATGATCAAGACGATGATTTGACATGGGAAAACCGTCTTTTCCGAGAACATAGCTTCTTTGCAAATAACCGTTTTAACTATGGTATTTATACAGGTGGCTACTACAATGACAACGATTTACGTTTAAACAGTTGGGGACCATTTGTATCATGGCGTCAACCTGTTTTACGTGAATGGTTCTTTGTACAAGGCGACCTCAATTACTTTAATGACCATCGTGAAGATCGCAACCATTATGTGAGCACATTCTTACGATTAGAAGCCCTTTTCTAAGCTTAAAGATCACCTTGGGTTCCCCATCCAAGGTGATGAATAATAAAATACTTTTAAATAAAAGTTTAAGTTTTTCTTCTTACAATAACGAGCTAATTTTTGATTCCTGATCTTCAGAAAAATGAATCAATTCTCTTCTTTTTCATTTGAATACAGATCTACTGCCTTACTTTGCATTTATAGCTTAGGTATGCTGGTTTTAATTCCTCATATACAGCTTTTTCCTATTTCTTTGAAACACTCACGTTCTACAAGACGACCCCTGTATTCGTCTGCGGTTTCACTTAAAACAAAAAGTCAGTCTGTATCTTTTTTACGTTCACCATGCGAAGTAGAAACAGATCATAGTTCAGATACCGCACTTATTCAGGACCTGATGGCTGTATTTGGAAATGATACGTTGTGGAGTCGCGCAGCCCAACGCAAACATCCTTATAAAACCTTTGGCAAGGTCAAGAAGAAAGCTTCAACTCTTCATGTTTCAGAAAATAATCCGCTCACAGCAAGTTGGAATACCATTTCAACCTGGATGCCGTTTGAAAATGATCTTGATCTAGGCTCAAACTCGGAAAGTGATGTTTATGTACAATTTCTTGCCAAGAAAAAATGGAATTTACGACATAACATTAGTCTAGATACTGAACAAATTTTCCGATATGGTTCGACTAGCCGGAATTACACTGAAACGACGCTGAACTTAACGCAGAAAATGCAAGATAACACATTATTTTCCAATACATTTAATGTAAATAAGAGTGGAAAAGAAGATTACAACTGGGGGAATTGGACTTTCCAACAATTTGAATTTGTAAAAGATAATCGTCTGACTTACGGTATTTATAGCGGTGGTGTATATGCCAATAATGATATCCGCCTAAATAGTTGGGGACCTTATATTTCATGGCGTCAACCGATATGGAGAGATTGGATTTTTATGCAAAATGATCTTAATTTCTTTAACCATCTTGATGATGACCCCAAGCATCAGCTCAGTGTCCAAATGAATCTGGAAGCTAATTTTTAGACAAAAACCATCAAGTTGTGGATAACTCTTTCTTTATCCACAAAAAAGCCCCTGATAATTCAGAGGCTTTTTCTATTGCAAAATTATTTTAGCAATAAGCTATTAATACGCTTCACATAAGCTGCCGGATCTTCCGGTAAGCCACCTTCTGCAATCACCGCCTGATCAAAAATCACATTCGCCAAATCATCAAATTGTTCTGAACCTTCAAGTTTTTTCACTAAAGGATGCTCAGGGTTAATTTCTAAAATTGGCTTGATTTCAGGTACGGCTTGCCCTGCTTGTTTGAGCATACGAATAAGTTGAGGAGACAACTCGCCTTCACTAGTCACTAAACATGCCGGAGAATCTACCAAACGTGTCGTTACACGGACTTCTTTGGTTTTAGCCTTCAATGAATCACTTAATTTCTCAACAACAGGCTTAAACTGTTCAGCCGCTTGCTCAAGTGCCTTTTTCTCTTCAGCATCTTGCAAGTCACCTAAATCAACTGCACCTTTAGATACATTCTTCAATGGTGTACCGTCAAACTCGTGAACAAAGTTCATTGCCCACTCGTCAACACGCTCTGCCATTAATAATACTTCAATGCCTTTTTTCTTAAACAACTCCAACTGTGGAGAGTTCTTAGCAGCAGCTAAACTTTCAGCAGTCACATAATAGATAGCTTTTTGGCCTTCTTTCATGCGTGCCTTATAGTCCGCAAAAGAAGTTGTTACTTCATCATTTGTTGAAGTTGCATAACGTAATAATTTTAAAATACGTTCGCGGTTACCGAAGTCTTCACCCAAACCTTCTTTAAGAACTGAGCCAAACTCAGTGTAGAACGTTTTGAATTTTTCTTGGTCTTTTTCATCTTCAGATTTAGCTAAGCCATCAAGCAAAGTGAGTACACGGCGTGCGTTACCTTCACGGATTGTCTTAACATCACGGCTTTCTTGCAACAACTCACGGCTGACATTAAGCGGTAAATCAGCGCTGTCCACAACACCTTGTACAAAGCGTAAATAGTTTGGAATTAGATTGTCCGCATCATCCATAATAAATACGCGTTTTACATACAGCTTAATTCCTGCTTTTGCTTCACGTGTAAAAATGTCATGAGGTGCTTTACTTGGAATATAAAGTAACTGGGTATATTCCGTACTACCTTCTACACGGTTATGTGCCCATGCAAGCGGAGCTTCAAAATCGTGAGTTAAGTTTTTATAGAACTCAACATATTGCTCTTCAGTCACTTCACTCTTGTTACGTGTCCATAGGGCACTTGCCGAGTTAATTGCTTCCCACTCATCTGTTTTGACCATTTGGCCGCCTTTAGGCTCCTCACCTTCAGCAGCTTCCTCTTCTTGCCAAACTTCTTTTTGCATTTCAATTGGCAAGCTAATGTGGTCAGAATATTTATTAACGATTTGCTTAACTTTATAAGACTCTAAATAATCAAGCGCATCATCACGTAAGTGAAGAATGATGTCAGTACCGCGTGAAGCTTTATCAATTTGTTGAACTTCAAACTCACCTGTACCACCACTAATCCAACGCACCCCTTCAGAAGCATCTAGACCTGCGCGGCGTGATTCAACCGTAATTTTATCGGCAACAATAAAACCTGAGTAGAAACCAACACCAAACTGACCAATTAACTGAGCATCCGCTTTCTGGTCACCCGTCAATTTTGACATGAAATCTTTAGTACCTGATTTTGCAATGGTACCCAAGTTATCAATGGCTTCTTGTTGGCTTAAACCAATACCGTTATCAGAAATCGTTAAAGTTTTATCTTCTTTATTTAAACTGATTCGTACATGTAAATTAGGGTCATTTTCATAATATTCAGGATGATTAATTCCTTCGAAACGCAATTTATCACATGCATCTGATGCATTAGAGATAAGTTCACGTAAGAAAATTTCAGGGTTTGAATAGAGAGAATGCGTCACTAAATGTAAAAGCTGTGCTACTTCCGCTTGGAAACTATAATTTTGTGATGCTTGTTCACTCATAAATCACTCCTTAAATTTTGAAGTCTGTTTGTTCTCGAATGCTTTATGAATGGAGTACTTCTAAAATTTTTCAATCCTGAATATTAAAAAATTTTACTCTAATTAAAATGGTCCATGGCTTAAGACCCTATCTTGTAAAATAGTGTCTAGTTGTTTTTGTCTTTGCTGATATGCCTTAGAAATACAACTCACATTAGCTGCACAAGCATTTCTTTTTTTCAGCCATTGCTGCTGTGTATCTTTTTGATTATCACGTCCACCCATTGGTAGTGCATGTAAAACAATTTGATATGTCGTTACCATTTTGACATCGGCATCATTTAAAGATCGGTTCTTACAAATACTGAGTTCAGTCTTTGTTTTTGCAGCATTGCAAGAGAAACTAGCGGCTTGCAAACTATGCGTAAAAGCTAAACCACTAAAAAGTGCTAGCCCCATGGCAAATTTTCTATTCATCATGTTATTCCTTTAAAAATGTATAAAAATAGTTTAGAAATAAAGAGCGGTAAAATATGTATAAAACTGTCTATTTTATGCGTTTTTTAGTGAGAACCATGAAATAAAAAACCTCACATAAAAAGCTATGTGAGGTGCCTGAATCTAGGTTTATTATTATATTCTTTCTATTTATTATTATGCTTAGAATTTATAGCTATAACCTAAAGTGTAAACAAACGGGTTGATATCTAAATCAAACTTATAATTAGCTACTGAAGGATCAATTGTTACCTCTGGACTAATATCTGCATAACGCACATCTACAAATACTCCCCAATTTTTAGCATCAGCAGGTTGGAAATTAAAACCAACTTGGCCAGCGACACCAAAATCTTCTTTAACTTTTACAGCAACACCTTGTTCATCCCAAGGAATAAATGCTGTTGCCCCGATACCAATATACGGTGTAAAACGAGTCGAGTTTTTAAAATGATATTTTGCTGTAATTGTTGGTGGTAATTGTTTAATACGCGCTTTTTTTTCGCCATTGAGCAATACATCGTGATTAATAGGTGTTGCTAATAATAATTCTGCCGAAAATGGAGATTGACCAAAAAAGTATTCTACTGATGGAGTAAATGCATATTCATGATCAGCCTTTACTACACCTAAAGGTGTTGTTGTATCTTCCGATGGAGCAATAACACTACCCCCAAATTTTACTTGCCAATTACCAGCAAAAGTAAATGAAGACACCCCCATTAATGCAATAACTAATGCTTTTTTGAACACTTTAATATCTCCAACCTTATTTATATTTATAATAAACATTTATTTTAAATTGATGCAACACCCATTATAAAATTATTTTTATATTTATTTTTAAATAATTGTTTTAAATAAAATTATATATTAACCGACTATTTTAATTGGTTTTTTATTCCAACCTAATTAATCAGAATTATTTTATATAACCAACCTTTTTAATAAACTTTAAATCCCGAGTATTTTAATATAGTTTATTCCAAATATATGTTTTGTTTATACCATAAAAAAACCTCCCTAATTATTATCTCTAGATAAAAACTAAGGAGGTCTTTATTTAATATTTTATAAAAATTATAAAACCATGGCTGCAATCCAACCAAAAATTAATAGCGGAATATTAAAGTGAATAAATGTTGGTATCACAGTATCCCAAATATGGTCATGTTGCCCATCTACACCTAAACCTGCTGTTGGTCCTAAGGTAGAATCAGAAGCCGGAGATCCAGCATCACCTAAAGCAGCAGCTGTCCCGATAAGCGCAATTGTCGCTAACGGTGAGAAACCGAACTGGACACATAAAGGGACATAAATAACAGCTAATACAGGAACACTTGAGAAAGATGAACCTATACCAATCGTGACAAATAGGCCAATACAAAGCATTAAAAATGCAGCAAGCGCACGGTTATCACCAATGATTTCTACCACACCTTTAACCAACTGGTTAATATCTCCGGTATGAGTCATAACCGAAGCAAAACCGGCAGCAGAGATCATAATAAAGCCGACTAGAGCCATCATTCTCATGCCTTGTACAAAGACATCATCTGCATCTTGCCATTTAAAAATGCCTGCCGTAGAAAGCACTGCAAAGCCCACTAAACCACCCAAGATCATTGAGCCGGAATAAAGCTGCGCAACTAAGGTGAGTCCAATAGCCAGTAAAGCCATAAAAATTGTTTTTTTAGCAATAACAGGGCCTTGCTCTGCCTCATGTTTAAGTTCTTCTGCGTCTGCTTTTAAGTCTGCTGTTTCATCTTGTGCAGTTGCACGAAGAGGTTTATCTAAATCAATTGTAGTTACAGGGCTTATCGAACGGTCAGCATAAATTCGTGGCTTACGGTAACTGATAAATACCGCAACCAAGGTGCCTAGAACCATTCCCAAAACTGGAATTGCCATACCAATAGGCATCATGCCACGTTCTACATGTAAGCCATAAGCAGCACCAATCTTGTTGATATTTCCCATCAAAATCTGTTCAAGGAAAATCGCACCAAAGCCAACAGGTAAGAAAATATATGTCCCAACTAATCCTAGCGTAAGTACACAGGCTGCGGCGCGGCGGTCTAATTTTAAATGGTTCATTACCCGTAATAGAGGCGGAACCAATACTGGAATAAAAGCAATATGAACTGGAATAAGGTTCTGAGAGAAAATAGCTGCGATCAGTAAAATACCTAAGAGTAAATATTTCACTTTAGTTTCTCGGCTTTTCCCTGCTTCCATTCCCAATAAACCAATCAGTTTATGGGCAAGTAAATCGGGTAATCCAGATTTTGAAAGTGCCAGAGCAAATGCCCCTAACACTGCATAGGCAAGTGCAACCTCAGCACCATCACCAAGACCAGCGTTAAAGGCTTCAACAGTTTGAGAAAGGCTTAAACCCGCTACAAGGCCGCCCACAATGGCAGAAACCACTAAAGTCAGTACGACAGAAACGCGCGCCAGTGATAATAAGAACATCACTGCAATCGCAATAACGACAGCATTCATGAATAAGTTCAGAGCAAAACAAAAGGCGATATTCTACCAGATTCACCTCTATGAAGCCGAAAATATCGCCGAATTACCAGTTTTGTATATTAAACAGTCACTTATTAGCTCTGCGAGTTAATAAACTGGCGAATATGAGCTGCCACTTTTTCAGCCTGACTCAAAATCGCCCAATGATTTGCTTCAAGCTCAACATATTCGAAGTTTTCAACCCATTTTGGCATCGCTTCTGTAATATATTCTGGGCTGACAAAAGTGTCATACTTTAAAATAATTGCTTTAACTGGACATTGCGCATAACGCTGACGAGGGCTAGTTAAACGTGGAATAAAATTCGCACGATATAAGTTAATACCGTATTTCCCATCTGAGGAAATATTATTATTTAAAGGCAAATTATCTTTTCGCTCTAAATCTTTTAAGATCTTACCCCACTTCTCTGGACTAAACAGCGACCATACAGTTGGAGCAATTAGCGGTAAATGGAATGCTCCGATATACCATGATTTTGTGAGTATTTTTAGGATCTGTGCAGGTGATGTTTTAAACTTCTCTCTTAAGAAAAGTGCCGCATGATCCAAACATGGACCGGAAATTGTTGTATAAGAGAGTAACCGGCCTTTAAATTTAGGTTCTGTTGCAGATTCCCAAGACTGAATTGAACCCCAATCATGCGCAGCCATATGGAACTGTCGATTTGGGATTACCTCATCTACGACTTCCTGCAAATCTAAAGATAAACGTTCTAAACGGTAATCCCGTATCCGTTTAGGAATAGATGATAAGCCTGCTCCACGGACATCATAAGTCACAATATAAAAATCATTGATTAAATGCTCAATGACCGATTCCCATACTTCCTGATTATCTGGATAACCATGCACTAACACTAATGGAGTATTTTTCTCATCACCCCAAGCTTTGGCACACAAGGTTTGTTGATCACTTGTCGTTACGGCATAAATCTTTGGCTGCATAATCATTTCCTATTTTGTTTTTCAATCGATCATGTCATTAATCGGATAAAGCATTGCCATCAATATAAAAAAGATGATACTTATCTAGTATGACCAGTGTTGCAATAAAAAAAATTGACTATTATGGCTATTTTAAAAAAACTTCAGAACATTCCTTCAATTTCCAAATTCTTATTTAACCATTACCCACCTTACCGTGGAGCTGGAATTCATATTGAAGTCATGAATTTAGAGCTCTGTCATGTTCGAGTAAAAATGCCACTTACTTGGAAAAATCAAAATCTGGTAGGCACTCACTTTGGCGGAAGCCTTTATTCAATGGTTGACCCCTTTTATATGTTGATTCTTATGCATCATCTCGGATCAAAATATATTGTTTGGGATAAAGCAGCTGAAATTAATTTTTTATCACCTGGCCGAAGTACCGTTTATGCTGACATTCGAGTTGATTTAGCAGAAATCGAACAAATTCGTGAACTTGCCGAAAACTATGCTCCTGTTCTTAGAACATATCATTTAAATATTTTCGATGAATCAGGTGTGAGAATTGCTGAAGTCCAAAAGACACTTTATATCCGACGTAAAAAAGCAAAGCCTTCTACTAATAAAATAAGCGCATGAAGGCGCTTATTTTTCATTTCACTTATTTTTATTTCTTTTCTTCAATCGCAGCACCAGCACCGCCGCCGATTGCGCCACCAATTGCAGCCCCTGTATCACCACCTATGATAGCTTTACCAACGACCGAACCAATACCTGCACCAATCGCACTCTTGGTTGTAGTTTGTTTACTGCCGCCTTGAGTATTAGAACCCACACCTGCACCTACCGCAGCACCTAAACCTGCACCGATACCACCACCAACATGGTTACCAAGACCACCACCCAATGCACCACCCGCTGCTGCTGCACCAATACGCTGGTCAGACGGACTCATATTTTGACAGCCAGTGAACATAACTGTAGATATTATGACAGTAGATATTAAACCAATTTTTTTATTCATGACCGTACTCACTCCTTTGGGCTTTAATCAAAGCATAGTCTTCTTTTATGGGAAATTTGATCAGTTTGTGTTATTGCACTGTCGTAATTAATAGATATTTTGTAAAGCCAATTTATGCACAGTGATGAGTTAAATTTTCATCTTTTAAAAGCAGATAAAAAAGAAGCTCTTAATGAAATAAGAGCTTCTTTTTTAATATAGTTAGAGGTAGTTTTAGTACTTACCTTTTTTCTCTTCATAGGCTGCACCAGCACTACCACCGAGGGCTCCACCTGCAGCAGCACCAGCGTCACCACCAATCACTGCACCACCTAAGATTGCCCCAACACCTGCACCAATGGCACTATTACGTACTGTTTTACTGCTAGAGCCTTTAGCATTAGCGGCAACACCAGCACCAAGCGCTGCTCCTAAACCTGCACCAATATTACCGCCTATATGTTTACCTACAGCACCACCTGCACCACCACCGATAGCTGCCGAACCAATACGTTTGCTTTCTGGGCTGGCATTTTGGCAACCTACAAATAGAGTAGTTGACATTAAACCAACACCTGCAATCATCATCATTTTTTTCATTAAAGCTACTCCTCTACTCAGTTGCGCCTAGAATAGTATGCTTTCATGGAGGGTTTTCCCCCATTAAGTAATAAATTAAGAGTGCTTTAATAGACTTTTTGTAAAAATGGCTTATTTTTTCCACAAAAAAGGCGCCCTAAGGCGCCTTTTTAATGCAAGTTTAAGCTTAGAATTGTTCTGAGTTTAAAGCTTGGCTAAATGCTTGGTCTACTTCGCTGAAGTCATTGTGAAGAGCATGTTCTGCTGCTTCCGCTTCTTGACGACGACGCTCTAAGTGGTATGCAAGACCAGTACCCGCTGGAATCAAGCGACCCACTACAACGTTTTCTTTCAAGCCACGTAAATCATCTTCTTTACCTGTTACAGCCGCTTCAGTTAACACACGAGTTGTTTCCTGGAACGATGCAGCAGAGATGAATGAGTCAGTAGAAAGCGATGCTTTCGTAATACCCATCAATTGACGTTCAAACTTCGCAGGGAACTTGTTCTGAGCCAAGACAGCTTGGTTCTCTTGAACAACACGGATGTAATCCACTTGCTCACCTTTGATGAAGCTTGTATCACCACCATCGATGATATCAACTTTACGCAACATTTGACGTACGATAACTTCAATGTGCTTGTCGTTGATTTTTACACCTTGGAGACGGTAAACGTCTTGAACTTCGTTCACGATGTAGTTAGTTAAAGCAACTTCACCTTTCAAGCGTAAGATGTCATGTGGATTTTGTGGACCATCAGAAATGGTTTCACCACGGTTCACATGTTCGCCTTCAAACACGTTGATTTGACGCCATTTTGGAATCAACTCTTCGTAAATTTCAGAACCGTCATCTGGAGTAATCACTAAACGGTTCTTACCTTTGGTCTCTTTACCGAAGCTTACGATACCAGACACTTCTGCCAAGATCGCATGTTCTTTCGGCTTACGTGCTTCGAACAAGTCAGCAACACGCGGAAGACCACCGGTAATATCACGAGTACGTGAAGATTCTTGTGGTACACGACCGATAACGTCACCCACACCAATTGTTTCGCCGTCGCGAACGGTCACAATTGTATTTTGTGGTAAGAAGTAGAACTGTTCACCGCCATCAGTTGTATCTAATACGATTGCTGGACGTAAATCTTTACCAGAAGCAGGACGTGCTGTTACAGGCAAGATTTCAACAGTTGTCATACCAGTTGCATCATCAGTTTTAGATGTTGCAGTTACACCATCAGCAATTTGGCTGAAACGTGCTTTACCAGCAACTTCTGTTACTAATGGATGCGTATGCGGATCCCATGTCGCCACGATACCACCAGCCTCAACAAGCTCACCATCTTTCAACAAGATGCTCGCACCGTAAGGAAGTTTGTAGCGTTCACGCTCACGACCTAACTCATCGGCAATACCAATTTCACCTGAACGTGAAACTGAAACCAAGTGGCCTTTCGCATGTTGTACAGTTTTTACGTTATGGAAACGTACAGTACCTTTGTTACGTACTTGAACACTGTTTGCAGCAGAAGTTCGGCTTGCAGCACCACCCACGTGGAACGTACGCATTGTTAACTGTGTACCTGGTTCACCGATTGATTGTGCAGCCATTACACCTACTGACTCACCTGGGTTTACCAAGTGACCACGAGCGAGGTCACGACCATAACATTTCGCACATACACCGAATGTTGATTCACATGCGATTACAGAACGTACTTTAACTTCATCGACACCAGCCTCTTCAAGCTGAGCTGCGATTTTCTCGTCAATTAACGTACCACGAGGTAATACAACTTCATCATCAGATGCACGACGTACATCTTCAGCAGTTACACGACCTAATACGCGGTCACGTAATGGCTCGATGACATCACCACCCTGAATGAATGGAGTCATCACTAGACCACCACTTGTACCACAATCTGGCTCAGTAATTACTAAGTCTTGTGCTACGTCTACAAGACGACGAGTCAAGTAACCAGAGTTCGCAGTTTTCAATGCAGTATCGGCCAAACCTTTACGCGCACCGTGTGTTGAAATGAAGTACTGGAGTACTGTCAAACCTTCACGGAAGTTCGCTTTAATTGGAGTCTCAATAATCGAGCCATCCGGTTTTGCCATCAAACCACGCATACCTGCAAGCTGACGAATCTGAGCCGCACTACCACGGGCACCAGAGTCAGACATCATATAGATACTGTTGAATGATTTTTGCTTCTCGTCTTCACCTTGTTTGTTTTTCACAAGTGTATAAGACAAGTTATCCATCATTGCTTTAGCAACTTGGTCGTTTGTACGCGCCCAAATATCGACAACTTTGTTATAACGTTCACCAGCAGTTACGAAACCTTGTTCGAACTGTTGTTCGATTTCACGAACTTCTGTTTCCGCTTTGTCAATAATTGTGTGTTTCGTAGGTGGAATTAACATGTCTTCCATACCTACAGATACACCTGAACGAGTCGCTTGACGGAAGCCCAAGTACATTAATTGGTCAGCGAAGATAACTGTATCTTTCAAACCAAGTTTACGGTAGCAAGAGTTGATTAACTTAGAGATGTTCTTTTTAGTCATCTCAAGGTTGATCATGTCGAAGCTTAAACCTTCTGGAACAACTTCCCAAAGTAAGCAACGACCTGGTGTTGTATCAACAATAATAGTTTGCTGTTCACGCTCACCATTTTCATTGATAACCGTTTGATGCACACGTACTTTAACACGAGCATGGATCGCAACTTGACCAGTTGCAAGTGCACGGTTTACTTCGTGAGTATCCGCAAACACCATGCCTTCACCTTTCGCGTTTACTGCATCACGAGTGATGTAGTAAAGACCCAAGACAACGTCCTGAGAAGGAACGATGATTGGCTCACCGTTTGCTGGTGACAAGATGTTGTTTGTTGACATCATCAATGCACGAGCTTCTAACTGTGCTTCAAGTGTCAATGGAACGTGTACCGCCATTTGGTCACCGTCGAAGTCGGCGTTGAACGCAGCACAGACGAGCGGGTGAAGACGGATTGCCTTACCTTCAATAAGAATAGGTTCAAATGCTTGAAGACCTAAACGGTGAAGTGTTGGCGCACGGTTCAACATTACTGGATGTTGACGAATTACAGATGCAAGAACGTCCCAAACTTCCGGAGTCTCACGCTCAACCATTTTCTTTGCAGCTTTAATGGTTGTTGCCTGACCTGAAGCTTGTAATTTCGCGAAAATGAATGGCTTGAATAATTCAAGTGCCATTTTCTTCGGAAGACCACATTGGTGAAGACGTAAAGTAGGACCTACAGTAATTACCGAACGACCAGAGTAGTCAACACGCTTACCTAACAAGTTCTGACGGAAACGACCTTGTTTACCTTTGATCATGTCTGCCAAAGATTTTAATGGGCGTTTGTTAGAACCAGTAATTGCACGACCACGACGACCGTTATCAAGCAATGCATCTACAGACTCTTGTAACATACGTTTTTCGTTACGTACGATGATGTCCGGCGCTGCAAGGTCAAGAAGACGCTTCAAACGGTTGTTACGGTTAATTACACGACGATATAAGTCGTTCAAATCAGAAGTCGCGAAACGACCACCTTCAAGTGGAACTAATGGACGTAAATCTGGTGGAAGTACCGGAAGTACGTTCATTACCATCCATTCTGGCTTGTTGTTTGAGTCTTTGAATGCTTCCATCAATTTCAAGCGCTTAGACGCTTTTTTCAACTTCGTTTCAGAAGTTGTTTGAGGAATTTCTTCACGTAAACGTGAAATTTCAGCTTCAAGGTCGATGTCTTTCAACAAGTCTTGAACTGCTTCTGCACCCATTTTTGCAACAAATTCGTCGCCGTGCTCTTCTAGAGCAGTAAAGTATTCTTCATCATTAAGAAGTTGATACTTTTCAAATGGTGTCATACCAGGATCAGTAACAACGTATGATTCGAAATACAATACACGTTCGATATCACGAAGTGTCATATCAAGTAATAAACCGATACGGGATGGTAACGATTTTAAGAACCAGATATGTGCAACTGGAGAAGCAAGCTCAATGTGACCCATACGTTCACGACGAACTTTTGCTGTAGTTACTTCAACGCCACATTTTTCACAAATGACGCCTTTGTATTTCATACGCTTGTATTTACCACACAAGCATTCGTAATCTTTTACTGGACCAAAGATTTTGGCACAGAACAAACCATCACGTTCTGGTTTGAACGTACGATAGTTGATTGTCTCAGGTTTTTTAACTTCACCATGAGACCATGACTTAATCATTTCTGGTGACGCAAGACCAATACGGATACGGTCGAACTCAACTGGTGCATGACCATCTGAGTCCGTTTTCTTACGCATGATATCGAGCAAGTCTTTCAATTTTTTTCTCCGTGTGTCGGGAAGCCTCGCTTACCCGACTGGGTCACAAATATTGTTTTTACCTAAAAAATCGTGAGTCTTACGACTTAGTCACCATTTTTTAGTTCAATGTTGATACCTAAAGAACGGATCTCTTTGGTCAATACGTTGAACGATTCAGGCATACCCGGATCCATATAATGGTTACCATCTACAATATTCTTATAGATGCGAGTACGGCCTTCAACGTCATCCGACTTCACTGTAAGCATTTCTTGGAGTGTATATGCTGCACCGTATGCTTCAAGTGCCCATACTTCCATCTCACCGAAACGCTGACCACCGAATTGTGCTTTACCACCAAGCGGTTGTTGTGTAACAAGTGAGTAAGAACCAGTTGAACGCGCATGCATCTTGTCATCAACCAAGTGGTTCAATTTAAGCATGTACATGTAACCAACAGTTACTGGACGGTCAAACTGTTCACCTGTACGTCCGTCAAACAATACTGTTTGACCCGTACGTGAAATGTCAGCCAATTCAAGTAAGTCTTTAATTTGACTTTCTTCAGCACCATCAAATACAGGAGTAGCTAAAGGCACACCCGCACGCAAGTTACCTGCAAGCGCTAGAATTTCTTCATCAGTCAAGCTATCAAGATCTTCTTGCTCACCGCCGACTTTGTTATAAATCTTGTCTAAGAATTCGCGCAGTTCTAAAACTGTACGTTGTTCTTTCAACATTTTTTCGATTTTGTCACCAAGCCCTTTAGCCGCCATACCCAAGTGAGTCTCTAGAATCTGACCCACGTTCATACGAGATGGTACACCCAGCGGGTTCAATACGATATCTACCGGCACACCGTTAGCATCATGTGGCATGTCTTCAACAGGTAAGATGTTAGATACAACACCTTTGTTACCGTGACGACCAGCCATCTTATCACCAGGCTGAATACGACGTTTAACAGCTAAGTAAACTTTAACAACTTTCAATACACCAGTTGTTAATTCATCACCTGTTGCAAGCTTACGTTTCTTCTCAGCGAATTTCTCATCGATTTCTGCGCTCTTCTCTTTCAAGAACACTTGAATTTGAGTTAAACGCTCAGCGATTGCTTCATCTGCTGGTTGAATTTCAAGTAAGTCAACAAGCTCTAAACCAGATAATAAATCTTCAGAAAGTTTATCACCACGTTTAGTTGAACCACCGCCATTAGACTCTTGGCCTTTAAGCAAACGAATTACACGCTCACGAGCCGCTTCTTCGAAGATCTTGTATTCTTCTTTCAAGTCTTTACGATAAGAATCAAGCTGTGCTTTTTCAATTGCTAAAGCACGGTCATCTTTCTCTAAGCCATCACGAGTGAAGACTTGAACGTCAATAACTGTACCTTTAGTACCAGATGGAACACGTAAAGATGAGTCTTTAACGTCAGCTGCTTTCTCACCAAAAATTGCACGAAGCAGTTTTTCTTCAGGAGTTAACTGAGTTTCACCTTTAGGCGTTACTTTACCAACTAAGATGTCACCAGCAGTAACTTCAGCACCGATATAAACGATACCTGATTCATCAAGTTTAGAAAGCGCAGCTTCACCTACGTTAGGAATATCGGCAGTAATTTCTTCTGCACCTAACTTAGTATCACGTGCTACACATGACAATTCTTGAATGTGAATAGAGGTTAAACGGTCTTCTTGAAGTACACGCTCAGATAACAAGATCGAGTCTTCGTAGTTGTAACCATTCCATGTCATGAACGCTACACGCATGTTTTGACCAAGCGCAAGTTCACCCATGTCTGTTGACGGACCGTCTGCCAAGATGTCACCACGAGCAACTTTGTCGCCCAAGTTCACGATAACATTTTGGTTAATACAAGTATTTTGGTTTGAACGCGTATATTTGATGAGGTTATAGATATCTACACCTGCCTCACCTGCAACCATTTCATCTTCGTTTACACGAATAACGATACGAGAAGCATCTACATATTCAATTACACCGCCACGGTTTGCGATTACACACACACCGGAGTCACGTGCAACGTTCGCTTCCATCCCTGTACCTACAAGCGGTTTATCCGCACGTAAAGTAGGAACTGCCTGACGTTGCATGTTTGAACCCATGAGCGCACGGTTTGCGTCATCGTGTTCAAGGAATGGAATAAGTGATGCAGCAACAGATACTACCTGCTGTGCAGAAACGTCCATATGCGTTACTTTTTCAGGCGGCATACGTACGAATTCACCTTGATGACGAACAGAAACGAATTCTTCTGTTAAGTTGCCATCTTTATCTACTGCAGAGTCGGCCTGTGCAATAACAGTACCTACTTCTTCAATTGCAGATAAATATTCAACATCATCAGTTACACGACCATCTACAACTTTGCGGTATGGTGTTTCCAAGAAACCGAAGTCATTCGCTTTTGCGTATACAGAAAGCGAGTTGATCAAACCAATGTTTGGACCTTCAGGAGTTTCAATTGGACAAACACGACCATAGTGAGTTTGGTGTACGTCACGTACTTCGAAGCCTGCACGTTCACGTGTTAAACCACCAGGACCAAGCGCAGATACACGACGTTTATGTGTAATCTCAGATAATGGGTTGTTTTGGTCCATAAACTGAGATAACTGGCTTGAACCAAAGAATTCTTTGATTGCAGCAGCAACTGGTTTTGCATTAATCAAATCTTGTGGAGACAAGTTATCTGTTTCTGCTTGGCTTAAACGCTCTTTAACAGCACGCTCAACACGAACTAAACCTACACGGAATTGGTTCTCTGTCATTTCACCAACAGAACGTACACGACGGTTACCTAAGTGGTCGATATCGTCGACTTCACCTTTACCGTTACGGATTTCAACCAATGTACGTAATACATCGATAATATCTTCGTGCGATAAAATACCTTCAACTTCGCGTGACTTCTGATCAGTACCAACTTCGTAAGGACGACCTAAACGACGGTTGAACTTCATACGACCTACTGGAGATAAGTCATAGCGTTCAGAAGAGAAGAACAAGTTATTGAATAAGTTTTCAGCAGCTTCTTTTGTTGGTGGCTCGCCCGGACGCATTACTTTGTAGATTTCTACTAATGCTTCTTCACGATCACGCGTCAAGTCAGCACGTAATGTATCAGCTACGAATGAACCACGGTCAATATCGTTAGTGAACAAGATATTAAATTGCTTAACACCGCCTTCTGCCAACTTCACCATTACTTCATGGCTTAACAGAGTATTTGCAGCAATTACTTCACCATCACGTAAAGTAATATCTTCAGCAGTGATACGCTCATATAAGTATTCATCAGGAACTGAAAGCTTAGTTAAACCTGCAGCTTCCATTTGACGTACGTGACGAGCATTAATACGTTTACCTTGCTCAACAATGACTTTACCTTCATTGTCAGCAATATCAAATTGAGCCATTTCACCACGTAAACGCTCAGGTACAAGGTCAATTTGATAGCTACCCATGTCAAGATACACAGGTACTTTTTCATAGAACAAATTCAAGATCTGTTCATTGTTATAACCTAGTGCACGTAACACAACTGTAGCAAGTAATTTACGACGACGGTCGATACGTACGTAAACTAAGTCTTTTGCATCAAATTCGAAGTCTAACCATGAACCACGGTAAGGAATGATACGTGCTGAATACAACACTTTACCACTTGAGTGGGTCTTACCTTTATCATGGTCAAAGAATACGCCTGGCGAACGGTGTAATTGAGATACGATTACACGCTCAGTACCGTTGATAACAAAGGTACCATTTTCAGTCATGAGTGGAATTTCACCCATATAGACTTCTTGTTCGCGTACGTCTTTAATTGATTTAGTTTCGCGATCTTTAATAATCAAACGAATTTTAACGCGCATTGGTGCCGCATAAGTCGAGCCACGAAGAATACATTCGCGTACATCGAACTCAGGTTTACCAAGGCTATACTCAACAAATTCTAAAGCAGCATTGCCAGAATAACTTTCGATAGGAAAAACTGAACGAAATGCGGCTTGGAGACCGATATCTTCGCGGTTTTTTGGTGATTTGCCATCTTGCAAGAATGTTCTGTACGAATCGACCTGAATCGATAATAAGTACGGTGCATCCATTACTTGGGGCAATTTACCAAAATTCTTACGGATCCGTTTCTTTTCGGTATATGAGTATGCCATCTGGAGTCCTCGGAAAGTAAACCAAGCCCGCCTGCAGAACGGGCTCAGAAGGAATTACGCAGGCCGATATGGCCACCACTGTTTACAAATGCTGCAATTTTTAGTGGTATAAAAACGCTTAACAATATTTTTAAAAATGAAAAATATTGGTAAGCATTTGAATTTATTTATTTTATTTAGGCTTTCTCTAAAAACCAAACAAAACTAACAAAAATCGAGCCGATTATTGTAACGCAAAAAGGCTGATGACCCAAGAGCCATCAGCCATTTTATGGAGCCGATTTAAAAACCGACTCCTTTTACAATTACTTAAGTGTAACTGTAGCACCAGCTTCTTCAAGTTTCTTCTTAAGTTCTTCGCCTTCTTCTTTAGAAACGCCTTCTTTAAGAACTTGAGGAGCGCCTTCAACTAAGTCTTTAGCTTCTTTAAGACCAAGACCAGTTGCTTCACGAACAGCTTTAATTACAGCTACTTTGTTAGCACCGAAAGAAGTCAACTCAACGTTGAATTCAGATTGTTCTTCAGCAGCAGCAGCAGCGCCACCAGCTGGAGCAGCAACAGCTACAGCAGCTGCAGATACGTTGAATTTCTCTTCGAAAGCAGAAATTAATTCAACAAGTTCAAGAACAGTTTTTTCAGCAACTGCATTTAAGATTTCTTCGTTAGTTAAAGCCATGAGAATAACTCCAAATGGATATTGAATGGTGTGTAAAATTGATTAAGCAGCTTCTGACTCGTTTTTCTCTTTGAGTGCTGTAATGAGGCGACCCAATTTCGAAATAGGAGCTTGAAGGACAGAGGCAAGCATAGTAAGCGCTTTCTCTTGGTTCGGAAGATTAGCAATAACGCTAACATCAGCACCTTGATAAACTTTGCCGTCAAATGCAGCAGCTTTTAATTCAAATGCTTTGTTAGTTTTAGCAAATTCTTCGAACAAGCGTGCAGCTGCACCCATGTCATCTTCAGAAGTTGAAAAACCTAGAATTGTTGGACCAACAAGGTTGTCGTTCAAGATATCAAACTGAGTACCTTGAAATGCGCGTTTAGCCAAAGTGTTACGTACAATACGTGTAGTTACACCTAACTTACGAGCTTCAACACGAAGTGTTGTTAATTGCTCTACGCTTAAACCTTGATAGTCAGCAACAACGGCTGCAAACGCTTTAGAAGCAACTTCACTTACTTCTGCAACGATCTGTTTTTTGTCTTCAATAAGAAGAGCCATTGTAAAACCTCCTAAGGTGATTTATGTACCCAATGGGCACACTCCCAGTTCGTAAGTCTTTCGACTTACACGCGGAGGAGGAACAAATCACACCACCGCGTCTACGCAGGCTGGTTTATTAAGAAAATCGCTATTCGAAAATAACGTCTTTTCGCCTGAGGTCTTTGACGCTGATAAATTCTCATTTATCAATTCAAAGTCCGCCTGATAAGTAATAGATAAAGCTTTACTCTACCGAAGCAAAAGCAGAAATAACTTTTCTGTTTTATGCTTAATCCTCATCAGGACTTTAAAATTCTTTACTTAACCAAGTTAAAACTTAGTTAGAAACGTTGTTTACATCAACAGTAAGACCAGGACCCATAGTTGAGCTCAAAGTGATCTTCTTGATGTATACACCTTTAGAAGTTGCAGGTTTTAACTTTTTCAAGTCAGCAACTAAAGTTTCAACGTTTTGACGGATTGCAGCAGCATCAAAGCCAACTTGACCAATCGCAGCGTGAATAATACCCGCTTTGTCTACACGGTAACGTGCCTGACCAGATTTAGCGTTTTTAACAGCGCCAGCAACGTCAGGAGTTACAGTACCAACTTTAGGGTTTGGCATTAAACCACGTGGACCAAGAATTGTACCGAGCTTACCAACAACACGCATAGCGTCAGGAGCAGCGATTACAACATCAAAGTCAAGGTTTCCACCTTGGATGCTTTCAGCAAGGTCATCAAAACCTACAACATCAGCACCAGCTTCTTTCGCAGCTTCTGCTTGCGCGCCTTGAGCAAATACAGCTACACGTACAGTTTTACCAGTACCTGCAGGTAATGTAGTCGCACCACGAACAACCTGATCAGATTTACGTGGATCTACGCCAAGGTTTACAGAGATGTCTAAAGATTCTTTGAACTTTGCAGCAGGCAAGCTGTTAAGAACCTGTACTGCTTCTTCCAAAGTGTAAACTTTGTTCGCTTCAACAGCAGCAGCAATGGCTTTTTGACGTTTAGTTAACTTTGCCATGTCTTATAGCTCCACTTCCAAGCCCATAGAACGTGCAGAACCAGCGATGGTACGAACACGCGCGTCTAAGTCAGCACCAGTTAAGTCTGGTTCTTTAGTAGTCGCGATTTCTTCTAATTGAGCACGAGTCAACTTACCAACTTTAGTTTTGTTAGGTACAGATGAACCCTTTTGGATACCAGCAGCTTTCTTAAGAAGAATAGAAGCTGGAGGAGTTTTCATGATGAATGTGAACGACTTGTCGTTGTACACAGTAATCACTACAGGGATTGGAAGACCTGGTTCAACTTTTTGTGTAGCAGCATTGAATTCTTTACAGAATGCCATGATGTTTACACCACGTTGACCTAGTGCAGGACCAATCGGTGGAGATGGATTTGCTTTACCAGCTGGAACTTGCAGCTTGATATAGCCGTCAATCTTCTTAGCCATTTTAAATACCTCTGGGTACAAACGCCGTTAGGCTCCCCAATTTCTACGTAACAATACTGTTACAACAACAATGCCCGATAAAATCGGGCGCTTTTCAACCAATTAAGATTAAATCGTTTTTTCGACTTGGCGAAATTCGAGTTCAACCTGAGTTGGTCGATTAAACACGTTAATCGTCAACGTTAAACGTGACTTATCGTATTGAACCTCTTCCACCACACCTTTAAAGTCTGTGAATGGACCGTCAATAACAAGTAATTCTTCACCTGGCTCAAACATCGTCTTAGGACGTGGGGCTTCACCAGTATTACGTACACGCGCAAGAATCGCATCTGCTTCACGTTGAGTGATTGGCGCAGGTTTTTCAGGTGTACCACCAATAAAACCTAATACTTTTGGACACTCTTTAACAATGTGCCAAGTATCGTCATTCATTTCCATTTCAACTAACACATAGCCAGGAAAGAATTTACGCTCAGATTTACGCTTCTTACCATCCTTCATTTCTACCACTTCTTCGGTAGGAACAAGGACATCACCAAAGCTATCGGCAACAGCGCTACGCTGGATTCGTTCTTTAAGTGAACGCATCACTTGTTTTTCATAACCAGAATAGGCATGAATAATGTACCAACGTTTCATAGCTCTTTTACCCGATAATCAACTTAATTAACCAACCCAAACCATAGTCAAAACACCATAAAACTAATGATGCAACAACTACAACCAATAGAACCTGCCACGATGTTGTGACTGTTTCTTGTTTTGTTGGCCAAGTTACTCGACGCAATTCGACTCGTGCATCTTTCAGCAAACGAACGAAGCCTTTACCTTGATGGGTGGCGTATAATAAACCTAAAGCCACAACGATACAAGCAAAAATTACCCCAACGCGCACCCAAACATCATTTGCAGGGGCCCAATACGCTGGTAAATGCTGATTCACCATGGTAGCCGAGAGCAATAATGCAATTGCTATCACCCATAGAACGATATCTAAAGGCGAACCAGAACGAACAACTTCAGCAGAATTATTTCTTTGAGGAATTGGCGCGTCGCTCAATGCGTCACGCGATTTATCATTCGACATTTTTGTACTCGTCGTAGAACTCGCGACTTATTATATGAACAACTAAGCCAGCATCAAGCTTTTTATTTCAAAATATGGCAGGTCAGGAGGGACTCGAACCCCCAACATTCGGTTTTGGAGACCGACGCTCTACCAATTGAACTACTGACCTATAAAGCAAGTTGAGAGCCAAAGCTCTCAACTTGAGACATAATTCGTCACTATATTATGCTTATGCAGTTACTTTAGCAACAACACCAGCACCTACAGTACGACCACCTTCACGGATCGCAAAACGTAGACCTGGGTCCATTGCGATTGGGTGGATTAATTCTACTGACATTTCAACGTTGTCACCTGGCATTACCATTTCAACGCCTTCTTTCAACTGGATCGCACCAGTTACGTCAGTTGTACGGAAGTAGAACTGTGGACGGTAACCATTTAAGAATGGAGTGTGACGACCACCTTCTTCTTTAGAAAGTACGTATACTTCTGCGTCGAATTTAGTGTGCGGCTTGATTGTACCTGGTTTAGCAAGTACTTGACCACGTTGTACTTCTTCACGCTTAGTACCACGAAGTAAGATACCACAGTTCTCACCTGCACGGCCTTCGTCAAGAAGTTTACGGAACATTTCTACGCCAGTTACAGTTGTTTTAACCGTATCTTTAATACCAACGATCTCTACTTCTTCACCAACTTTGATGATACCAGCTTCAACACGGCCTGTTACTACTGTACCACGACCAGAAATTGAGAATACGTCTTCGATTGGCATCAAGAATGCTTTGTCGATTGCACGCTCTGGCTCTGGGATGTAAGAGTCAAGTGCTGCTACAAGAGCAAGAACTGATTCTTCACCGTAAGGACCAGCTTCACCGTTAAGCGCTGCAAGAGCTGAACCACGGATTACTGGAGTATCATCACCTGGGAAGTCATAAGTAGAAAGAAGTTCACGTACTTCCATTTCTACTAATTCAAGTAATTCTTCGTCATCAACAAGGTCGCATTTGTTTAAGAATACGATGATGTAAGGTACACCTACCTGACGAGAAAGAAGGATGTGCTCACGAGTTTGTGGCATTGGACCGTCAGTTGCAGCACATACAAGGATCGCGCCGTCCATCTGAGCAGCACCAGTGATCATGTTTTTAACGTAGTCGGCGTGGCCTGGGCAGTCAACGTGTGCGTAGTGACGAGTTGGAGAATCGTATTCTACGTGTGATGTATTAATTGTAATACCACGTGCTTTTTCTTCAGGTGCTGAGTCGATTTGTGAGTAATCTTTCGCTTCACCGCCGTAAGTTTTTGCACAAATTGTTGCAATCGCAGCAGTTAAAGTTGTTTTACCATGGTCAACGTGACCGATTGTACCCACGTTTACGTGTGGTTTATTACGTTCAAACTTGGCTTTAGCCATGATGATCTTCCT